>CALVTJ010000001.1 GCA_944362545.1 uncultured Clostridia bacterium
GCGATGTCGCAAGGTCAACAAAAAAAATAAAAGCACAGAGTTTGTCTCTGCGCTTTCTTTGGCTCCGGAGAAAGGGTTCGAACCTTCGACCTTGCGGTTAACAGCCGCCTGCTCCACCGCTGAGCTACTCCGGAATATCAACGGTTACGAGACATATTTTAGCAAATTCACATTTATATGTCAACATTTTTTGAAAAAAAATTGAAAATTTCAAAAAATTCAATATCACAGCACTCTTATCTTTCTTTTTGCATTTCAGCAATTCTTTTCTTTTTCAATTCCTCAAATTCTTGACTTGCTTTTTGTCCCTTCACAGCACTTTCCAAATCTGCTCTTTTCAAATTCTCATCAACAATTTCCTTTGTTGTTTGAGATATTGTAAAAAGTCTTTCAAGTTCCATCTCTTGCCCTTCTTGAAGGCCTTTCATGCGCTTTATCAGTGCATTATTAAAGGTCTTTTTCATCTTATCTACAAAGCCCTCACGCGCGTAAATTTCAGGCGGTATGGCATTTAAATATGAAACAAATCTTTTGCCCGAAAATGCGCACATCGTTTTAGGATTGATTTCTCTTGCCCACAGTTTCAATTCATCACAAATCTTGTCCTCAATATCTTTCCCGACATAAATTTTTGAGCCATTCCCATCTCTTTCCACTTTGTAAAACCAACGCCATTTTGTAGTCACAGAAGTTATGCAGGTTCTTCTCATGTAAAAGACATCCTTTGGCAAATCATATTCACTTGGTATAACACGATAATACCAATCCATAGCATCTGTCCTAAACACTTCTCCATTCTTGATATGCTCAATCACTTCATCAAAGTTATTGCACTTAAAAGTGTTGTAGATTCCGCGATAAATGTCTCTCATTCTTTCCTCTCTTTTTCGTTTCCAATTATAACATTCAACAATTTATATGTCAATATCAAAAAAAAGCGTGTTAAACGCCCTTTTTAAGCAAATTTTCAATCATTTGAAGAGATATCTCTCCCTCACGCAAAATGTCAATCTTTCCACTTTCAATCTTTAAAACCGTTGAAGGCTTTTTTGAAGATTTTTCGCCATTCGGTTTGAAAACAAAATCAACTTTATCTCCAAAATTTTTGACAATTTCATGATAATCTGTCATGCTCACCTGCCCTGATTCATTTACGGAAGTGGTCAACATCGGGCCATTTTGTTGTAAGATGTCAAGTGCAAGTTTGTTGTTTGGGATTCTCACTCCGATTGTCTCAAAACCGGTGATTTTGCCGATATAATCTCTTGCTCTTAAAATAAGAGTCAACGCACCTGGCATAAAGTTTTTTATAATCTTTTTTGCCACCTTATCCAAAATGGCAATCTGGTTAATTTGTTCAAGATTTGCACACAGACAAGCAAGTGGTTTATCTTTTGGTCTGTGCTTTATTTCATATATTTTTTTAATGCTGTTTTCATCAGTAATCTTACATCCGATTCCATAAACAGTGTCGGTTGGAAAGATAATAATTTTCCAAGAAGAATCTATCTTACATTGCTTTTTCATTTAATTTTTGAATTCTTCTCCTCTCACCATTCTCATAGATTTTATTATATCTAACAAGACGCTCTTGCATGTCTTTTAACTGCAATTTCAACGCTTTGTTGCTGATTCGCCCAAAAATATTCTTTTGCGGTTTTATTTTTTGTTCCAATTCTATTTTATAGAATGCCATAACATTGTGACAAAAGTCTTTACTGAAAAATTGTGCTGGCAAATGATCAATATATTCCGGTTCTTTTGCAATACAAGAAGCAGCAAGTTTGTTGAATGTTCCCAAACTAATTTCTCCATCTTTTGACATTTTTGTGTCATATTCCGCTATCAAATAACCACCTGGGCTGAATAGTTTATATTTTTCTCCCTGCTTTCCAATATAAATACTTGTGCCAATAATCTCTGAAAGTGAATCCATCAATTTTAATTGTCCACAGAGGCAACTCTCGTTTACATAAATTACATTGACTTTTTCAAGTGCAGTGATAATGTCATAATTCAATTTAATCATTATTTTAAACCTCTTAATAATTATATATCAAACTAAAAACTTTGTCAATGTTGAATTCTGTAAACAATTTACGGAAAATAGGTTTCGCAAAGCGAAACGCACACAGGGTGTGCCAACACTGCCGTTTTTCTGTCTGAGCGATTGTCAATATAAAAGAAAAAACCCACCTCATGCGGTAGGTTTTAACATTAACCGGCAGTGTTCTATTTTCCCGGGCCGTCACCAGCCAAGTATTTTAGACGATGAGAAGCTTAACTTCTGTGTTCGGGATGAGAACAGGTGGACCTTCTCTCTATCGCCACCGGCTATGGTATAATAACATTTTCTTCAGATGAAGTCAATGATATTAACATAATATTTTGAATATTGCCTTTTTATAAAAAAGGAGGATAGGATGTGGCAATATTCAAACAGAGATAAGTTCTCTGACAACTACACACTTAGAAGGAAGCAAAAATGGAAATTTCGAGCAATTTGATAAAATCAAATTAGCATGGCTCAAATTTCACTAAATCCGTGATTAAGCCCTCGACCTATTAGTATCGCTCAGCTACACACATTACTGTGCTTACACATGCGACCTATCAACCTTGTAGTCTGCAAGGGGTCTTACTAACTTATGTTATGGGATATCTAATCTTGAGGCAAGTTTCACGCTTAGATGCTTTCAGCGTTTATCTTATCCATACATCGCTACCCAGCTATGCCGTTGGCACGACAACTGGTGCACCATTGGTATGTCCATCCCGGTCCTCTCGTACTAGGGACAGCTCCTCTCAAATATCCTACGCCCACGATAGATAGGGACCGAACTGTCTCACGACGTTCTGAACCCAGCTCGCGTGCCACTTTAATCGGCGAACAGCCGAACCCTTGGGACCTGCTTCAGCCCCAGGATGTGACGAGCCGACATCGAGGTGCCAAACCTCCCCGTCGATGTGAACTCTTGGGGGAGATCAGCCTGTTATCCCCGAGGTAACTTTTATCCGTTAAGCGACGGCAATTCCATACTCAACCGCCGGATCACTAAGCCCTAGTTTCCTATCTGCTCCACTTGTAGGTGTTGCAGTTAAGCTCCCTTCTGCCTTTGCACTCTATACAGATGGTTTCCAACCATCCTGAGGGAACCTTTGGACGCCTCCGTTACCGTTTAGGAGGCGACCGCCCCAGTCAAACTGTCCATCAGACACTGTCCACTGCCCGGATTACGGCACAATGTTAGAATTCCAAATCACAAAGAGTGGTATCCCAAGGTTGGCTCCACAGGTCCTAACGAACCTGCTTCAAAGCCTCCCACTTATCCTGTACATCATAATTCAAAACTCAATGTCAAATTACAGTAAAGCTCTACGGGGTCTTTCCGTCTAGTCGCGGGTAATACGCATCTTCACGCATACTTCAATTTCACCGGATCTCCTGTTGAGACAGCTCCCAACTCATTACGCCATTCATGCGGGTCAGAACTTACCTGACAAGGAATTTCGCTACCTTAGGACCGTTATAGTTACGGCCGCCGTTCACTGGGGCTTAAATTCAACGCTTTGCTTGCGCTAACATCTCCTCTTAACCTTCCAGCACCGGGCAGGCGTCAGCCCCTATACTTCATCTTACGATTTAGCAGAGACCTGTGTTTTTGGTAAACAGTTGGTTGGGACGTTTCGCTGCGACCAACATTGCTGTTGGCACCTCTTCTCCCGAAGTTACGAGGTCATTTTGCCGAGTTCCTTAACAAGAGTTATTCCGTTCGTCTTATGATTCTCTCATCGTCTACCTGTGTCGGTTTGCGGTACGGGCACCCACGCACTACTTAGCAGCTTTTCTCGCCAGCGTGAATTCACAGACTTCGTTACTAAATTTCACTCCCCATCATCACCTAGGGTGTGCTCTAAATGGTACTTCACTCACTAGACCCCTCATGATTTGGCCACGGCTGTCCATCACCGTGTTTCTGCTATCCTTCTGTGTCACTGCATCGCACTTTATCGTGCGTTGGTGGTATTGGAATATCTACCAATTTGTCATCAGCTACGCCTTTCGGCCTCACCTTAGTCCCCGACTTACCCTGGGAGGACAAGCCTTGCCCAGGAAACCTAAGACTTTCGACGGCAAAGTTTCTCGCTTTGCTTTCGCTACTCATGCCGGCATTCTCTCTTGATTGCAGTCCACCGCCCCTCACGATACGGCTTCTGCCCGCAATCATTGCTCCTCTACCAATTAAATATAAAATATTCAATTCCCAAGCTTCGGTGTAAGTCTTTAGCCCCGTTGAATTTTCGGCGCACCGTCTCTCGACCAGTGAGCTATTACGCACTCTTTTAATGAATGGCTGCTTCTAAGCCAACATCCTGGTTGTTTTAGAGATGACACATCCTTTTCCACTTAGACTTAACTTTGGGACCTTAGCTGTGGGTCTCGGCTGTTTCCGTTTTGACAATGGCGCTTATCCGTCGCTGTCTGACTCCCTGAGAACAATTGACTGGTATTCAAATTTTGATAAGGTTTGGTAACCCGTGAAGGCCCCTATCCTATTCAGTGATTTACCCCCAGCAATCTTTTATCAGAGGCTAGCCCTAAAGCTATTTCGAGGAGAACCAGCTATATCCCGATTCGATTGGCGTTTCACCTCTAACCACAAGTCATCACCGACTATTTCAACAGGCGTGTGTTCGGTCCTCCACGAAGTGTTACCTTCGCTTCAACCTGCTCATGGTTAGGTCATCGGGTTTCGGGTCTACGCTATGCAACTAATTTCGCCCTATTCAGACTCGCTTTCGCTTCGGCTCCGTGACAAAATCACTTAACCTCGCTACATATCGTAACTCGCCGGCCCGTTCTACAAAAAGTACGAGATCAAACTATCATCTCATGATGAGTCGTTCTTTCTCTGCTTGTAAGCATACAGTTTCAGGTTCTCTTTCACTCCCCTCCCGGGGTTCTTTTCACCGTTCCCTCACGGTACTATTCGCTATCGGTCACTAGGTCGTATTTAGCCTTATGAGATGGTCCTCACATCTTCACACCGGATTCCACGTGTCCTGTGCTACTCTGGTGCTTCCCAAGGAAAGTTCAATTTCGGTTACGGGACTATTACCCTGTGTTGTGCATCTTTCCAGACATCTTCACCTATCGTTCTTTCTCTTTTATGGAAGTCCTAAACCCCAAAGGTATTTCTACCCTTGGTTTGGGCTCATGCAGTTTCGCTCGCCACTACTACCACAATCGTTTTTTTACTTTCTTTTCCTCTGCTTACTTAGATGTTTCAGTTCAGCAGGTTCCCCTCATTACACTATTTGATTCGTGCAATGATAACACCGTATTAACAGTGCTGAGTTTCCTCATTCGGAAATCTACGGATCACAGATTATGTGCATCTCTCCGTAGCTTATCGCAGCTTATCACGTCCTTCATCGGCGCCTAGTGCCAAGGCATCCCCTATATGCTCTTTGTAGCTTAATCATATTGATTATTGGATTTCTTAGCATTTTCGCTGTTGCTGTTTCCAGCAACTCTTTACTCGACTTAATTTGAGTATGCAAATATCGTATTACATTGTAAACTAATAAATTTTAAAAGTTTAAACTCGTAAATAATATTTGACTTTATCTTCTAAATATGTAGTTGTCAAAGAACTTTTGTTGACAGTTGACTTTTCATCAACCTTCCTTTGCGGTGTCAACATGCGTATTCTAACACAATGGCAAAAACTTTGTCAACACTTTTTTCAAAAAAAAATTAAAAATTTTCAACTTTTTTTTAAAAAATTTTGGAAGTACCGGGCGTCTTGCCGTGTGTTCGCAAAAATAGCCCAAAAACAGCCAAAATTTCTCAAAGAAAATTTTAAAAAAACTTTTGTTTTTTTCTAAAAATGGTCAAAAATTGAAAAAATTTCTAAAGGTTTTAAACTTTTTAAATCAAAAAAATGATTGTTTGTCATCACTAAGAGAATAAAAAAGTGAAGACTTTCTCATCTTCACTCATTTTTGTCTGCAAAATTAAAAACCGCCCGTGGTAGCAGCAAATGCACCAGCAGCAAAGATTATGACAATCAACAAAATTGCGATTCCATAAACAACACCAAACGTTATCCAAAATCCCTTCAAAAAAGTCTGCCTTTCATAACCCTTAAAACAACAATAACCAATAATCAAACCCATAATCCCCAAAAAGAATGCACAGACAAAGCCTATGCCCGCCTTACTCTCTTGGTATGATGGCTGATTATTTTTGTCCCAACCTGAACTGCTTTGATAATTGTTTTGCGATAACTGTTGATTATCTTGCGCCATCTGTTGATTGTTTTGTTTATTATCTTCTTCCATAATGTTCACCCCCTTTTATCACTAACATCAGTTGAATGATATCACGGGGGGGGGATTTGTCAACTAAATTTTACAAAAAATGAAAAAACACTCGAATGAGTGCTCTTTCATAAAACTGTTCAGTCATTGTTCTTCCACACTTGCACATATATACTTAACAAAAACAACTTATTAAAATAAAACCATGCTTATTTTGCTAGTTAGTCAATTTTTTCATTTTATATATTGTATATTATTTTATATAATATATTTAATATAGTAAACAATGTTTGTGTGTTAATACCTTTATTGTGCAATTATAACGACAAATCTGATTTAGTGATATTAAGTGTTTCTAAATCTTTATCACTGATTCTTGCTTCGTCACCCATCATATAGAATACTCCGTCATTGTCAACAACCTTTGCCCTGTTGTAAGCATTTGCCATCTTTCTTGGCGAAAGCAAAGTCTTTGTATCTTCTCCAAACTTTCCAGCATAAACAAATTCAATCAACTTTTCAGCATTTGGTTTGAAGTTTGCTTCATCTTCCAAAATGGTTCTCTTCCCATAGTTTTCCATAATTTTCAAAAGTGCAGAAGAAACATTGATATGGTGTTGTTCTCTGTTTATTTTTGGGTCTTTCAAAAGTGCAACCATTTTTGTTGCTTCATCACAATAGCCAAAATCAAGTGCCACGCTCAAAAGTTTTTTCATGCTTTCATAAACTGCAGGTTCATAAGTGTTTTCATAGAAATACTCATCAAGCCCTTTGATTCTTCCAATAACCAAATCATAGGCACATTTCATCTGTTTTACATTGCGAGAAGCATATTGATAATTTTCATTAAAACCCATGCAATTTGAAAATTCTTTCTCACTGATAAAATTAAATTTTTTCTTGTTGAGTGTTGCGTGTTTAACTATATAATCGGTAAATTCAACTATATAATTTATATAATCTTTTTCCAAGCCTCTTATAACTTTTGAATCATCTTTTGCTTCAATATTCATAATATTTATCTCCCTTTTTTGCTTTATTATGATAACTCTTCTATAACCCAATGTCAATACCCATTTTCTTAATTATCAAACCTAAATGGCAACTTTTGTGCATCAAAAAAACATAAAAATGATAAAAAAAATTACACCCCTGTTCAGTTTTTTGAACATTTAGTGATTGCCTATGTGCTTTTTATCAATAAAACAAAAGTGCTGATTTTTGTTTTTTATCCAACAAGTTTTATCTCTTGCCGGCAGACTCCCTTTGCAAAAAATCTTGGCTGTTTTTCTCTCACCTGTGACAAGTTCTTCATATTCAATATCATAAAAATTATAGCCTAGGATGTTTAAAAGTGGATTGATGTAAAAAAGTGAATTATTGATGTAGACAATGCCAATCATCACAAGCACCAAAATATAAACACAATATGCACTGACAAGTGACAAATCAAGCGGAATGGCAAAAAAGACAAAGAGGGAAAAATATCCCAAAAAATGTTTGTCGGTGATGTTCTCTTTTGAGATAATTTTTACCTGCACCGCACTTTCGGTGTCGAGAGAGACATTCCAAACAAGACCAAAAATGCCGATCCCAATCAACAGCAAAAGTGTGCAAAAATTTAAAGTGTTGAGTACATTAAAAGTTAGATTTTGATTGATAATCTCCACAACTAGTTTGACAAACACCAAAATATACATCGGCACAAAAGCACTTATGTAAAGTGATAAATCTTTAAAAAAAAGTTTCATAAAATTATTGTAAATAAAATTATGAAAAATAATATAAAAATAATAAAATTAAATAAAAATTCTATTTTTTGTGCATTTTTTTAATAAAATATTGATTTTTTTTGATATTTTTATTATTTTTTTATTTATTTTTCAATTTATTTATATTTTTAAAAACCGACCTTTTGCGTTATTTTACGCACACAAAGCGATTTTCTTCTGTTGATCGGAAACAATAAATTAAATTGTCCAAAAATTGTGTATTAAATAATATATTATTATTTATAATAAAATATATATCTATTTATTTTGAAAAAAATTTGGTTTGTGCTAAAATTACTTTGTAATTGAGAGGTAAGTTATGGAAAAAAGTAATAGATTTATCAAAAGTTTCTTATACATCTTTTTTGCAGTTTGCTTTGCAAGTTTTGGTTTTATGTTTGCCACCAAACCTTCGGCAAATAAAATCGCTCTTGCAGAAGATGTTTCACAAACGGAGATTGACAATCAAAACATCCCCGATTATTTTTCTGCACAAGAATATCTGTTTGATGGCACAGAGTCCACAGAAAACCCAAGCAGTTTGATTGATTCCGACACCTTTTTATATTTTAGCGAAAACAGCACTTCAAACTATCTCACACTCTCACTTGCCACAAACGGCAATGAACTTTCCCCTCAAAATGACATCTATAACTTTGTTTATTATCCAGACCTTGAAAACACCTCGGTGTTTTACTTCTACAGCATTGACTCTGTCAGCCTTTCCATCAATGGTCAGGACCAAGACATCAACATGGGGGACTATATCTCCTACAGCGGATTTACCTTCCCAAACAATCATTCAGCAGCACAACCACAACAATTTAACATGACATTCACACGCCTTCCGGATGGCGGAGCAGAAGCATTGGAAAACAATGAGATTGCCATCACAGATGAGGATGGCAATGTGATTGAGGGAATTTACTCACTTTCGCTTACATACACCCTCTACACCTGCACTGATGGTGGAACAAATATGCAAGAAACTGCATTTTCTGACCAAATTGTCACTGTGAATTACAGCTTTTATGTCGTTGACAGAGCAGAGTACTTCTTCAACAACCGTCCAAACATTGTCTATAATTCATTTGACCACGACATTGCACTTTCTGGAACTTCGGACATGCAAAATGCTTTTTATCTTTACAGCAACTATTCCGCAGAAGATAACACAAACAGCATACCATATATTGAATATGATTACACCAAGTTTGAACTTAACATTGAGAAAAAGCTTTCAAACACCACATATAACGCACACTTGCAATATGACAAAGATGCTTCATCTCCATCCCCTGTCTACACAAGCGGCGATGATATTGTTCACACAGAACTTGACACCGAAAGCAAAACCTGCAGAGTTTACTTCACCGATGTTGGAAATTACACACTCTCATTTGATGCCATCCAAATTGTAGATTTTTCAATAGATGCGGACACTCAGGTGAGAAAATATGCTCTAGATGGCGTGACTTCCATCACAAAAAATGTTTTAGTTTATATGTATGGTTATCAAGCAAATTACACTGACATGGATAAGCCAACCGATGAAAACAACATCCGCCAAATCAGCGAACTTAAAGAATATGATTTTGAAAATGGCAGGTTTGAAAATAGTGCGGACATCACAAGCGAATTTCTTGCTTCAAACGAAAACTACTCACAAACAACCGGAAACACCACTTTCAATATCTCAAATGTTTTGAATTACATAAACACAAACAACATCCAACCGGTGCAGACAGACCAAACACCAATTAGACTCACTTCAAATGCCTCACTTGTTCAGTCACAGACATTGAGAAGTTATATCTATTCCACAACCCGAGTTTCTTCTGCGTATGAACAGGGCAACTTTGGTTCAATTGTCTCAGGTGAGAATGCTCAACAACTCTATCGCACCACATTTGAGGGCCGAACAGACAGCACAGCAGGCAAGTATATCTACATCATTGCCTACACATTTGACAACTATTACCTAAATGAAGGCACACTTTCGGCAAACACAGTTTTCTATCAAGTGTTCTACTTTGAAATTGTCAAAGACTTGCCAAGCATTGCAGTTATGACAACTGAAAGCGGGAAAAATGTTCCATCTGACACTTTTGTTAATGAAAATGTAAACATTGTCAATACCACACTTGACAATCCTTTCAATCAAGATGTCACCATTCAGATTTACGCCTATGACTATGACTCAAACACTTACATGAGCGACTTTGGCGGAACAAGTGGAATCTCTTGGAACACTCTTCTTGCAAGCGACAACGAAGAAAACTTTGTCACCCTAGATCGAAGTGCATTTTACACCGTAAGACTTTACTTCTCAAATCAAGTGACAGCATCAAATCTTCTCATCACATCCAATTCTGGTTATTTTAGAGAACAAACCTTTACCATTGATAAAAATCCACTTGAAAACATCACTGCACGTAATGTGACCGAGATAACAAACTCAACAAATTACAGAGTTGTTTCCACACTTTCAACATTCACTACAAATCAAAGTGTAGTTTTGTCTTGGAATGAAAAGGCAAGTGGAGCAAGAACATTTGCTTATTACAGATACTTCCCAATTATTGATGGACAGTATTACAGCAACAGACCAGCGGTTTTGTCAGAAACATTGCGCGTACTTTTGCGTTATTCAACAGAAGATTCTTTCTTACCGGTCAACAATCTGCTTAATATGAGCACGACAAACAATAATTGGCTTCCTTATCAAGGCAACACAATCGAATTTGACAGCACAGTTTCAACTGAATATGTTTTGTCAGATGCTGGGCTTTATCTTGTGGATGTCTATGATGAAGCAGGAAATCACTCTATTGAAGTGTATATGATTGACACGACAACCCCTTACTTTGCCATTTTCGATGGACAAAGTTATGAATTGACAAGTTCTTCTGTTTATGTGACCACGCCTTCAACATTATATTGGGCGAAAAATAAGGCAATTTACATTGTCAACTTCCGCACTTTGAGTTATACGTCTTCAATAAATCCAGATAATATTACCGTTGATGATCTGACCTATGATGGCACACATTTCTATGATTTTTATCTGACCTATGATGGCACACCTTGCACAGACATCTTTTCAGTTATTTATAACAAACTCTACTCAAATGGTTATATGCGCTCACTCAACAATATAAACATCACAATCTCACCAGAAACTGATGGAACATCAAACTTGTTTAATGGTTATAATGGACTTTATATCACAATTCCAATTAACAGCACATCCTATTATATCGATCGTGAACACGCATCCTACACTGCACAAACAGATGTTTACTCGCGAGCTATCACAGTCAATGAAGAGATGATATACAGAGTGCTGATTCGTGATATGTCAAACACTCGCATGGACACGGCTTATGACCCAAACAATGTTATTCAATACACAAATTATTATTCCGCAAGACAGACCATCATCATCAGTTTTGACTCATCTGAATTTTTCATAGAATTTGAAAATGAACAGGGCGAAACGGAAGTGCTAACTTCAAACAATGTGGTTGAGGGAACAATCGCAACAAACGATGGCATCTCGCGCCAAACAAAGACAACCTATCTAAGTCCTACAAGAATGAACAAAGCGTTTGTTTTGTCATTCATTCCAACAATTACAAATGAAGATATGTTAATTCAAGTTGACAGCGTGATTATCAAATATTATCCATATATTGAAATAACAAATACAATCGGAGATATAACTTACCACTCATACACGCTCTCTGACAGTGCCACCGAAATCAATGTTTATGACTTCACCGAAAATGGTGCAATCACAGAAGTTCAACAGGAAGAAATCCGCTTAAATGCCAATAATGTCACAATGGAAGGAAAATATGAAATTGTGAGAACTTACTACATTGATGAAGGTTATTCTTACAACGAAAACGACTTCTATCAAAGAACATATGTCTTTTATGTTGACAGAAACGAAGTTGTGACAAATGCCGAACTTGTCAGTGATGAAAATGGTTCGCATCTTGAAAGTTTGGTCGGTGGAGACATCTTTGTGTCGATGTATGACAATGGCACAAATGCAAGTTTAGTTGTCACTTTCCCAAACAGTGAAGAAGGAAACACAAATGGTTCATCACTTTACAACAATGGCACAGTTAGGTCAATTTTAACAACAAATTTGCTTCCTGTATATGTTTATGTTCCACAATATAAATATACCTCTTATACTATCAAAACTGCAATGCTGGCAAATGGAACAATTCTTTACAATGATGAAGCGTTGCAAGAAGAAACAAACATTGTTTTGAATTCCGGTGCAAAAGTGACTGTCCTTTCAGCAACTGAACAGACTGCCAAGATTGTCCATGAAGATGAAATCTATTACATAGCAGTTTCACAGATAGCAAGTTATGATTTTGAAGTGCAGTATGAAGATTATCATGTGCTTAATGTACAAACAACACTTTACAACGATAGCACACTTTTAACACCTTCAGATGAAACCCTTCCAGCTGGCACAATCATTGACATTGTAGCAAGCACAGCAGACAGCACACAGATAAGATACAATTCACAGTTATACTTCATTGCAAACAATTCATACACCCTTGCAAATGAGGACAACTTCTACTTTGGCTCTTCGCTCATTCGTGAGTATGCTCTTTATGCCGAAATTTACAAAGATGGCACAGAAACAGCAAATCTTGTTGCAGTCACATCAACAAATCCACGCAATCCAACCTTGGAAACAACAACCACTGATGGTTCAGGCTTCTTGAACTTTTACAATTACAATGATGGCTCAAAATTTGAATATCTGTCACAAGAAGGCACCTACTATGTTCGCATTTATCAAGGAAGATATGGCACGGAAGTTGGCGAAAACAATTATCAACAATATTTGACATTCAGTTTTGAAATCCAAAGATCAAATCCAGACTTTGTGGTGCAATCAACTTCAAACTCTGTTCTCAATTCCATCACAGCATCTCCTGCTCCTTCAGTTGACACACAGCCAAGCATGACATATTACACAAACCAATCTGTTGTCACACTTGTTTGGGAAGCAGGTAGCACTTACATGGCCGATATCGACATTGATGAAATTGTATTTAGGTCGTTTGACGGAACAACCTTCCATGTGAGCGATGATGTGTTTGCACAAAGTCCAACTCTTTCAGGGAACAACTATGTTGCACAACTTGACCTGCAAAAACTTGGAGTTTACACAAATGGCGGTTATGTTGACATCACAATGCAGTTTAAAAATCATGATGCAAGGTTCTATTCAAGAGTGACAAAGCGTGTTGCGGTTGACCTTTCCGCCCCAAGCACAAATGTGCAAAACTTGGTGACAAATTCTACAAGCGGAAATCTCATTGCTCCGCTGACAAATTCAGCGCTTCGCACCTACTACACAGCAGATATGGAACAAACTGATGATTTGACTAACACCAGCTACAACATCTCAAACAACACTGGAACATTTGCTTATTATTCATACAGTGTGACTGCAGACTTCTTGCAAACACTCAAAAATTCACTTGGTGGAGATGTTTTTAGAACCTACATTCGCGCCTTTGTCGACACTCATGGAAACAACACCAAATATACATCACAAGCAGAACAAGAAACAACTCCAACAAACTTCTTTGCATCAAATTTTGATGACATAACAACCGTGACAACACTTTCCCCTGACACTTACTATGAAGTTGTGGAAATGGATATTGCGGGCAACATGGCAATCTACACAATTTATGTGACTGCCTACACATCCAGCACAGTTGAAGGGAGCGACTTCAACAACCTTATCACTTACACAGATGGCGATGGGCAGGAACACTCCTACACAATTGATGATTATCTTTTGACACAGTCATATCAAAATGCAACAAACACTATTTATGCAAGGACAGGCTTTACTCTTGAAAACATCAATTTCTTTGGTGATGCTTGGGCGCAAATAAGACTTATCACCGTGAGTGCAACCGGAGTTTCTACAACAAGATATCTGATGCTCACGCCTTGGGACAGAGGTTTTGCTTATGCTTTTGTTGGTCAAAACTACACAAGAATTGCCATTGGTGACCTTGTTGATGGAAGCATAAGTTCGAGATACAAAAACACTATTGCAATCTACAACAGGCAAAATCTCACAACAACAAACTTCTATCTAAACATCAGAAACACCTCGCTCACAGCAAACCTTACAGACAGTCAAAACAGAGAATTTATCCGTTTTGCACAGCCATCAGATTCTGCAATTCAAAACACCATTTATGGCTCTACATTTGTGACACATCTTCAAATCACAGCAAATGATGAAATCATATATGATCAAACAAACGAACTTGGCTTTGCAAGTTTATGGCAGTCAAATTCCAATGTCACTGTCACATATGATGCCACACTTGGCACAATCACTTTTGAAATAAATCCATCACTTGGCTTCGTTTCAAACACCAGAATTGTGTATAATTACGCCGACAACTTTGGCACACAGTACAGAGAAATTCATCTTTACAGAGAAACTCTCATCACACAAGAAGTGACATCACAACAAGACCTATACTCTTACTATGACACTACAAATGGCAGACTGTATTACATTACCAAAAATGGTTTGCAATATCACTATAATCCAAATAAATATACTGTGGAAATTTTCGATTTGGTAGATGGAGAAATTGCCGACACTTTGACAAATGCCACAATCAGTTCTTCTCAAAACGGACAAGGAGTGACAACAATCTTGGTCTCCACAACAAACACCACAAACTTCTATAATGACAATTTTGCTATAGTTGTGCGCGACTTTAATAATGCCGATACAAATACAAATCTTGTCAAAACGCTTTACTTCACCCTTTACAACCAACTTCCACAGGCAAATAACACAACCGCGAACAACTTGCCAGGGCAGTTCAAAATTTTGGATGCAAACAGAAACAATGTCACCCAAAACATCATTGAAGGCAGTGGAAGCGAAGACTCAGGATACTTCTCCGAAGTGACAATTCAATATGCTCAGCAAGAGACCTTCATACCTGTCGTATATTCCATCAGTCGTGATGGCGTGAATTGGACAGAAATCACATCGGGCACAAGACTTGTTTGTCAATCAAATGAAATGGAAACCTACTATTTGAAGATATGGTATGATGAAACCTATCTTGACAATGAAATGGGCACTCCTGAATATGTCTTTGGATATGTTCCAGCAAGTCAAATCTATCAATTCAATTTGTCTTCATTGACAGCAACATATTGGATAGAGAAGACAATTGATGGCGTGACAAGCATTGTAGAACGCAGTGACACGGTCTATGAAACACCAACCGGCGGACACTTTGCAAATCACTACATTGTCAATGTTGGTTATGCGGACAGAGATTTGGTGACAATTCAAACAAATCAAGAACAAGACATCACCGCCACCCGAGTTGAAGTATACACAGACAGTTCTACCGTGACATCAGAACTGTGGACAATCTCAAACATGGGTAGCACCGATCTTGGAAACATTGCTCCATTCAATTCAAACATTGTCATCACTTATATCCCAAATTCTGACAACTTTGTTGATGAGTTTTACACCTACAACATGAACGGCATCATTGACACAAGCAACAACCTTGTCAACGACTCCTCAAAAAGCGTGGTTGTCTCACAAGATTATTCTTCAATTGACAGAATTGAACTTCAATGGTCAAGTTATTATGGCATCCCACAAAACGAAATCAACATCCGCCTTGTTAAGGATGGAGTTGAACTCTTCCCTGTGGTTTACTCAAGAAGAACAAACAACCGCGACTATAATTACATCTATTTGACACATTCTGGTCATTACACAATTTCGCTTTACGACAACGCCGGAAACGTTCAAAGATTCAATCGAGGCAGTTCTGGACAAACAGAGCAGTTCTCGTTCATCTTCTTGAAAGATGTGCCATTTACAGTCACCTATATAGACCCAGTGAGCGGACAAGAACAAACCACTCTTCCAATTAAGCAGGCAATTTACAATGGTACAGTGACACTCAACATTGATCCAAACACACGCTCCGAATTCTACTCACTTGATGGTTATCCAGTCATCACAGTCAGAAAGGATGGGCAAGATTACACCGGCACATTCACTGATGACACAACCTACATTTTTGATGAACCAGGATATTATGAAGTTTACTTCTCGGCAACATCAAACATCCCAGATGTTGGACCAATCAGACAGGAAACATATCAATTTACAATTCTAAATCCAAATGAATATCGCTATTCTTACATTTACAACAGATATTCAAACTACTATATAGAACGAGTGCTCAAAAACGATGTTGACATAACAGACCAACTTCTGCGCACGCTTGATGTGTCAACTCTGACAATAAATGGCAGAACCTACATGGCAGAACTTCCACTTTCCTATCTTGACGAAAAGACCGGCTCAGGCACTTACCTTATTACAGTAAACTCAAATGATAGATTGTTTGCCGACTCCACATTGCAAACAAGTTTCACTTACAAAGTTAACATTCAAGTCGGCACAGCTCCAATAAGAATTTCGATTGCCGAGGGCTCATCAACAACTGACCCAATCACAATCACATTCAACAGAGCAAACATCTATTCAGAGATGGGCGAAAGCACAGTGAGAATCTTGAGGTCTTCTGGAAATTCAAATACACTTTACTACACATTGGATATCACCGATGCCACAGACCAAACGGTTTCAACACAAATCACAAACTCTGGAACATATTATATTCAAATCTTGTCGCCGAGTGGCAATTTGCTTTACAGTTATCGTGTTGTGAAAAATGAACCACTCAATGCTGCTGCGATCATCGCAATTGTAATTGCTGCGTTGGTAGTGGTTGCTGTTATCATCATAATTGTTAAGTTGAGAAAAAGAATAAGAGTTAAATAAAATGTCATAGAATAACAAATAAGCATTGGTCTAGCGAAAAAGAAGGTAAAATTACCTTCTTTTTTATTAACCTTTAAATAAGAGAAATTTACTATTTTACGCCCCAAATATACTTGTTGCCTTGCAACACTCACATCTATCCCAAAAACTAAAAACAGTCACACTCATATATGACTTCTTGTAAAATGCAACAGATCTCTAAAACAGTCACAGAATGTCACATATTAAGCGTAGCCAAAACATTCCAAAAACAAAAAGGTTCTTCGACACATCACTGAGTTCATGGCTCAGAATGATGATCCATGTGTCTTTCCAAAATAAAACCAATCATAATCATCGAAGCCAATGACATTAAAATGACATTGAGTATAAAAAAAAGACTGACATTATGTCAATCTTTTTTTTCTTGAAGTTTTATTTCTTGAGCTCTTTGTCAAGTTTAACCTTTGAAACAATGAAGTAAACGATAACTCCAACAAGAATCAAAACTGAAACGACAATCAAAATTGTTCCAACAACTCTGTAAATTGTGTCTGTGTTAGTTGCTCTTGCAGTCACTTCAATTGTAAAACCAGGATGAGTTGATGTGTTTCCAGCAGCATCTCTAACTTCAACAGTCAAAGTGTATGTGCCAACTTCATCAAATTCTGGGAATTGATAATTTCCACCAACCATTGTGTATTCAATTTCTTCATCACTTGTTGCATTGTTTACAAGTCTGATTGTGATTTCTGGATTTTCAGGCATATCCTTGTTGTCACTGTAGTGAATCTTTGTTGGGTCGAGAATCAATGTGTCTCCAAGTTGATAACTTTCATTAACAAAATCATCATCAAATGTCAATGTTGGGGCAATGTTGTCGCCGACAGCAATCTCTTTGCTTGCTGTGGTGTAGTTTCCGTTGTTGTCATAAACAGTGTAAGTGATTGTGTATGTTCCATCAACTGCGTTTCCACCATTTGCTCTGATATTGTAGGTTTGGTTAGCAAACAAGTTTGTTGAGAATGTTTGAGAACCTGTTTCACCATTTGCAAGTGTCCAAGAAAGGACAATTCTTGACCTGCTAGCATTGATATTGCTTCTGTCTATTGCATCAATGCCATAAATTGTCAAAGCATAACCATCAGAGCCAGCATCAGAAATTATGTCTGGATAGTCATATTTATCGATATAAAATCTAGGTCCTACTGTATCTTGAACAATGATTGTGTAAACATCACTTGTAAGTGTGTAAACAGTCAAATCGTTTGCCCAATCGTTAAGGTCAACATCTTGGAAGATTGTTCCATTCAAGTCACCCAATAGCGAATTGTTTGATGCATTGTAAACTTTATAATCTTCATTTTGGTCTTTCTTGACTGTGTAAACATTGTCGCCTTGTGTCACAGAATATGTGCCATCAGCGTTTGCCACAACATTTGCAGTCAAACTGTTATTTTGATATGTGAAGTATCCGCCTGTGTAATCTTCAGAGTTCATGTCATCCCATGTGAAAACATTGTGGTTGTAAACTGTGAGCTTTACCGTGTATTGAATTGGATATTCGCCTATTTTTTTAGGAACAAATGAACCTGCCTGTCCATAAGTTGTGCTCCAATTTGTTGCTCTGCCGTTTTTGTCAACGCCCATAACAACATAATCTGTGTCAGCATAAGCACCTGAATTTGCACTAAATTCATCATATGTCACACTGTTTGGAATTTGATAACTTACAGATGGAGTTGGAATTTCAATTCCTACTGTTGGGTCATAGTTTTCATCACCATCAAGTTGCACTGTTCTGCTCTCCATTGATGTGCTGATAACAGGTGGTTGAATGATTGTTCTTGGAGAAACTTCGTAGTTCACGAAGGAAACAACTGTGTTGTTGTTGCTGTCCTTAACTGCAATGCTAACTTCATATCTTCCAGCAAAAGCAGCTACAAACTTTCCAGCATGAACTGTGTATCTTCCTGCTCCGCTTTGGCTGAGAACTTCTCTTTCTGATGAGAAGTCATAAGTTGCAACAGGTGTTCTTGTTGTGCTGTCACCTTCGCCACTTACATAATTTACCTTTACATCAAAACTCATGTAAGCGACAGCATCATCGTTGACAACAAATGTTGGAAGAGTGATTTCCTGTCCTTGAACATATTCTGAAACAAAGGTTTCATCTTCAGTGTCAATGCTGTGGAATTTTGGTGGATTATTGTCAGTTCTGTTCAAAATGTTGATTGTTTCAGCATAGACATTGACAAGTCCGGTATCATCATAGGTGTAAACCAAAATTTGAAGTTGTTTTGCATCTGCTCCACCTTCTGCAAGGTCGATAGAATAAGTTGTTGCACTGGCATCTGTCAAATCGATGTAGCCATCATTTGCCTCAGGTGTTGTGTCATGATAAGCACTGTAAATATTTCTCAAATCACCTTCTGTGACATGAATGTTGTTGTTTTCAATGTCTGTCCAAACTTCATCCAAATCATTGATTGAAACAGGTGTTCCATCTCTTGAAACTTGGATAGGTGTTCCTTCATCATCAAGGAAACGATACCAAGTCTTAACAAGCATATTTGAATCATAGTTATCAGAAGCGGTTGGAACATTGAATGTGATTGTGCTTGTTGGCAAATAAGAGTCTGCCAAAGTTGTTCCAAATGTGATGTCAGGAAGTTCATTGTCTGTGTAAGAGCCAATATACATTGACCTTGTCACATCAGTTTCGTTTCCTGCGGCATCTTTTGCGATGTAGTGAATATAATATTGTCCTGTGCCCATTCCGCCGTTTGATGTTGTTGCACCAAAGGTTTCATCGCTGTCAATATAAGCAAAACCTGCTTTCAATGCTTCTTCCGTCTTGAACCAATCAAGAGCGTTGTCAGCACTGATTGTTTGGTCATTTATTGTCTTGCCATCAAAGAAATTTTTGTCTCCTTCAAGATTGTTCTCTTCACTGTTGAAGATTTCGAAAATTGTCTTGTAGTTTGCATTGTCGACAACAATCAAATACTTGTTTGCTTTAAGCCAAGCAAGCATTTGAGTGTCGTTTGTTATGCTTTGATCCTTTGTTGCTTTTCTGATAAGATAGTTGTTTGATGTCAGGTTTTCAAATGCTTTTGCACTTGTGGTGTCACGATAGTTGAAAATCAAGTTTTTGTCATCATAGTCATTGATTGTAAGTTTTACAACTGTGTCATCTGTCATGATTCTTCTTGTAAGTTCAACACCTTCATCATCAGCCTTTGAAACATTGTCATCAATGCCGATTGCATAAACTACGACACTGTTTGGAACGGCTCTTGATTGAAGTTTTGAAGAAGCATCTTCGTATCTTGTTTCTTCATCTTTTATTGAAGCATCATAAACAACAGGGGTTGGATTTTGTTCATCCGTGATGTTTTCAAATTCATAAACACCTCTTGTGGATGAAACGGTGTTGTCATAATAATCTTTGATTGTGTAAATAAATGTATACCAACCATCATTTAATGGCTTGAAACTTGTTGGGTCTGCCAATGTTCCGTTTTCATCAAGCACAACAATTTCATCTTCATCAATTTTTTCATTGCCATTTTTGTCGATATTGTATTCATCTGCAGAAATTGGTGCATAACTGTTTGAAGAGCCAGCATTTCTGTATTGCACCTGAACTGTGTAGTAAACATCAACTGCTTCGCTTGCAGGAGTTGTGTTTGCAGATGTCACACCTGTGGCTTCTGGCAATTTGCTCTCAACACCAGTCTGTCCATCATCTCTCCAATCTGATGCGAGTTGAAGACGAAGAGAATAATCTGTATAATATGAGTTTTCCTCACTGTAGACCTGAGTGGTCTTTGTTGTTGCAGTGACAAAATCTCCGCCAACATAATAAGCATATCTAACTGTGTATCTTCCAGCACCAAAGTTTGCGTCACCAAAAACGCTTCCATCAACATAAAAACCTGTTTCTGCATCGCCAGAAATTGTCACTGATTGTGATTTTGTTCCACCAACAACAGAAATAAGAACAGCCTTATCTGAATCTCCTTGTGGAATGCTGCTAGCATCTGTGAGATATGTTATACCTTCAATTTCTTCGCCATCTTCATCTGTCACACTTGGAAGTGGAAGTTTCATATCCATATAACTTCCATCATCTTCTTTCGCAAGTTTGAGGTCGATAATGCTTGGGATAAATCTTTCGTTATTTTCATCAAGATTGATGGTCACACTTGCAAGTTCAACATTGACATTGAGTTCGTAAGTGTTTGTATAAGTCTTATCTCCAATTTCATACACATAAGAATATGTGATTGTGTAAGTTCCAACCTTGCTTGCAATGAAATAACCATAGTTGTCGCCTTCACTTGTCACAACAACTTGATTTGTTATGTCGGTGTCTTCTTCTACATTTCCTTCATGTTCTTCAAGAACCATGTTGCTGTAAGATACAGTGACTGTTGAAGATCTCAAAGTCGAAACAGTTGTATCGCTCGGATCAATATCTGTTTCATTTGCAACCTTGCCGACAACCATTCCTTCATTTCCACCAATATAAGCATTTGGAATGTAATAAGTTTCACCTCTGTTTACAGTGGTTCTGACTTCTTCATCAACTGTGCCAATGGTCATATATGAATAGTCCGTATAAGAACTCATTGTTGCAAGCGCATTTATGATATTTGTTGGCATGCACAAAACAGCCAAAGCAAATGCCATCACAAGCACCAAGCCCTTAAACAACATTGTGTGATTTTGTCTTTTTATATTCATAAAGTCAAATCTCCTATTTTTAGTCTAAATTGAATTAAACATATTGACTATTTTATCTTAATTTCGCTTGCAAGTCAATCAATTTGAAAAGCAAACATCCAGACATACCAAATTTTTGTCTCAAAAAAATGTTATCTTTTCAAAAAACAACTACACAAGCAAAATTTACAAATATTTTGTGGTCATCTTTCATTCCTATGCAAGAATAAAAGCACTTTTATTGTCGAAAATCTTTGTCTGGTTCTGTTTGTCAAATTTCGACTTGTTCTTCGACAACTTTTTTGAGTGTTTATGTATCAAAATGACATAAAGCAGACCCACTATTGAGCCTGCTTTAATCACTTTAAATGTTGTAAGTCACTTTAACGCCAGGGCCCATTGTGCTTGACAATGTCACACTCTTTATATATTGACCTTTCGCTGCGGCTGGTTTTGCCCTAACGATTGCATCCATGATTGCATTGAAGTTTTCAACCAATTTTTCTTTGCCGAAACTCTTTTTACCGATGATGACATGAACATTGTTTGTCTTGTCAAGTCTATATTCCACCTTTCCGGCTTTAACATCCTTGATAGCCTTTGTCACATCGTTTGTCACAGTTCCGCTCTTTGGGTTTGGCATCAAACCTTTTGGTCCAAGAATTCTTGCGATTCTTCCAACAACGCCCATCATATCTGGTGTGGTGATGGCAACATCAAAATCCAGCCATCCGCCGTTGATTTTCGCAACGATATCTTCTGCTCCAACATAGTCTGCTCCGGCCTTTGTGGCTTCATCAGCCTTGTCTCCTCTTGCAATAACCAAAACTCTAACCTTCTTACCTGTTCCATTTGGAAGAACAACAACGCCACGAACCTGTTGGTCAGCGTTTCTTCCATCAACGCCAAGTCTTACATGAAGTTCGATTGTCTCATCAAACTTTGCTGTTGCGGTTTTCAAAACATTTTCAACAGCCTGTTCTGCATCATAAGATGAAGTTTTATCAAAACTTTCAAGGCTCTTTGTGTATCTCTTTCCTCTATTCATGTTTCACCTCTCTAGTCCACAACTTCAACGCCCATGCTTCTTGCTGCACCAGCAATCATTGACATTGCGCTTTCAATTGAAGCAGCGTTGAGATCTTGCATTTTTGTCTCTGCAATCTTTCTTATCTGCTCTTTTGTGATCTTTCCGACTTTTGTGCTGTTTGGTTTTGCAGAACCCTTTTCAATGCCGATAGCCTTTTTGATAAGGACTGCTGCAGGTGGTGTTTTCAATTCAAATGTGAAACTTCTGTCTTCATAGATAGTTATCACAACAGGAATGATAAACCCTGCTTGAGATGCGGTTTTCTCATTAAATTCTTTTGTAAAGCCCGCGATGTTGATACCGTGAGGTCCAAGTGAAGAACCTACTGGTGGTCCCGGTGTGGCTTTTCCCGCTTCGAGTTGCAATTTCACAACTGCTTTAACTTTCTTTGCCATTTTTCCCTCCTAATGTGGTTTAACTGAACTAGGCATGAGTTCTCCCACAATTCCCTCTCATTTTTCACAACCGAGAGTCGCTTTCCGTTTTTGTGTTGTGATGACAGTTTTATGTCATGTCAAGGACAATATTTTCAGCCAATGTTCAAAAAATTGACAAAAATATCATTATTCTTCGCTTTTTTCTCATTTTTTTGCACTTTTTATGCAAATTTTGTTTTATTGCTGAATTTTGTGAACCTGTTCGATTTTCAGTTCGACATTATTTTCTCTGCCAAACATCTCAACTGTCACTGTCACATTTCCAGCATCCGGATTGACTGCAACCACAGTGCCCACCATCTTGTCGAGTGGTCCTTCAATGATTTCCACTTTGTCGCCCACTTCAAGATCGGTTTCAACTTTGATTTTTTCCAATCTCATTCTCATAACTTCTTCATCAGGAAGTGGCAATGGTCTGCCGTTTGGTCCTGTAAAGCCTGTCACTCCACGAGTGTTTGTGATATTGTGCCAAAGGTCATCACCATAAATCATTTTGATAAAAATGTATGTTGGCATAGTCTTTCTTCTAACAAGTTTTTTCTTGCCGTTTTTCTCTTCAATGACATCTTCTTCAGGAATGACAATGTCAAAAATTCGGTCTTGAAGATTGAATTTCTTTACAACCGTTTCAAGATTTTCTTTTGCCACATTTTCATAACCCGAAAAAGTGTGAAGAACATACCATTTTGGTTCTTTTGGATAGTCAAATTTCAACATAACTATAAACTCCTTAATTTAAACTTGACAAGATTAACCCATCAAAAGACTGACAAGCCAGCCAAGAAGCGCATTTACGCCATAAAGGAAAAGTCCAAACAGCAAAACAAAAGCAATAACAATGCCTGTTTTTTTGACAACTTCGCCAAAACTTGGCCAAGTCACCTTTTTCAGTTCGGAAACAGTTTCTTTTGTCTTTTTGACAAATCCACCATTTTTGTTTTCTTTCTTTTTGTCTTTTTTCTTGTCTTTCTTGTCCACTTTTTTATCTTTGGACTTTTTGTCTTGCTTAACCGCTTCAACTTTTTTTTCTTCGGTCTTCACAGTGCCATCTGCAATTTGATTTTGCCCAGCGAGGCTCTCTTCTTGAACCTGCTCTTGCACTTGTTTTTGCTTTTTAGACATAATCTCCTCCAAGTTTAGATTTTTTCAAAAGCACAAACTATTTTGTCTCTTTATGCTTTGTTCTCTTGTTGCATCTTGGACAAAACTTGTTGATTTCTATCCTTTCAGCATTTGCAGAAGTGTTCTTTTCAGTAGAATAATTTCTCTCGCCACATTCTGTGCATTCAAGTGTAATGATTTTACGTTTTGGTGCTGCCATTTCTTTCTCCTAACAAAAAAACTAACACCTTTTCAAAAGTGTCAGTTTAAATATAGCACATTGTCCACTTCAAGTCAAGTGTTTTGACAAAGATTGTCTATATATTTTTGTTCAATCCTACTTGTCAAAGCGCTGTTCATTTTCTTGTGCTTGGCTTTGTTGTTCGCGCCTGTCCTTGATTTCAAGTTGAATCTTGCGATTGACAACCTTCCCAAAAATTTTATTTTTAATGTTCTTTTCTTCTTCTGTGTTTTCAGGAATTCTGTAAAGTAATGCTTGATAAATCTGATATGCTCTATTTGGATCAAGCCCAGTCTCAACATAATTGGCAATAACACATCTGTCAGCACCCCTCCCAATTTCAAAAGCATCAAAGTTGTTGATAAACTTAAAATACTTGTCATCAATTTGCGCCTCTTGCTCTGCACTCAATTTGAACCCAATTTTCGCTCTTGTTGACAACTTCAACCTTATGCTGTTTTCGTAAGCATCATGAACGGTTTTATACAAATCTCTTGCAAGTGCATCAATTACTTTTGAATATGTCACTTCATTTGTTAAGATTTTATTGTTCTCTTCTAGTGGCAATCTGATATAAAATGACACAGGAATATTCAAAGTACTTTCTGGATTTTCCTCTTTCAATGTCAAATATTTGTTATAAACTTCCTTATCATCTCTAGTTAAGCTCTTAATCTTTCTTTGAATAGAAACCGGTGAGAGCGTAAATGTAGATTTTTCTGCTCCATTCAACTTGATTTTGATTTGTTCTGGAAGATCCTCCACCATTTTAACATCCTTTCTGGTCACTGATGCTGGCATAAAAAGACGAAGTTCTCTACACTCCGGAAAATAAAAATCATCTTTATCCAACAAATGAAGTCCATTTGCAACATAGTATTTTGCTTCTTTCTTACCTTCAATTTTTGCACATATTGGAGAAACAAGAAGTTTTTCCGCTAAAATTTTCTTTGCACGTTTCATTTTTGTTTCATTCATAATTTCACCTCCGATTCTCGTTTTGTTGTATTGGTGCATCAAAAAACAATACACCAAAACGCTTTTTTGTTATTTCGTAATCTCTTTAAGAAATTTATTTTATGCGACTTTCTTCCAAATTTTGCAACTTCCTTTCCTTAACTGCTTGCATAATATCAAACTTTGTCTGCTTTTGTCTGACACTTCGCGTTGGAAGTCGATAAATCATCATGTCATATGTTTGAAAATATTGTGTTTTTCCTTCAATTTTTTCTTTTGAAAGTTTTGTTTCCAACATATTTCTTCCAATTTCAAAAGCATCAAAATTTTTGATAAATTCAAAAAAGGTCTCTTCAACTTTGGCTTGCTGTTCTCTTGTCAAAACAAATTTTTTCTTATCCTTTTCTTTCATGCCATCTGTAAACTTGCTGTGGCACGCTGAATATATCTTTTTATACAATGTATCAGCAATATATCCCATCATATCATCATAGTTTGTTGTGTTTGCAAGTCCATTTTTGTCAAGAGAAAGTGGCATTTTAACGGAAAAATGCATCGGCAATGACACTTTTTCTTCGCCGGAAATTACATCCATATCCAAATACGCACTCAGATATTTATATTCTTTCTTTTTGATGTCAGCCACTTTTCTATAAAAACAAACCGGATTTAAAGAAAATTCTCCAACATCATTTCCATCATCATCCTTGATGATGATTTGCTGTGGTTTTTGCTTGGACACCTTGATATTTTTGTTTTCCGCAGATGCAGGCATAAACAAATTTAATTCTCTAGTTTCAGGAAAATATCTTGCCACTTCACCAATATGATGGATAGATTGTGGAATGTATATATCTTTGTCTGTATTTAATATTTTTCTGTAAGAACTCAATGATGGAATGACCATCAATTTTTCACTCAACATTTGCACAGCTCTTCTTCTCAATTTTACGTTCATTTATTCACCTCCTAACATCTTTTTTCTTTCGCTTTTTTATTATAAAGGTGAAAGACTCAAGTGTCAATACCAAAAATTAAAAAAGAGATGATTTTTTCATCTCTTTTTGTGTTTTTTTATTTTTTTATTTGTCGGTTTCAACTATCGTGTCGACATACATAGCAATTTCATGTGGTTTGCAATTTTCCAATAATTTTTCAATCTTGCTCGGCTTATTGTAGTCCACTTCATATTTGAGTGCATAAGAAAAATAGACTTTCAAAAGGTCCTTTGCGTAAAGAAAGGTTTCGGTAATATTCTTTCCACTTGTGTAGATATTAAGATCAGGGAAAAACACCTGATAACTGCCATCATCTTCATCTTTGATAAAAATTGCAGGATACACAAACTGATACTTTTTCATCTTACTGCTCCATGAAAATATAAAATTACAATTATATTTTAACATATAAAATGCCAAACACAAAACAAAATTAAAAAAATACCACAAAAAAGTGGTATTTTTACCAAAATGACTTTGCATGGAAAATTACAAATCTCTAACTGCTTCACTGTGAACTTTTGCAAATTTCTTGTCAACAAGCATCGAACTGAAATCAACAACCTTGTTTCTGTCAACCTTCTCAGGAGCAATAACTTCAATTTTTGCATTTTCTTCTCTTATTTTTTCAGCAATATTTTTTACAATATCATTCTTGTTCATATTTTAATAACCTCCGTGTGTTTCATATCCCCTAGTTGTCCATATCATAGCACAAAAGTTTTAGTTTGTAAATACCTTTTTTAAAAATTTTTTGAAAAAGTTTTCTCTAAAAATTCTGCAATATTTTCAAGCATTTTTCGCCGTGATTTTCAGTGAGAAAAAACAAGTTTTGTTTTTACATCTTTTCCACACTGTCAATACCTAAAGTCCAAAGGGCTTTTTCAAGACTGGCTTTGACAAGTTTGCAAAGTGCCAACATGTTTTCTTTTCTCTCTGCATCACTCTCTGTCAAAATTTTATGATTGTTATAGAAAGTTGAAAACGCACTTGCAAGGTCAAATGTGGCAAGGCAAAGCGAGTTGAGAGAATAACTGTCATAGCAAACCTGATACGATGAGATAAGTTTCAAAAGTGCAATCACAATCTTGCGTTCTTCTTCACTCTCAATTTTTACTACTCCATCCTTGAAGTTTGCCTTTGACAAAATGGAATTTATGCGGGCAATTGTATATTGAATATAAGGTCCCGTTTTTCCATCAAAGGACAAAAATTTGTCAATATCAAAGACATAGTCCTTGTCAACTGTGTTTGACAAATCGCCAAATTTCATTGCTCCAACACCAATCTTGCGAGCAAGTTCTCTGTCTCCAACAATTCCGTTTGAAGCAAGTTTCTTTTCTGCACCATCAATCAAAAGCCCAACCACTTCTTTGAGTCTAACCACTCCGCCAGCACGCGTTTTGAAAGGTTTTCCATCCTTGCCATTCATTGTTCCAAACGCCACATGAGTGAGTTTTTGCTCTTTTGGAGAGATTTTGGCAAGTTTACAGCATCTGAACACCTGCTTGAAGTGTGTAGATTGTCTGTTGTCAGTCACATATATAATCTCATCCGGATGAAAATCACGATTTCTCATCAAGATTGTGGCAATGTCCGTGGTTGCATACAAATCCCCACCATTATACTTTTTGATTATCGCAGGTGGCATTGGATTTTTGTAGCGTTGTGGTTCATCCGGACTCTTTTTTGGAATTGGAATGTGTTCTCCCTCCTGTGCCACATCCACAACAAGCGCCCCTTCGCTTTCTCTTGCAAGGTGCTTGTCAACAAATATCTTGATTGTTTCATCAATATATGGATAGGCATCACTTTCGCCAAGATAAAAATCAAAAGTGGTGTTCAAAAGGTCATAATTTTTCTTGATTTCCTTTACTGAAAGGTCCTTTATCTTCTTATATATAGTATAGAAAGGCTCGGTGTGCTGTTGGATGTGCAGTGTATATTCATCAGCAAGGGCTTTGAATTCCTTGTCCACATCCTTGCGCTTGCTGGCCTTTGGATATTCATCATTCAAAACATCAAGAGTGACATTTTCAATCGGAAGTAGTGCAATGTCAGCACCCTTTTTGAAAAACGCATCAAGATAGCCATCTTCTTTCAACTGCAAAATTGTCAAGCCCATTTGCAGACCAAAATCTCCCAAATGCACATCGGCAAGTGTCTTGTCTCCCATAGCAATGTGCACTCTTTTAAGTGCTTCACCAACAATTGGCGAACGAAGATGCCCAACATGAAGTTCTTTGGCCACATTTGCTCCGCCATAATCAAAAAAGACAAGGCGCGGTTCCTTCACTTGCTCAACGCCCAAGTTTTTATCCTTCAAAACAGCATTTGCAAATTCATCCAACTGTGGCGTCTTAACTTTGACATTGACAAAGCCGGGCATAACAGCAGAAAATTCAAAATTTTCATCACTTTGCAAATTTTCAACAATCGCATTTGCCACATCAATTGGCTTTTTGCCCAACTGTTTTGCCACAAGCAAGGCAAAATTGGTTTGATAATCACAAAGATTTGGCACATTTGAAAACGACACAACCAGTCTGTCTGTGTCTACAATTCCGCTCTTTTGTGCTGACTTTTTAACAAGTTCGGTTATTTTGTCTTTCAAGTTCATTTTTCTCTCCAAAATTTCTTTACAAAGTATATCAAACATAACAAAAAAAAGCAAGAAAACAATCCCGCTTTGTGTTTTTGCAACAATTTACATTTCTTTTCGGTCGGCAAGTGCCTTGCTCAAGGTCACTTCATCAGCAAATTCAATGTCACTTCCCATGGCAATGCCCTGTGCAAGTCGTGTCACTTTCACGCCCATCGGCTTTAAGAGTTTTGCCACATACATCGCCGTTGCTTCGCCTTCAACATCTGGATTTGTCGCCATGATGACTTCTTTGACATGGTCAGTGCTGACACGAGAGAGAAGTTCTTTGATGCGAATGTCATTTGGGCCTTTGTTTTCAAGTGGATTTATACATCCGAAAAGCACATGATAGGTCACATCAAAGCCCTTTGCTCGTTCGAGTGAGATGATATCTTTTGGTTCCTGCACGACACAGACAACCTGTCTGTTTCTTTTTTGACAGATTGGGCAAATGTCGCTGGAACTGTAATTTCCACAAACCTTGCAAAGTTTGACTTTTTCTTTGACTTCCAAAATCGCCTGCGCGAAATTTTCTGCCTTTGCCCTGTTGTTTTCAATCACAAAAAAAGCATAGCGTTGTGCAGTTTTTCTGCCAACACCCGGAAGTGCTCTAAAACATTCAATCAGTCTTTCAATAGGTTCATCAAATTCACTCATAATTTTTCTCTTTTTTTTACATGCCAAGGTTTGGAAGTTTGCTCTTTTCATCATCGGCAATTTTGTGCAAACAATCATTGACCGCCGAGACAACCAAATCTTCAAGCATTTCAACATCATCAGGGTCGACAACTTCTTTCTTTATCTTCACACTCTTGACCGTTTTGTTGCCAAGCATGCACACCTCCACAACACCACCGCCAACAGATGAAGTGTATTCAGTGCCATCAATCTCTTCGCGAATCCTCTTCATGTCTTCTTGCATTTTCTGTGCTTGGCGCATGAGTGCTTGCATGTTTCCACCGCCAAATCCACCAAATCCGTATCCCATTTTTCTCTCCTTTTCAAATTTCATCAACTTTGAGTTTGCTACCAAAAAAGTTTTCAAGTTTTTTGATGTCTTTGCCAATTTTTTGTTCATCGCTTTCAAATTTTTGAACAACAAACTCCAAGTTCAGCCCTTGCCAGCGAATAGCACTTTCAATATCCTTTCTGCCATTTTCCAGAACATCAATCAAAAAGTCATCGCTGGAACGAATGACAAGTTTTCCATCTTCAATCTTGGCATTTGTGATATCTCCACACGCCACATGAAGTGCCACTTTTTTGTGCTCTTTGAGATAAAGCACCACCTTTCCCCAAACATTGCTTGCAGAAAGTTTTGTCACATCCTTTTCAATTTTCAGTTTTTTTTTACATCAAAACCTAGCATTGCTGTCAGACAAGTTGTTTCCAAGAGCAATCGCACCGACAAGGTGTAGCGAAGTTCGCTCTCAGCACTTGAAAAAACTTGCATATATCTTATTAAATCTTTCTCTTCAAATTTTTCCGCCTGTTCATTATACATCGCAAAAACATCATCGGTCAAATTTAAAATTTCATTAGCATTTTTGCAGGACTTGCAGACAAGCAAATTTCTCGCATGTTTTGACAAGTCTTTGGCAAAGACAGCCAAGTTTTTGCCTTCTTTTTCAATTTTGTCGATAAGTTCCAACACCTGCCCAACATCCTTTTCTTTGATTTTGTCAAAGAAGTTTATGATAAGGTCATGGTCGGTTGTGCCAAGCACGCTCAAGGTCTTGTCTTTGGTGATATTCCCTTGACAGAATGATGCTATTGAATCGGCAATTGAAAGTGTATCGCGCACACTTCCTTCGCCGGCACTTGCAATGATTTTCAAACTCTCCTCATCATATTTGATGCTTTCTTTGTCAAAAATCTTGGCAAGATGTTTCGCCAAAAGTTCAGCTGGAACAAGTCTAAAATCAAATCTTACACATCGTGACAGAATGGTCTGTGGCAGTTTGTGCACTTCAGTGGTCGCCAAAATGAAAATGACATATGATGGAGGTTCTTCCAAAGTCTTCAAAAGTGCGTTAAATGCACTGTCAGAGAGCATATGCACTTCATCGATGATGTAAACTTTGTATTTCGCTCCAACCGGCATAAATCTGACTTTTTCTCTTATGTTTCGAATGTCATCAACTTTGTTGTTTGAAGCGGCATCAATTTCAATGATGTTAATGTCGTTGTCCTGTTCAAGTCGTTTGCAATTTTCGCACTCTCCACACGCCGAACCTTTGACAGGATGAAGGCAGTTGACCGCTCTGGCAAAAATCTTTGCAACGCTGGTCTTGCCTGTTCCGCGAGAGCCAGTGAAAAGATAAGCATGCCCAATCTGGTCATGTTCAATTTGATTTTGCAATGTCCTTGTGATATGGTTCTGTCCTATCACTTCATCAAAGGTCTTTGGTCTATACTTTCTGTAAAGTGCAACGTGGTTCATTCTCTCTCCATAAATTTTTAGTAATTTTCTCTGCACATAACGGCAAATGCATCAACATCAAGGCAGGCCCCGCCTACCAAAACTCCATTTACCGTTTCGTTTGAAAGGATTTTTTTGTAGTTGTTCAAATTGACACTTCCGCCATAGACAACTGAAAGCTCCTTCCCTGCTTTCTCAGAATAAAGATATTCCACTTCTTTTCTTATCGTTTCTATCATCTTGATGATGTCTTTGTTTGTGGCGGTTTTCCCCGTTCCAATTGCCCAAATTGGTTCATATGCAATGATGACACTGTCAAGTTCGTTTTCATAAATGCCTTTTAAGTCATCATCAAGTTCCTTTTTAATAAAGGCATATGCCTGTCTGTTTTCTCTTATTTGCAAACTTTCTCCCACACACAAAATCACTTTCAAACCATTTGCTAGTGCGGTTTTGATTTTTCTATTTACAAGACGGTCTGTTTCTTTAAACTTTGCTCTTCTCTCCGAGTGTCCAATGATGACATAGGTCGCGCCAAGATCCTTTATCATGCTGGCACTGATTTCACCGGTCAGTGCACCCTTTTCCTCATCCGAAATGTTTTGTGCTCCATATGCAACACCGCTTCCGGTCAAAAACTCTCTTGCCACTGACAAATGTGTGTAAGGCGGACAGATGATAATATCATTTTTACTTCCTTTGGTCTTTGTCGCAAGTGACATTGCGTAAGGTTTCAGTTCGCTTGGCTTGGTGTTCATTTTGAAATTGCCAATGATGATTTTTTTCATAAATTCTCCTTTTTGATTTTAAAGAGTGTCAATCACTTCAATCGCCGGCAAGACCTTTCCTTCCATAAGTTTCAAACTTGCGCCACCACCTGTTGAGAGATGGTTTATTTTGTCTGCAACTCCACTTTCTTTGACTGCACTGACACTGTCGCCACCTCCAACAATGGAATACGCCTGACTTTTTGCCACTGCTCTGGCAATCTTCATTGTGCCTTTTTTAAAGCGCGAGTCTTCATATTTTCCAAGGGGTCCGTTCCAGATAATCTGTTTTGCCTGCATAATCTCTTGTGTAAACAGTTTGATGGTCTTTCTGCCAATGTCAAGACCTACCATGCCTTTTTCAAGTTGTTTAACCTTTTTGGCTCTGCCACCGACAAGTGCTACATGGTCAACTGGCAAAAGAATTTTGATATTTTTCTCTTTCGCTTTTTCAAGAATATCTTTGGCATTGTCCACTTGGTCAAGTGAAACAATGGAATCACCGATGTTTATGCCCTGCGCCTGCAAAAATGTATATGCCATTCCACCACCAATGATGATGGCATCCGCTTTGTCAAGCACATTGTTTATGAGGTTTAATTTGTCGGACACCTTTGCACCACCGAAGATGGCAACAAATGGATGGTCGGTATGTTCAAAGACCTTTTGAAAGACATTTAATTCTTTTTCAATCAAAAAACCAATTGCATTTGGAAGTTTGAGTGCCACGCCATAGTTTGAGGCATGTTTTCTGTGTGTCACTCCAAAAGCATCATCCACATAGATGTCAGCAAGGCGGGCAAGTTTTGCTACAAATTCTGGAGAATTTTTCTCTTCTCCTTCATCAAAACGCAAATTTTCCAAAACTATCATCTCGCCGGGTTTCATTTTTTCAATAGCCACATTCACTTCATTCCCGACAACCTTGTTGCAAAATTTGACCTTGTTTGGAAAGTGTTTCATAAGATAAACGGCGATAGGAAACATTGAGAGATATTTGTCATATCCTTTTGGTCTGCCAAGGTGCGAACAAACAATCAATTTGACTTTTTGTTTCAAGAGATAGTCAATGGTTGGCAGTTCTGCAGTTATGCGCGTGTCATCCAAAATGTCACCATAATTGTCAAGTGGCACATTGAAGTCACAACGCAAAAGCACTCTTTTGCCTTCTATGTTTTTCAAATCTCTAATAGTTCTTTTCATTGCCATCTCCTATATCCTTAACAATCCGTTTCGTTATAGATAGTTTACACCATTTGGAAAATAAATCAAAACAATTTTAACCATTTTCAGCAAAGGCAACTTTTAAAATTTGCAGGCATTTGTCCACATCATCACAGGTGGCGAGTTTAAGCCGGAGTGATGATGACAGCGAAAGGTTTGATGTGTACCACAAAAAATGTTTTCTTATATAAAGTTTAATCCACTTTTCTTCAAAGTGTTCGCGCAAAATCTCAATATGTTTTTTGACAACTTCAAAGCGGTCAACCTTGACATTTTGTCCTTTAAGTTCGGCAAAAAGCCAAGGTTTGCCCATTGCTCCGCGTCCAATCATGACACCATCAACACCTGTCTTTTTCATCTCTTCAAGGCTCTTTTTGTCAACAACATCACCGTTCCCAATAACCGGAATGTGCAAATTTGCTTTGACACTGGCAATGGCATCATAATCGGCATGACCACTGTAGCCCTGTGCAACTGTTCTTGCATGAAAAGTGACATAGTCCGCACCACTTTCTTCACACATACGCGCAAAATCCAAAAAGTTTTCGCTGTGGCATCCTTTTCGAAACTTTACCGAAACAGGTCTATCTGTGCTCTTTTTGCAGGAAGAAATGATTTTGCTGGCAAGTGGAAGATTGTCCATAAGCGCACCACCTTCGCCATTCTTGACAATTTTTGGAGCAGGACAGCCCATGTTTATGTCAAAAGAATCAAACTTTTCCAGCATTGGAGACTGCACCGCCATTTTCAAAAATTCTTCTTCATGTCCGAATATCTGTGCAATTTTGACCTTTTCCGCATCCGTGGTGAGTGTCATAAATTCTGTCTTTTTTGGATTGTGAAACATCGCCCTTGCTGACAACATCTCTGTCACCGTGCCATCTGCACCAAAAGAAGATGCCAAAGCCCGAAAACCGACATCTGTCACCCCTGCCATTGGAGCAAGAAGCATTGGAAAATTTTTAAAATCAAGTTTTTGTCTCATCGCAAAAAGATAATACCACAAAATGAAAACAAAAACAAAACAAAAAAGCCAGCTTTGTGCTGACTTTAAGATTTTTGTGGTGCTAGTTCATGGCATACTTGAAATTGCGAAAGCCTTTGAAATTGATGATTTTCTTTGGCTTGCAAACATAATATCTTTTTGTTTGCGGGTTCAAAAATCGTCTTGCCTTCTTCTCTTGCAATGAAAACTTTCCGAAATTGCGAAGTGTCACATCTTCGCCCTTTGAACAGACCTCCAAGATCATCAACTTAAATTCGTTTAGAAAAAGTTCGCACTTTGTCTTTGGCATCTTTGTCTTTTTGGATAACAAATCTACAAATTCTGTCTTGTTCATAAAAACCTCCACACCATAATCTTCGCCAAAATTTGAAAACCTAAACATAAATTTTCAAAACTTACCTAAACTCTGACAGGAGATTTGTTTGTTTTGAGTCTCAACATAAAGGGAATGGTTATCACAACATAGACAAACACACCCAAAACAACCGCCACAATGATGTTTGCGAGCGTGGAAAAATAATTGCAATTTATAAATGTGTAAACCATTAAAAACATGACAAGCGTGCCAAACAGAAGCGAAAACAAATCGGCAAAAGGAATCACAAAATTTACCATTCTTTTCAGTTTCCACAAAGCACACAGGCTGACAATAGCGGACAGAGTCAAATTGCCAAACACCAAAGCGAAAATGTTGACATCCGGCAAAGCAGAAAGGAAAAAGGACAACAGTGCCTTTGCTACTCCGCCAACAATTGTGATAAGCAAGATAAACCTAAACTGTCCATTTGCCTGCAAAAGCATGACAAGATATTGCATAAGGGCTGTAAAGATGATGGAAAACGCACCATATAATGCCAAGTCAAAAGCAATATCCAAAATCGCACCGGTCATGTCACTGTAAACGAGCATAAACACCTGTTTTGAGATTGCCACCACTCCAAAAGTTGTCGGCAAAATCAAAAACAACAACACCTTCAATCCTTTTTCAATTGTCACTCTTCCGCCAACACCTTTGGAGATGAGAAAGGAGATGTTGGGGAGCAAAGTTGTTGTCACCGCCATAGATATAATAAGGGGGAAGTTTAAAATTGCACCCACAATGCCGGACTGAAGTCCAAAAAGTTTTGTGGCAAGTCCACTTGAAACCCCCGCACTCATAAGGCGTGGAACGATTACAAGTCCATCAAAAGCATTGACAAGCGGAAGAATGGAAGCGGAAAACATCAACGGAAAGTTTGCTTTGTCAAACTCATGCCTTGCAAATTTGATAGACTGCAAATCCTGAAGCGTTTGAAAGTTTTTGTTTCTAACTGCCTTCAAAATGACAAGATAAGACAGAGCAATCACTTCGCTGACAGTTATGCCCAAAAAAGCACCAAAAACCCCTTCAACAATGCCAATCTTGGCAAAATAAAAGGCAAACAACAGCCCAAAGACAAACTTGAACACCTGCTCAATGATTTGACTGATGGCAGTTGGCACCATGTTTTCATAGCCTTGAAAAAACCCACGAAAAACCGACAGCCCAGCACCAAGTGGCAAAAGCAAAACAAAAAGCGAATAGGAATTGTTGTTTGAAATGCCCTGAAATGCCGAAATGTATCTTCCGCAGAACAAAAACACCAAGCCTATCAAAACACCAATGCCGACACCAATAAAGAGCGCACGTTTGAGATATGTGGAAATTTTTGTCATATTACCCTTTGCTCTTGCAGTGCTGATAAGTTTTGACAGCGAGTTTGTCACCCCACCACAAGTCAGCACCAGCGCAAAGGCATAAAGTGACATGACAAGTTGAAAAATGCCAATCCCCTCAATGCCCAAAAGATTTGTAAGAGGAAGCCTAAACAGCGCACCCAGTACCTTGCACACCAGTCCACTGACAAGCAGGACAACCGCACTGACACCTAAGCGATTTTTGACCTTAACCTTTTTCATTCTATGCTCCAAACAGGAAATTTTGCTTTTATCATGCAAAGAAAGAATGAAAATATTCAAAAATTTTGAAAAATAAGTATTTACAAATCAAAAATGTCGTGATATAATAACAGCAGAATAACGAAAAAGGAGTTTCAAATGGCATATACTATAGAAAAATCAAATGCAACTCATCCAGGAATTGTAATAATGCAGGATGGAAAATCTGTGCAAGAAGTTATGCCGATTATTGATTTTATTGACAACTGCAATCTCGCGGGCAATTTGCTGGATATAGACAAAAAGTTCCTGTCTTTTATTACGCTTGGTTTTGTAAGCAGAGATGAATTTAACAATTATCTCGACACAGTAGCAAAACTAAATGTTCAATTTGGTGATTTCTTTTTGAAATTAAAAGGCAAAGGGCTTCCAATCGCAATTCCTGATGGAGATTTTTGGACTGCTCGCTACAATGAAATCACTACCAAAATAGACAAGGGAGAAGTTGACAGAGTTGTTGGAGCAAAAAGGCTTGCAGAAGAATTTGAAAAGACAATGAGTCTATGTATTAATACAAACAAAAAAACCGCTGAAAAATATAACATTCCTGTTCCAAAAACACCAAAAGAAAAGAAAAGGGAAGAAGCTGCTGGAAGAAGTATCAATTGACACAATTCTACACAACAAAAAAGCCAAATTAGCATAAACTAATTTGGCTTTTTATAATTCTCTTCCCATTTCTCTATCAATCAAAGGTTTTGTGCTTGGCATGTTGGATAAACTGGATAAATAAGAATTGGAAGTTTGATTTAATGTCTCTAGCTTATCAAGATTGTTGGAAGTTTCATCTTGGTAAGTAATGTCTTTTTTCGATAAATTTATTGGCGTTTTTATGTTATTCATGTCCAAATTTATTTGTGACTGTTGGCTAATATTTTCAAGAGAATCTTGGACTTGCTGAATTTCAAGAGAATCTTGGACTTGCTGAATTTTTTGTTGGTTTTGATTTCTATCTTCAATCCATTTTTTTATCAAATCTTCATCTTTTAATGCCTTTTCATTTACATTTCTGACAGGAGCAGGTTTGACAATCTCTTTTTTGTTGATATCTTTTTTCAAAATTGGTGGGGATCCACCACCTCCAGATCTTCCTCCCCCGCCTTTTGATTTTCCTTTGTCTCTTTTTTTGCCACCACCGCCGCCTTTTGACTTGCCTTTATCGGCTTTCTTTTCTCCGCCACCTTTTGATTTTTTCTTGGCAGGTTTGCTGATAGACTTAACTTCTTTCTTCTCTTCTCGTTTTGTTTCCTTGCTGATTTCCACAACCGGTGGAGCAAAGGTCTTATCTCTTATATTTGCAAGTGGTGTGCTGTATCCGGCAAAAACTGTGGCAATCTCTGGATTTTTTAAAAGTTCTGGCAAAACTTTGTTCTTGACAATAACATAATCAAGCACGCGTTTCAAAAAAGTATTATCCTGTGCAAGTGATGGGTCTTTTTGTATAAATTTCTCCACAAGAGCCCTATATTCTGCACTAACCTTTTGACCAATTTCACCACTACCTTCCAAAAGTTTCAAAAGTCTGACAAGATAGAGTTGGGACAGCACTTCGGTGAGTTCTTTGGCAAAAAGTCTTTCTTCATTTTGATTGTAAAGATAATCTTCAACTTCGTTCTTTTCAAACACGGTCACTTCTTTCAAAATGTTCCATTGCAGGCAGGCTTTGTCAGCAAAATCTGGAGAATAGATATCTTCAATCTCTCCAAGTTGTGTCAAATGCTTTTTGTCTTCTTCAATTCCGTGTTCAATTTCAATCAAAAACAACTTTGCTTTGCAAAATGATGGTTGAATGTCAAGTTCCACTTTGAAATTTAACACAACATTTACCTTTGAAAACTTTGTCGAAGCATAAATAGAGTTGTCGGTTTTCTCGCCAAACAATTTTGGAAGTTTGGCAAGTACATTCAAAATTTTTTCATCCGAAATTTTATAACTTCCATCCGCAGAAAATTGTCCAAGCAAATTGTCTCTTTGTTTCGCTTGGTAAAGCAAAATGCTCAAATATTCTTTTTGAAGTTTTTGCACATCAAGTGCAGGCGCCTGATTTGGTGCCTGTTGTGTCACACCTGATTTTTCAACTTTCTTTTCTCTTCTCATAAAATTATTATACAATACCATTTTTTCTTTTGCAAGATTTTTTCGTTGATTTATCCCTCTATTTTCTCAGAAATGTCACACATAGCGGTTTTTCTTTTATGTCATTGACCGTAATGCCATTTGCCACACATTTACCACTGTCATTGAAAAGGCAGTGTGCATTGCAACCAATGGAGATTGTCGACGAATCTCTCTGCGGAGCATAATCCGGTGGAGTGCTAGAGAAAATCCATTTTGTTTTGTCCACTTTCGGTTTGTTTCCTCTTTCAAACTTAGCACATTCAACATTTTTCTTAATCAAAATTTCCTTTGCTTTACAGGTGTATCTGTCGTTGAATTTGCATCCTGTCTTTCTGCATCTAATGTCCATAACTTCCTCCACAAACAATTATGTACAAATGGTTAGAATATTAACACAAATTTTACAGTTTTTCCTGCAAAAACAAATTCTAACCTGTCAAAATCTCGCTTCTGTTGACAATTATGCATTTTGTGTTGTAAAATCAAACAAAAGAAGGAGAAAAAGATGAAAGTTGTTTTGCTCGAAAATGTAAGAGGAACAGGAAAGAAGGGAGAAATCAAAGAAGTAGCGGATGGATATGCAAAAAATTATCTTTTCAAAAACAAACTCGCCCGCCTTGCTGACAACAGTGCCATGAATGAAAACAAAAACCAAAATGAAGCGACAAAATATCACAAGGCCCAAGAACTTGCCGCTGCCAAAGAACTTTCAAAAAAATTGAATGGCAAAAATGTGCTTTTAAAAATCAAATGCGGAAATAACGGCAAAACTTTTGGTTCAATCACCAGCAAAGAAATTGCCGAAGAACTTGCAAAAACCGGCATAAATCTTGACAAGAAAAAGATTGAACTCAAGGAGCCAATAAAACTTACGGGCATCTATCATGTGACCGCAAAGATTTATCCAGAAGTGAGTGCAAAATTCACTGTGGAAGTGGAAGCTGAATAATTTTTCGTAGGCAAAAATGAGAGAAAAAATTTATTAAAAACAAAAAATCAGTCAAACAAAAATGATTGATTTTTTTCTTTTTATGCACAAAAAATGAAGCACGCATCTCACTTTTTGAGATTTTTTCTTTTTAAAGCACAATATTTGTTGTTGATAAGTGTGGACAGCGAGCAAGAGATTTGATTGATGAGATTTCGCAGTTCATCAAGTTCTTCCACATCCAAACCCTTGGCAAGTTCCATTGCCACAGAAGTTGCAAAAAGGACAAGTTCTTCTTCATTTCGTGCCATATCTTTTTATATTTCTCTCAACAAAAAAATGTGAAAGTTTTCACAATCTCTCACATTTTTCAAAAAGACTGACAAATTCTTGAAGAGAAAATTGTTCCGGTCTTTTTTTCAAATTTTCTTCATCAAAAACACTTTTCAACTCATTTTTGCCATAACGCGAAGAAAGATTGTTTAAAATGGTCTTTCTACGCATCGAAAAACAAGTTTTGATAAATTCCAAAAATTTTTGTCTGTCAATGCCACCAAATTTGTTTCTGTCAATCTTGATGTGCAATAATGCCGAATCGACATTTGGCTGTGGATAAAACATCTGTCTGCCAATTATGCGTGTAATTTTTGGCGTCCCATAAAAATTGACCATGACTGTCAAAATGCCATAGTTCTTTCCGCCAAACTTGGCACAAACTCGCTCCGCCACTTCTTTTTGCACCATGATTGTCAACGACTGCACCTTTTGGCCTTCTTCCAAAAGTTTGAAAATGATTGGTGTGGTGATGTAATATGGCAGGTTTGCCACCACCTTGTAAGGCTTGTCAAATTTTTCTTCCACATCCTGCATTTTTACATTCATAAAATCGCCAAAAACAAACTCCGTGTTTTTCAAATTGAGAGACAGAAGTTCCTTTTGCAAATCTCTGTCAATTTCAAAAGAAACAACTTTTTTTGCATGCTCTGACAACACACGTGTCAAACTGCCCGCTCCCGCACCAATTTCCAAAATCTCATCATCTTTGTCAATTTCGGCATCATTTGCAATGGCTTCAAGCAAGTTTTTGTCAGAGATAAAATTTTGTCCAAATTTTTTTTTAAACACAAAATCTTTCATATTCCAAACACCCTTTTTGCATTTTCGGTGGTAATCTTTGCCACTTCTTCAATAGTCATACCCTTTATGCGCGCAATGGCATCCGCCACATAAACGACATTTTTTGGCTCGTTTCTCTGCCCCCTAAATGGCACGGGCGTCATGTAAGGACAATCGGTTTCAAGCAAAATTTTCTCTACCGGCAACTGCCTTACCACTTCCACCACATTTTTGGCATTTTTAAAAGTCACAACTCCACCGAAAGAAAATGAAAAACCAAGTTTTATCAAAATTTTTGCACTTTCAATGCTCCCGCCATAACAATGAAGCAAACTTTCTCTTTTTGGTGTGTTGTTTTGTAAAATTTCAATCGTGTCGCCCATGGCATCGCGACTATGCACAACAACCGGCAAATTCAGTTCGTTTGCAAAAGAAATTTGTCTGTCAAAAATCAATTTTTGCAAATCTTTTGTTTCGGTAGTAAAATGATAATCAAGTCCGATTTCGCCAATAGCCACACACTTTTCATCTTTTGCCAAGTTCGCAAATTTATCAAAAGAATTTTCAAAATCATCATCCAAAACATTTTCTGGATGCAATCCAACAGTGGAATAAACTTCTGCAAATTGACGAGAAAGTTCCACCGCTCTTTTGGATGAAAAAAGATTGTAAGCCGAGCAAATAATTTTGTTTACTCCATTTTCTTTTGCTCGCTTTACAACATCATTCAAATCATTTTCAAAACACTTGTCCAAAATGTGTCCATGAGAATCTACAAGTTCCATGCCTAAAGTCTAACAAAACAAAAAGCCAAAGTCAAGCACACCGACATTTTGTGCAGAAATTTCTCTCAAAGCAAGTTTTGATTTTCGCAATAAAGACAAAAAATAATTCTTTTTTCGCAAAATTTCGCATATCATTTTTTATGAACATTTTTTGGTTTGTCATGATGTTTTTGAGCATTTTGATTTTGCTTATCACAAATCCAAGTGCGGTCTTGTCAGAGATGATTGGAGCATCTGCTGATGCACTTTCACTGTGCATTGAACTATGCGCGGTTTATGCCGTGTGGCTAGGCATTATGGAAATGGTGGAAGCAAGTGGACTTGGCGAAAAACTTGCCAAACTTCTTCGCCCACTCATCAAAAAAATCTTTAAGGTAGATGACGGCGAAACACAAAAAATCATCGCCCTAAATGTTTCGGCAAACATGCTCGGACTTGGCAATGCCGCCACACCAATGGGAATAAGAGCAATGCAAAAACTCGATGATGGCAGTGGAAAAGCCAATTTTGCCATGATAATGCTGATTGTGATAAATGCCACATCCATCCAACTTCTGCCAACCACCGTGATCGGTCTGCGTGCAAGTGCCGGTTCTCAAAACCCAGCGGACATCATCATTCCAACACTTCTTGTCACATTCTGCACCACTGTGCTTGGCATTTTGCTTGTTCACACCATTCACAAAATCATTCACAAAAAGGCTAGGGCGAAAAAATGAGTGTGAGCGATTATATCCTGCCAATACTGTTTGTTATGTTGTTTTTATACTGCCTATACAAGCGCGTAAACACATACGACACCTTTGTCAAAGGCGCAAAAGGTGCAATAAAATTAGTGGTGGACATCTTTCCGTTTATTGCTTCAATCTTGATTGCAGTTGCACTTTTGAGAGTGAGTGGCATAACCGACTTTTTGGCACAACTTCTCTCGCCAATCTTTAATGCACTTGGCATTCCGACAGAACTGTGCGAACTTGTCCTGCTTCGTCCATTTACCGGCAGTGGAAGTTATGGCATTTTGGAAAACATTTTTACTACCTATGGACCAGACAGTTATATTTCGCGCTGTGCATGTGTGATAATGGGTTGCAGTGAAACAATTTTCTATGTTGCCACAGTTTATATCTCACAAACAAAAGTCCAAAAACTCTTCTATGCCATTCCGGTAGCACTTATCTGCTCGCTTGTTGGCACAATTCTTGCCTGTCTTGTTTGCAAAATTATGTAAAATTTTAAAATATTTATGTCAAAAAGTTGACTTCTCCCCCCCCCCATGTTATCATAACACTGACAAAGGAGAACATTATGAAAAGATTAAACATGTCTGCTTTCAAATATATCGCAATGATTTTACTTGTCGGAATAACAATAACAGCTTTTGCTTGCTTTGGCTACATGGTAGAATTAATAAACATTTTAAATAATTCTGGAATTGACGCATCATCTGCAGCTTTCAGTGCTTCACTCTACTTCATGGTTGGCATAGCATCTTTTGTTGCAATCTTTTGGCTGGGACTGAGCCTTATCAACGATATAATTGACAAAAAAAGAATGCAAATAATTGAAGAAACAATCTCATCAATAAACAAAAAGACCTGTCCAAAATGCGGAAAAATTTTGAAAAGAGATGAAAAATTCTGTTCTAACTGTGGACAAAAAATAGATTATGAAAATTAGTAAATAATAAAACTATAAGTGTTTATGCTTATAGTTTTTTATTTGAAATTTTTGGTTTGCAGTTTTTCAAGATATCTTCCATCACTCTCGTTTGTCACAAGGTTTGGATGCACTTTGCAACCATTTTTCCCACCTTTAACCGCATGAATGACCGCAAGTTTGACTTCGCCTTTTCCGTTTTCGGTGAAAAACATCTCTTTGATTGCAAGTGACTTGTTTTGGCAGGCAACGATAAGTTCACACACCCTCTCAGCACAATAACAGCAGAAAAATTGCCCGCCAAACTTCAACATTTTACTTACACAACTGACAAGTGTGTCAAGTGGCAAACAGACCTCTTCTTTGGCATTTTTTTTGATTTGCGATTGCACAAAATTTGTCGGTTTAAAATATGGAGGATTTGAAAAAACAACATCGGCAGTGCCACTTTTTAAACATTTCTCAAAATTTTGAATGTCATCTCTTACCAAAATTATTTTGTCTTGAAGATGATTTAATTCAATATTTTTCTCACACAAATCTTGCATCTGAGGTTGCAATTCAAATGCATAAATCTTTTGAAGTTTGTTTTTTGCCTGCACCAAAATGGAAATCACTCCGCATCCCGCACCAACTTCTACCGCAATGTCATTTTTCTTGGTTTTGACAAAATTTGCCAAAATCACACTGTCGGATGTAAAGGTGTAGAGCGTTTTGTTTTGAATAATTTTCAAATTGTCGCACTGCAAATCTTCCAATCTTTCATCTTTTTCTAAAATCATTTTTGTTCTCTCTTGAAAGAAATTTCTTCAAGCGGAAAAGTCTTGACTTCAAAGTCATCACCATTTATGAACTTGACATCCACTTCACGCTTTAAAAGGTCGTTGAACACCACCGTGCCCTTGCCTTCTTTGGTGGAAACTTGTGAGCCGACCTTTGGCATAACTTTGAGCGCTTCTTGATATGTTGGATTTTCATACGCTATGCAACACATCAATTTTCCGCAAAGACCACTTATGCTTGTTGGATTGAGTGAGAGATTTTGATTTTTGGCCATTTTCATTGACACATGGTCAAACTCGCCCATGTTCTGCACGCAACAACAAATCTTTCCGCATGGACCAAAACCGCCCAACATTCGCACTTCATCGCGACTGCCAATCTGTCGCAGTTCCACACGTTTTTTGAGTGTTTCGGCAAGTTTTTTGACAAGTTCGCGAAAATCAACTCTGTTTTCAGCGGTGAAGTTTATGATATATCTGCTGTTGTCAAAACTTGCTTCCACCTTGACAATCTTCATGTCAAGCCCAAAGTCTTTGACAATTTTTTTGACCTGTGGATAGAGCCTTGCGGCTTCCTTGTCAAACTTTTCCGCCTTTTCCACCATTTCTTTTGTGGCAATCTTGGTCACCTTTTTGAGCGGAGAAAGCAAACTTGTCGCATCTATCATCTCTTCTTCTTTGACAACAACCCCTAGGTCCGCCCCCTTTTCGGTGTCCACAATGACATAATCGCCTTTTTTGATTTTCAGTCCATTTGGGTCAAAGGAATAGACATGATTTCCATTTTTAAATTTTACGCCCACAACTTCTATTTGCATAGATATTTTACCTCCAAAATTTTGAGCAAGAAATTGTCAATCGCCACAGTTAAATTGGCATTGAATTCCAACTTTTCGCGAAGATTTGAGATGAGCCGAGAAATTTCACAAAGTGCTTCAACCGAAAATTCTGGTTCAACATCCTTCAAACTATCCAAAAATGGTTTAAGTCTGCACAATTTTTCACTTTCACATTTGATTTTGATAATATCTTCAATGCACAACGACATTACCTGCAACACAAGTGACAAATCATCCTTGTAATCAAGAAAATGTTTGGAAAATCTCAAAACCTGTTTACTGTTTTTCATCTCGGTAAAAAGGGTGACCGCAAATGAAACAATTTCATGCAAATCATCTTTTTTTGCCAAAGTCAAAGTTCTGCCAACATAGCCATCACCCAAAATGTTTGCAAACTCATCTTGCGAAAATTTTTCAATCTCCTTTTTGTCGAGAGGAACAATTTTGATTTTGTCGCATCTGCTTTTTATTGTCGGCAAAACCCTGTCTTCACTCTTGGCGTGCAACAGGAAATAAACATTTTTTGGCGGTTCTTCCAAAATTTTCAGCAATTTGTTTTGAGCTTCTTCTGTGGAAACATCAAAATTTTTGATGATAAAAATCTTGTTTGGAAGATTGACTGGTTTGACATATGCTTCGCTGACAATCTCGTTTGAGTCCGAAACCAACAATTTTTCGTTGTTTTTTGGATATACCTTGACATCCAAATCAGCTTTTTTTTCAATACGCAAAAATTCCGCACTCTGCTCATTGAACATCTCAAACGTTGGATATTCCAACAACAGTGCTGTCAAAATCAAAGAATTAAAGGCTGTCAATTCATCTTCGCAAAAAAAGAGCAAAGCACTGCTCAAAGTGTTTTTCTTTTTTTCACGCATCAAGTTTTGAAAAAAGTCTTGCTTTTCAATAATCTCGCTCAAATTCATAAAACAATTTTATCACAATCACACACAAAATGCAAAAAGAAAAATTGCATTATTTTCTAATGCAATTTTGCTTTGCCCAATTTTTTCTCCACCCACTTGTAAAACTCTCCGATAAAAATGATTGAAACTGACAATCCCAGCACCACCATCCAACATAAAACATCGAGAGATTGCAGTTGAAGAAGATTTCCAAAACCTGTAAATACCATCAAAAGCAGAAGTCCAAAACCCAAAATGAGCGAAAGGTTGAAGAATTTGTTTTTAAACGGATTGCTCTTGAAACAACACTCCTTTGTTCTTGCCGTAAACATGAAGAAAAGTTGAATAAGATTAAGAGTGTAAAATGCCATGGTTATGGCAATGTCTTGATTGTAAAGGAAAAGACCAAAAAGATAAGCCCCCATTGTCAAAAGTGTTTGAATTGCTCCCAAAATCACAATGCTGACACCCACTCCATTTGAAAACAGACTGTCTGTTTTCTTGCGCGGTTTTTCAAACATAATTTCCTTCTCCACCGGTTCGACACCAAGTGCAATGGCAGGAAGAGAATCAGTTATGATGTTTACAAACAAAATTTGCACCGGCAAAAGAAAGGTCATTCCTGGGAAGAGAATGGTGATGAAAAACAGGGCCAAAATTTCCGCCATGTTTGCAGAAAAAAGATATTTAACCGTTTTTTGAATGTTTCGATAGATTTTTCGTCCTTCTTCAACCGCCACAATAATTGTGGCAAAATTGTCGTCCGTGATGATGATGTCAGCCACATCCTTTGTCACATCCGTGCCGGTCTTGCCCATGCCAATGCCGATGTCCGCTTTCTTTAAACTTGGAGCATCGTTGACACCATCGCCGGTCATCGCCACAATGTGTCCGTTTTGTTTGAGTGCTTGCACAATGCGAACTTTATGCGCCGGACTTACTCGCGCAAAGACATTTTTCTTTTCAACAATCTTAAAAAATTCCGCATCACCCATCCTGTCAATTTCTTCGCCAGACATGACATCGCTCTCGTGCTTTGCAATGCCAACTTTCTTTGCAATAGCAAAAGCGGTGTCTTTGTAGTCACCTGTTATCATAATCGGTCTCATCCCAGCCTGTTTGCATTTTTTGACAGCATTTTCAATTTCCGGCCTTGGAGGGTCTTGAAGCCCACACAATCCCAAAAAGATAAAATTTCCTTCTTCAATTTGTTGTTGATTTTCGCTCGTTTTAAACGCAAAACTGATTACGCGAAGCGCTTTTTCGCACATTTTTTTGTTCTCATTCAAAATTTTCTGTATTGTTTTTTCATCAAGTGGAAGAATTTTTCCATCCTTTAAATAGCCTTCACAACTTTTCAAAACTCTGTCAAGTGCACCTTTCATGAAACATACCTTTTTTCCATTTACAAGATTTAATGTGCTCATTTTCTTGCGCTCGGAATTGAAAGAGATTTCATTTAAGCGTGGATATTTGGTTTGTGCATCCGCCAAATTTACTCCAAACCTTTTTGCAAAATTTGCAAGTGCCACTTCCGTAGAACCTCCCACATAACCATTCTGCCCAACAGAAGCATCATTGCACAAAACCATTGAATTTAAAAAAATCTCAAAATTTTCGCTCTTTTTGTCAAAAAAAATAAAAAATTCTTCAACGTTCATCATGTTTTGTGTGATTGTACCGGTCTTGTCCGAACAAATCACATCACAAGCGCCCAGAGTTTCCACAGCGTGCATGCGCTTGACAATTGCCTTCTGTTTTGAAAGTTTGGCAATGCCCAAACTCATGATAATCGTTATCACTGCCGGCATACTCTCCGGAATTGCCGCCACAGAAATGGCAACTGCTGTCAAAAATGCCTGCAAAATCTCATTTGGATTGGCTATTGCTTCCAAGATAAATGTGACAGTTGCCACAAGCAAAATGAGATAAGTTAGCACTTTTCCCACACCTTGAATGCTTTTTTGAAGTGGTGTGAGTTCTTTTTTTGTCTCTTTCAAACTTTCAGCAATCTTTCCTAGTTCACTTTTTGTGCCAAGTGTCACCACAATGCCTTTGGCGTGTCCATTTTCCACCACACTTCCAGCAAATGCCATGTTTTTGCGCTCGGCAAGTGGAATTTGCGTGGAGAAAAGACTTTCGGAGTTCTTCTCCACAGGTTCGCTTTCGCCGGTTAGCGAAGATTCGTTGATTTTGATGTTTGAAGTTTCCACAAGTCGCAAGTCCGCAGGCACAATGCTCCCTGCATCCAAACAAACAATGTCTCCAAAAACAAGTTCGGCAGTCTTGATTTTTGTCACTTTTCCATCACGTAGAACATTTGTTTCGGGCTGTGTCAAATCTTTCAAACTTTCAATCGCTTTTTCACTTTTTCTCTCTTGATAGACACCAAAAAGTGCATTGATAATGACAATACCCAAGATGATTGCTCCATCAATAATTTCACTGCTGGTCTTTTCGACAATTCCGATGGCAATGGAAATAATGCCCGACACCAGCAAGACCAGAACCATGAGTTCTTTGATTTGTGCAAAAAATTTTGACAAAAAGGGCTGTTTTTTCTCGCTCTTTATCAGATACTGTTGGCTTTGTGCCAATCTCTCTTTGACCTGACTTTCTTTAAGTCCTTGTCTGCTTGTGTCAAAAATCTTGAAGCACTTCTCAATGCTCTTTTGATAAAAATCTTTTTCTTCCACAATAACTCCTGCAATATCTTACTTGCCCAGCATGCCATGATATGACACTTCGACAAAAAAATTAAAGCAAAATAGCGGAAATGACCGCAATGCAAACAAGATAGAGAGAAAACCATTTAAGGCTGGATTTTGCGGTCAAATTTATCATAAGCTTTATTGAGAAAATTCCCACCAGGAATGCTGTGACAAAAGAAACAATCATCGGCACAACTTCAACCTGCACAGTCACACCTCCAGTGGCAATCTCGAAAATTTCCATAACAAGTGACAAAAACACTATCGGCAAACTCATCAGAAAGGAAAATTTTGCTGTCTGTTCTTTTTCCGCTCCGCTTAAAAGTCCAGCACTGATAGTCGTTCCCGAACGCGAAATGCCTGGAAAGACAGCAAAACCTTGTGCCACACCCATGATGAATGCTGTTTTGAAATTTAACTGTCCTTTTGCTGATTTTTGTGATACTTTTTCGGCAACAAAAAGCAAAATTGCCGACAGCAAAAAACAGATTGGCAAAAATCCACCTGCAAAGGATTGCTTGATAAGTGGCATAAGTACAAGTGCAATCACACAGGTCGGCAAAGTAGCAACCGCCAAAAGCATGGTCTGTTTTGAAAATGGATGTCTTATCATCTGCCAAACATCTTTATAGAACACCACCAAAATTGAGAGCAGTGTTGCCACATGAAGCAAAATGCTGACAAACAAACTCTCTTCAATGCCAAGCAGTTTTCCAAACAACACCAAGTGACCAGAAGATGAAACCGGCAAAAATTCGGTCAGTCCTTGAACGATTCCTAAAAAAAATAAAGCAAGGAAGATTTGCATAATATGCTCCTTGCTTTATTATATTGACAAATTGTCAAAATTATTTGGACAAAATGCGATTAACGCTTTGAGAGTTCTTCACGGCGTTTTTTGTTTCTTCTGTTGGCCAAAATTAAGATAATTAAAAGTATAAGAAGAAGCAGGATAAGTCCCACAATCAAATAAACATACCAAAGTGAAACTTCTCTTTGCACTATGTTAGCATTTGGTCCAAGCACGCCAAACAAGCCATTGTATGAAACCGGTGAATAGAAATATGCTGTGAAAATCCCCGAAACAGTGTGATCATTAAAATTGAAATAACCATTAAATGAATTTTCTTCTGTTCCAATTGGTGTCCAGAATTTTTCATCAATTTGAAGATCGGCAGTCAATTCAAAACTACTGTCTCTGTAAGCCACACCATTTGATGCAACTGTGCCATTGTTTACATACTTCATCATCAAAATCAAATCATCCACAGTGTTTATCTTGTAAGGATTTGATGATGTGCCTTCACCTTCAAAGTCAGCCGAACCTAAATCGTTTTCCCATAGCAATCTCCTGTATTCAATCTCAATTTCAATTGTGCCAACAATGTTGTTTGCATCCAAGAAATCGGTTGAAAGGACAATCACACCTTCATCTGTGAAAAATTCGCTCATATTGTCAAAAGTGTTGTCATAATTGTTGATTCTTATGCTTGCAATTTCATATCTTATGTTTGTCACAGTGACAAGTCTTATCTCTTGACCAATGTCATAACTTATGAAATTGATGCTATCACCATTATAGGTGACATAACCTGCTCGGTTGACAGAGTTTGCATCAGTAGTATTTTCTTCAATATCTTCTTCCACAAATGACCTTGAAATGTAAATTGCCAAAACTTCATCTTCAAAAGTTGGAATGATGTCCAAAGTCTGCTCAGCATCTTCCGGAGAAATTGTCATCTCAAAGTAATAGTTGTTTCCAACATATCTTCCAAAAGTGATATCATCTCTGTTCCAAGAAATTCCAAATCCAAAGTCAACATTAACAACAAAAGTCACTTTGTCTCCGACATGAACATCCACCTGTGTCAAAATCTTGAAGAAGTTATCCCCACTATAACCACCAAGCATATAGTTGTTATAACTATTGTCAAGAGATTGCACTTGCAGGTTCGTTATCTGTCCATATGTCGTTTGGTAGTCGGCAAAATCAAGTGTGACACGAAGTCCTTGCAAATTCATGGTGATGTTTGTCGGTCCTGTTATCTGCAAAGTGTAAGGATTGTCAAATGAAGAAACTCCTGTTGAGGTGTTTACCCATCTCAAGAAGTCATAACCTTCGCCTGCTTCTGCTTGAATGCTAAATGGCTTGCTGGTGTCAACAAATCCTTCTCTGACAAGCACATTTGCCTGCGTGTCCGAACCCTCTTGATAGATGTTGAATGTTCCTTCTCCACCCAAAATTGTGACATTGACTTGTGCAAAGTAAACCACTTGAATCCTACATTCGACAATGCGGTCATATTCATTTGTCGACCAAGGAATTTCGTTTGAATAGGAAATTACATCACTCAGCCATGTTCCATCTGCACTTCTTTGGCTGATGACAAACTGGTAGAATCTATATCCAGACACTTCTGGTGCAGTTATGCGGATATCCGTGTTGAAGGAAACTTCAATGTAAAGTGGAGATGTTTCATAGAACCAAGAATTTGAATAATCTACTCCACTTACCATGTCCTGTGCCGTGGTGCTTGTTCTAAATCCTGGCACAAACTCAAAACTGATACGAGTCTTATTGAAAGACCAATAAATGTAGAGATTTATCGTGATTTTGCCGGTCTGTTCATCAAGATAAGCATTGTCGGCAAGTTCATATTTTGAAGTCAAGTTGTTTAAAACATAACCGCTCTCTTGCCACTGATTGATAGCATTGCCGTTTGCATCAATATATTGCTTTCCTGCTCCATTTGGATAAGTGAAATATCCTTCAAAGTTGTAATCTGTCATCGGAATGTTGACTCTCAATCTACCATTTGCAAAGTAAATTCTATCATCCAAAATGTTGATGTTTGCCATGTTGTCTTCCGCCAAATTTAGAAGAGAACCAAACTGAACATTGTCGATTGTCGCCAAAGTGGTGTTTTCTTCCATGAGATTAACAGTGTAGGAAAGTGGCGTGATACCAATCGTGATGTCTGCCACGCCAAGATAACCTGAAACTCTAAATCTTATCATACCGGTGTATCCATAATCTGTCACTGAAAGTGAAGAATAAGTCACACTGCCTTCTTCAACAATGTTTTGAGGGTCATCAATTTGCAAATCATAAGGATTTGCAATATATCCTGCTCGGATGAGAGCAACGACTTCAAATGTGCTATCAGTATATGCCGATACATCCAAACTTGTATATTCTCTTCCAGAAGTCCAAACCTTGTTTTGATTTTCTGGCGACACGACCAAACTGAACGCCCCACCTTCCACAACATTGCCATTGTTTGTAAATGCAAGGTTGATGACATTTACTATTGGTTTAAACAGAACTTCAACATAAAGCCCTTCAACGCCACCTGTAAGATTGCTGAGTGCAAAGACAATGGAATCATCTTCACTTGAAAGCATTGTGACAGTCACATCCTGTCTGTTTGGCACAACTTGGTAGAATCTATAACCCGCTTTTTCTACCCTTGCCCTTATGTAGACAACATCTCCGGTGTATGCCACAACTGTGAAGTGTTTATTGCTCAAAACCTGTCCATCTTCAAAATCACTCTCAAGATAGTGCACTCTTGTGCCTTCAACATAACCATACCTGTTTACACCGCTTCCATTTGAGTCTTGCAAAGCGATAAATCCAACATCAACATCGTTTTCTCGCGTTCCATCAATATCAATTTTTGTTTCAAGTTCAATGTTTACGCTATATGCTCTGACAACCATGAAAATGTTTAGATTGCTCATGGTTTCATCAAGTGACAGTGTGGAGATGTCAATCAAAATCTCACTTTCTATACTCTCTGCAATGTCAAGATAAACAAATTCATCGCCGTTTCTATAACCGTAGCCATAATATGAATAGCCTGTCGGAACGGTAAATCTTATGGTTTTGCTTGCACCATAATAGAGTTCGAGACTGCCAATCTCATCACCTGTTTCGTTATCGAAATATCTTCCACCAGGGATTTGAGTGTAAACATCCTGTTCTCTGCTCGAGCCATATTCGCCATAAATTGTGTAATAACTGTATGTGGAAAGTGTGATGTCAAAGCGCAATGTTGAGAAGATGGCATAGATGGTTTCATCTTGTGTTATGGTGTAGTTAAGTCTGCCTTCATCACTGAAAATGTTGACTCCATCCCTGCTCCAGCCGGCAAAGGTATAAAGGTCCGCCACTTGATATGTGACAATGACAGAAGAATTATATTCTGCTGTGATTGATGTCAAACCATTTGCAAGCGCACGGTTTCCTGGTTCATCAACCTGTTCACGGTTTTCATTGTAAGAGATAACTTCAAGTGTCAGAGTGTAGCGTGCAAAGGTAGAATTTATGACAATTTCGCCATCTCCCTTGATGTTTGAAAGTGTGAACCTGTAATATCCATAATAAGCACCTTCTGTCACTTCTTCATATGTGACATCAAAGTCAACACAATCAAAGGAAGCAAAATCATAACCATGTTTGTATCTTATCTGGAAGATGAAGGTTGAACCTGTGCTTGCAGTGAATGTTGGAAGAGAAGCAATATCAGTGTAAGTTCTGCCATCAATGTCCACAATGTCAATCAAAGAAGCATCATCAAATGCAATCGTGATTTGGTTTCTGCTTTCTTCGGTGAAGAATGTAAGTGTTGTGTCAAGATTTATTCCAGAGATGGTTGCAGTCAAAACATTGTCTGTGACACTGTGTGTGATGACCGCATCGGCAGTGCCGGAGTTCATAACATCATCCAAAATAACATATCCCGTCTGTGGTGTGACAACAACTTTCAAATCTCTTCCCGTTACGAGCGAAAATTGATTGTCTGTTATTGTGATTTCTTCTTCGCCATCATCTGTCAAAACATATGCTTTGACTTCTTCCAAATGGTCTCCCACAAGTGTGATTGTGTTGGTCTTTGCCAAAACCGGCAAGGTGTAAGTGTAATCTTGTCCTGGCATTGTCAAAGTGATGTTTGCCGTGCCATCTTCGTTTATCACAACAGCGAAAAGTTCTGCCCAACCGGCTGAAATTTCATAACCAGTGTCAGCAGTCAAAGTGAAGGTCACTTCTGTCTGATAATTTACCGTTTCGGCGACATAACTGTCACCTATTGGAGTTAATGTTATTGAAGCATTTGAGATAACAGAATTTGGAGAGATAAGTTCCAACCTAAATGCAGCGATTGTCCAATGTGCTGTCAGACTGTGTGCATCTGTGGTGGAAACGATGTCCGTTCCAAGCACTCTTTCGTTTGCTTGGTCAAACCAACCATCAAAGGTATAACCTTCGCGAGTTGGATTTTCTTCCCATTCACTTGCTGTTTGATAAGCCTGACCAAATGGAACGACAATTTCTTGTGTTATGTTGTCATAACCATAATTGAGGGTGACAACAACACCCACAGCATCAAAAGTCGGCACAAAAGTCAAGGTAACAGATTGAGATGAAGTGTCTTGAACAAATGAAGCAATGTCTGTGTCCACAAATTCATCCGCATTCAAAGTGGTGCCATCAATTGTCAATGCAGAAACAGTATATCCGGTCTTGACAATCTCTGGCAAGTCGCCAACAGTCAAATCCTGCACTGTCAAAAAGTCTGTCTGCCACCTAAATTGTCCACCACCAATATCCACAAAGTCCACTGAATCAACTGATGCTTCTCCGGCATTTGAAAGGTCGTAGATGATGTTGATTTGTTGTGAGGCATATCTCACAACAAGATTGTAAGTCTGCCTAATGTTTGTGATTGTAAACACATTAACATTTCCTTCGCGTGTGATGGTGATGAAAGGTTCACTGCCAGTGTATCTATTTCCATTGGAATCATAGAAACCAAAGAAGTACGCATGTGCGTTTGCAGTCGCACGCAAGGTCAAAGTGCTGTCATAATCAAAGTTTCCAAGATAATTGGTTGTGATTGTCTCATTTTCTGTATCTGGATTGTTATCATCAAGTTCCACTGTGCCCAAACTTGCACTTTCGCCATCTGCATTTGCAAGCAGAATGGTAATTCTATATTGGTTAGTTCCCCAATTTGCATGGAACGTGATAACAATATCCTCATGGTTTTTGTAATAGAAACCAAGTGTGTCGTTTTCATCAGTAAGAAGGGCATTGATAAATCTAACTGTGTTTTCTCCATTATCCACAACAACCGCAAAGGTTGTGTCAATATAAGTGTGCTCCAAATCATATTGGTTTGCCAAATTTTCAAGATATGAGAGTTCAACCGATGCATTTTCTATGTTTTCAAATTCCATTGTCCAGAAGTTGAACGCAAAGCCTTCTCTACCTGTAAGTGATGTTGGAAAGTTTTGTATAGAGTTGGTTGCAGTTGATGCAGAGTTTGCTGTCAAATAGGATGTGGACATAAACGGAAAGGCAAGAGTTGATAATGTTTGAAGTTTATTATCATCCACATTTGATGTGACATTGTCACCTTCTGCACGATAATCAAATTGCAGACCAATTTCAATCGCCCTTATAACACCATAAAGCCATGGAGAGACAGTATAATTTGTGCTATCTACCCCTGTCAAGTTGAAGTTGATTTGAATAGAATTGCCAACATATTGGCTTGCATAAGTTGCAGATGTGAGTTCCACAACATCTCTCACACCTTCTTCATTTTGTCGAATGCCGACAACATCAAATCGCAAACTGCCATCTTCATCCCTGATGTTTGCAACATTTGTTTCATCATAGGTTTTTGTGAAGATGTCAACAAGTGGAGTGTCTGTCTGTGACAAAGAAAGTTCTTTTGCTGAGATAATCACCCTCGCCTGCAACTCATCTCTTTGAACGTTGTCGATGATATATCCGCCAATTGCAAAGTCATCCGCAACAAAATTCATGAGCAAATCATATTCTCCAACATTCAATGCTCCGCTTGTTGAGAGATATTGATCCATGTTTGGAATAACCAAATCCATGGTTCTTATTCTTGACATATCATATCCTGTCAAATCAACATCCGTTCTGTAAGTAAATTCCAAATTAAAGTCATCGCCATATGTGTAAGACTGATTGTTTATCACAAAGATGATGCTTGCTCTGTCAATAACCCCGACAAGTTGTGTTCCATCTTCTGTTTCAAAATTAAGATTGTAGTTGTCGGCAGTTGCACCAAAAATTTCTGCTACAACATTATAATTGAAGCCAACATATTTTGCCACCTGCTCGCCACTTATAAATCTCACGTTCAAGCCTAAGGTTTCTCCGCTGACAATCCCGCTCAAAAGTCCACTTGCATCATCATATTCAAAGATTGCATCCTTATTGTCAAATGTCTTTGACAATTCACTTTGCAAGAAGTAGAGTTGTTTCTCCACAATTTCAAGATAATAACAATAATTCCCTTCATTTTTTCCAAGTTTGACTTCATTTGTCGAAGAAGTTGTTCCACTTGCATAGATTTCATATCTTCCAACATTTCTCACTGTGTTTGGATACAAAAATTGAATGTTTGTAGAGAGATTTTCCACCGTTGTGTCGATGATATAATACGCATCATCATTTGAATTGTATGTGTAATAGTTTAAATCAAATGTTTGTCTTGCACCTTGATTTTGGGAACTTGTCAGCACAAGTTGATATTTTCCATTGCCCGCAGATTGAACAGAAACTTGGTCGTAAAGATTGCCATCATATTCCATTGTGGCAGTTATTCCATCCATATCACTGTCAACAACTGCTTCATCGCTCAAAAGAAGATAAATTCTCTCGCGTGCTTGAACAATCTGGAAGGCTCCATTTTCACTGTTGTCCGAAACCGAAACGGTGTAGTTTCTGTTGTTGCTTGTTGCACTCAAAATGTGATAATTACCAAGACTTGTTCCACTTTCTCTTGTGAAGACAATCTCACAATTTTCATAAAGTTCGGTCATGTAGGAATATGTAAAGGTGTTGGAGTTTGCCTCCGGTGAGTTATATTCATATATAAATTCGCCATCATTTTCAAAAGTGAGTGTGAGATTGAGTGCAGAGACAGTCAATCTGTTGTCCTGCAAAATTATGTTGTAATTTGTCGAAGTTGCCTGTGACAATGTGACATTGTAAGTGCCAACTTCAAGATAACCCGCTGTGCTGTATGTTGCACCTTCAATCTGCAAAGTCAAACTATATTGTGATGGAAGAAGATTTGTGTCACCAGATTTTACGGTGTAAGTGATAGGTTCTATCTGTGAAACCACTCCATAACTTACATTTGTGGATGTAAATGTGACATATGCATCTGCTTTCAAAATTTCACCAGTGATCTGTGATTGCGACAAAACATAGTTGTTCATGTCTTCGCCGGTCAAGAAAAGTGAAACGTTTTTTCCGGCCCCCGCAACTGCGTTTTCAAATTGCGCCAAAATGGAAACAACATCATCCGTCACTTTTTCATTAAATTGAGAGATCGTGTAGTTTACACTGCCATCGTATGTCTTTTGAATGCCAAATTGTGAAACATCAATTTCTATTTGTGCAATTTCAAGTGCATAATCTTCTGCAAGCACCACATTTGTGTATTGGTCACTGTCAATGACAACAGAAAGTCTATATCTGTTGGCATTTGTCACAGACGTTCTGCCTTCAAATGTCACCTGCAAGGTGGTGAATGTCAAAGCATCGTTTGAAATTGGAGTGTTGACAATGCTTTCGCCATTATCTTCTCTAACAAAGAACGAAAGTGTGCTTGTCTTGACATCTTGCCCATTTGTCAGTGTGATGGTCTTGTCAACACTTCCAGAAATTGAAAAATCTTGTCCATTGTAAACCGCCTGCAAGATTGAAGTGTCATCAATCTGCATATAAAGTGTTGCATCCGAACTCAAAACTTCAAGTGCATTTTCTGCACTGATTGAAACAATGATACTTCCATTTAAGAATGTTGTTGTATCCGCGGCAAGTGAAAGATCATATTTCCCCATGCTTGCAGTCTGCCCAACTGTAAGGTCGGTGGCAATGTAGTGAAGTTCCACGACATCTCCTGTGGCTTGAATGGTCACACTGTCTGAATAATATTCTTGCACACGATCAAACACAGAAATTTGAATATAGCTTTCAGGAAGTTGCAATGAGTATTCAAGAGCACTTACCTTAAAAGTTGGTGCTTGAATGGTCATATTAAAATCTTGGAAATTCGCTACAACATTGATTTGATAATTCCCAACGTAAACAAAGCCCTTGGCGTTTGTGGAAGTTGTTGAAGAAAGGTTGTAATCAATGTTGTAATAGCCATTGACAAGCAAACTTGTCACATCAACACCCTCTTCATCTGTCACTTTAAGTGAGTCAATCAAGTTTGAAATTCCATTCAAAGTCACTTCGCCGTAGGTAAAAGTTTCTTCTGTCAAAGTGAAAGACAGTGTTGCATCAAGTGGTGTGATGTTTGCCTGTGTATAATTTGCAGACAAAACATAATTGCCCAAATTTTCTTCAGTGTTTACTCTTTGCAAGGACAAATCAACTCTTATGTTTGTTCCAACATGAGCAGAGCGATAAATTGCCTGAACATAAACCCCGCTGAAAGAGTCAAGGTCAACCACTTTTCCCGAAAGGTCAAAGTTTTTGACATTTGTTCCATCATAAACCTTGTTGAAGACAAAGTTTGACACATCAACTTGGTTGGCTTCAATCGTAAAACTGTAGCCTGGTGCAAATTCCATGCTGGAATAATATTTTGAAAACTCATCGCCAAGAGTGAAGTTGTAGACATAAGTTCCACCATTGTATGCCACTGCAAAATTTTGCGAACCTGCCAAATATGCCGTTACATCTGTGATGTTTGCGCGTAAAATTTCTAACACTTGATCATTTGTGATGTTTGTTCCTGTGCCAACATCGAAAAGTGTCAAAGAAAATTCTTTAAATATCTCTTCTCCGCGCAAGATTTGCATCGTAAAGTTTTCTGTCAATCTCACAGAATAGCCATCTGCGCTAAATTCTGCCTCTAACGCCATTGGATTTTCATCAGAATATTCATAGGACAATCGAATCATTCCACTGGCAGTGATGGTAAATGTTCCAACAGGCGTTGTGCTTGCCTGCGGTGTGAGTTGTCCGTTTTCAAACAACACAACATCACCCAAAGTGAAGTTGAAATTGTTCACAAATTCATCCGTTGTGCCAGCAAAATAAAGATCGTATTCTCCAACATCTTCGCCTTGTTCTCGCGACAACAACAATGGTACATTGGAGCCAGCAATGTAAGTGTTTCTGCTCAATGCAGGCTCAACACTGTTGAATTGTTTTGAAATGGCAAATTCTTGTCCTGTCAAATCAACCTGCATTGGATTTATTGTGAATATATATTCAAGTTTGTTTGCTTCCACACCAGATATATCAAAAATGCCTTCATCAAAGCAAACCGAGATTCGATACTCGCCAGCATCTCTCATGCTTGTCACTTCTCCACCATTGAAATATATCCTGAAGTAGATTGACCCAGTGGTCACATAGTGCAACTGACTTATTGTCGCTGTGTCACTGTAATCTCTTCTCAAACTGTCATATACAAAGTATTCAACTTCAACTATCCAATCATTGATATGTTCTGCTCCATCATATGTGACAGACATCTCTGCATCTTCCGGCAAATAGACATCTTCAACAAGGTTTCTCATAAACTGCAAACTGAAATCAAGTGAAATCTCGCTGGAGGTCACACTGGTGTCCGCAAGAGCGACATAATATTGTGATTTCAGTGTCGCTGTGACAACCAATCTGTAATTTCCGCTCTCTTCAAAACTTCCACCGCCCTCAAGTGTCAATCTCTCACCAGTTGTGATAGGAGAGTCGTTGAAATACCATGTATAAGTATAATCATAAAGGTCTTCGTTTAGATTGAGAATATTGACAACATCTCCTACATTTAGATATGTAAAATCATTTGCTGGTGCAGAGTAATTTGTCAACCTTTGCTCATATTGAATGTCATCGACAGCCCATAAGATTTCAAGATTAACCACTGAATGTCTTGTGTCATCGGTTATACCAATATATGTTCCGTTTGCTCCGCGGAAAATATCTTCAAAATCAAGAAGTTCGCCAGATGGTGTTCTTGCCTTGACAGATGCAAATTTAAAACCATCCGCTGTTGGCATATTCAAACTGTCAGCAGTTGAAACACCGAGTTTCATCGAAGTTGTTGTTGTATATGAAGTGTCAAAGCCCTCTGGGAAGTTTAAGTCATAATTTACCAAAACCATGTCGGTGTAAATTGCATAGAAATTGGCTTGTGTCAATCCTTCTTCCGACATTGTGATAGAACTTATGTCCACTGTCATTCCGCCCTGTGTATCCATTGTTCCATCAACATAATAGATTGGAGTATTTGTCCACTTGTAAAGACTGATATAATCTCCAATGTCACTTGCCGTGCTTGCAAATGTCACACTTGTGACAACAGGACTTATGAAAATTGAAACACTGTTTGCATTGTTTTGCAAAATTTCATAAACCAACACACCCTCTGCTGAATAACTTGTCTCTTCCAAACCATCTGTAGCATAGACACTTTCTTCCTGTCCGCTAATGTTGTAGGTCACGCGAGTGATACGCAAAAGACCTGTTGCCAACAATTCATCCACTTCTTCAAAAGAAATTGCGCCATTGTCATCTGTCAAATATGTCGCTGTCACAGTGAGATTTGCAATACCATCCGTATTTAAAATTGTGAAAATGTCATCTTCGGCAAGCACGAGTTTAAAGTTGTTTGAACAATCTTGATAATTCTCTCCCTCCTGTGTTATGGCAAACACATTGTCAAAGAACAAGAAGTTTGTCTCATCCAAGAACGCATATTCTGTGTCTACATTCATATCTCCGCTTGTGGATGTGTAAAGTTCGGCAGAGATATAAAGATTGTCATCCACTTTGTAATATTGTAAAAGATTTTGCTCAACAAATTCTCTGTCTCCTTGCCAACTTACCTGTCTAAACTCTGTTGTTCCATCATAATATGCAGTCTTTGGCAACGTTTGATTTTCTATTGTCAAAATTTGTGGCAAAAGATAGGCATTGCCAACAATTATGTAGGCATCATCATTTTCATCATATACAACATTGTAATTTGCCAAACTGTCAACATTGTTTACAGCATTGCCAAGATACAAGCGCATTTCATAAAGTGAACGCGGTTGCAAAGGTTGTGTGCTGTCCGTGGCATAAGATTTGATATCCACCTTTTCGATGGAAATTTCAACATCAAGATTTTCTACATCTTCACTTGATATTGTCAAATCATCATAGCCATTCATATCAATTTGAGAATCTGTGTTTTTGTAATCATAAAAATCAAAATATGTTAAGTAATTGAGAATCAATTCTGCCGTTTGAGCGTTGGAATCTTCGCTCAAATAATTTTGATAATCGGCATATGTCCATGCTCTGTAAAGTCTGTGTTGTTCTCCATTATTTGTCGAAATCAAAAGATAATATTTCATCATCAAAAAGTCATAGACATTTTGAGCAAGAGTTTCATCCACAGCGCCAACAATGGTGTCATCCACACTTTGCATGAGTGTTGCAAGACCGTTTAACGATTCAACTCCTGCAAGTTGTGCACGAAATTCATCTGTGACAAAACTGTCCATAATTCGCCTTACATTTTCGACATAGACACTCTCTGGAGTTTGTGCAATTAAGTCTGCTTGCATAACACTGATTGACACTTCAAAGACAAACTCATAAACTCTGCCCAAATTTAGATAACCTGCATCATCATCTATCACAATACTTACAAAAACTGAATAATCTCCAACGTTTCTCACTGCAAATGACAAATCATGTTCATCATCAATAATAGCATTTGTTGAAGAAAGTGTGACTGTGACAACTGAATGTGTCATATCAGGCAGAGTAATCTGCATATCTTTGCCATTTTCATCAAGGTTTATCTCATAACCACTGGCATCATAACCAAGTGCAAAATATTGTGCAAGATAGATGTTTTGCACCCCAGCATTGTATGTTAAGGCTGGAAGAACATTTGAATTTATATTTAATGAGACAAAGTTTGCATCAAAAGTCCAACCGGCGTAAATTGTCAACACGATATCTTCTGTCATGGTTTGTGAACTTGACAAAATATTTGTGGAAAAAATTGTATCATCCAAAATCTGCTGTCTGATGTTTCCACTCACTGCATAGAATCCTTCAAAAACATATCCCAATCTTGTTGGAACAAGTTCGCTCAACGCAAACAGATTTTCTTCATTGCCGTCCAAGAACATCTCAGCAAAAGTGGATTCATACTTCAAATCAAATTCCAAGCCGAATTCGCTTTGACTTTCAACAGGGATGTCATTTTCATCATCTTTCAAAGTGTAGGAGTTTGCACCGTTGAGCATTATCTTGATTGTGTATGGATTTTCCACCCAAATAGCATATACATGAATACTGCCTGCTGTCTTGTAATATCCACCTTCATCAAATGGTGAATAATCGGTGCCTAGAATGAGTATAAAATCTTCTCCAAACACCAATCTGTCTGCTGAATCTCCATTGTCCAAATTCCAGCCAGAGACACCATAACCCAATCTTGAAATGGTGTTTACGACTTGAAGGCTGGCAATATTATCACTCACAACAGTTGATGTACGATAGCTTATGATATTTGAATCATAATTGGTTGTCAAAATAATAGATTCCTCACCATCAAAAGTGCCACCATTTGCATGGAAAGTTATGGTATATGAATTTGCCTGCCATCGCATGTAAAAATGAAGTTCAGCATTCGTGTCGGAATTGTTAAAATATTTAAACGAAACTTCAAGTATAGATCCATTCAAAGAATCTCCTGTGTTCCCTGAAACCCAATAACCATTTGAAAGTCGTGTATAACCTGTGCGTGTAAAGAACAAATTGTCTACAACGACATCTTCACTTGCAATGTCATTGACAAAACCATTCAAGGCGTTGTTGAGATACAAAACTCTTCCAAAATATATTTGATCCATCCTGAACACAGTGTTTGTTGAGAGACTTCCTGTGCTGTCAAAAACTTCGCCATTAAGTTCATCCCCATAAAGATTGCCGGCTGTGCCAGTTCCAGAGTGGAAGAAAATTGTTGCTGTCTTTTGTCTTATGATTGGTCTTATTTCATAGACAGAAGAAATCTCAGTCTGTCCTGCTTCTATGAGCGCTTTCATAACGGCATACAAATCAATTTGCATGTTTTCGTTGTTGACATCTTTCAAACCTATATATTCGATGTTTTCTCTGTTTCCATCTTCATCCGGCGCTGTCATCATCACATTGCCATTGATGTCATAAAGTCTATAACCTGAAATGTAATAACCCAAGTTATTTCCGGTTGTGCCTTTGCGGAATGTGAAGTTTGAAAGTTGTGTCTCTCCACTTTGGTCGGCAGAGTGATAAACATATTCAAGTTGTTTCACAACACCCATGCCCTGTTCCAAATTTGTTGAATTGAGCCCGGTAAAACTCAAGCCGATGCCTGACCAATAGTAAACTGTCTCGCCAGTTTGTCCGTTTTCTTCTTCAACGATTGCTCTGTCCGAAAGATTGATAGCAATATGTTTTCTTTGATAAATAGCATATACTGTAATGTTATAACCGTTGTTTTCCTCAAAACTTCCATTGAGATTTGTGCCTACCACGGCAGAATATCTGTCACTGAAATCAAACTGCCATCTTGCGTGATTATCCGCATTTGGAGAACTTGCAACAAGAATATCTTTTTGCACAAAGCGCGAATAGTTTGAACCTTTCACATACCAACCCCAAAGTTCATAAGCAAAATTTTCTGTCATGTAAGTTTCAAATATGATTTGGTCATCAAACTGAATGGAAATTTCTTCTTGTGTGTAAGGATTTGAATTTACATAAAGATTGGAAACAATCTGTGAATTTTCTTCTTCAAATTCGGCATTTTCAATGTTCTCAATGGATTCAATATCGGCACCATAATCTACAAACTTTTCGCCAAAGTTCATGTCATACAACACATCGGTGCAAACGAGTGTCAATTCATAATAACCCGCTCTCAGTCCATACCCACTCACACTATCCGCTGTTTGATAATGCAAAGTGATGTTGTATCTGTCATTGACATATTGCAAAGAACCATCGGCGGATGTTCCCCAATAACCCGGCTCAAGAACAATTGTGTTGTTCTGTCCAATCTCTGCACTGTCAAAATAGAGGGCATTGTTGCTGTTGAAACTGTCCATATACTGTCTTGCAGAATCTTCTTGCCCTTCCTCCATATTTGTTTCCAACAATTCCACTTTGATATTAAAGGATGTTGTGGTGTCGGCAGATGAAGTGTTTGCATAGAGAATCACTGAACCATTTGCTTCATTGTTTATGTAAGCATCCGCTTGACCACGATTTGCAAAGAAACGCATATAATCATTTGAACTTATAGAAACTTCAATATTTTCTGTTGTTGTGACAGGATAAACGCCACCTGTGGATGACAAGATTGGTTTTTTGTCAATTGTTGGCGCTCCTACTGTTCCAAAATCTAAAAGTTCGCCTTCTTGTGAAAGATACTTTGCATTAAATGAAAAGACCGCTTGTGTATATTCAGTTGAAACACGAAGTTGTTCAACAGGCTGGTCTTCGCTTGTCTTAATGAAAATTACATTTTCAAATGTCATGTCAATTTTGGTGGAGGAATCTGGATTGTTTGGATCAATTTTGATTTTCTCCCTTGTCAATGCAATTCCATACCTGCCTCCCGCTTGACTTCCATCATTGTTCAAGATCGTAAAGTTTGAAATTGCCACACTGTTTGTGTCGGTTGAATAAATCAATGCAAAAGTTGAGAATGCATAATAATTTAGCACATATTTTGTAGGGAAATTGTTTAAACTTGCACATTCATCCAAAATCTGATAATTTGCTTCATTCCTAAAATCGGAGGTGCTTGGAAGGTATTCAATCTCATAGAGATGAATAACATCAATCATTGTTTGCCCCACACTCGCATCTATCACTTCTTCGTTTATGAGTTGATACAAGAAATATCTCGCTGTACCATCTGCAAAGTTATACCTAAAAACAACTCTGTTGTTATCACGGAAATTTGCAGAAAGCTCAAAAGAATCATAAGCATCATTTGATGTCAAAACGCGATTTTTAATATAATCGTATCCAATATATTTGTCTTCTTCCACTGTGTTTGAATTGGAATCATAACTATTTCTAACATTTGTATTTTCCTCATCTACCAAATCACTTGATATCAAAGACTGTAAAGTGGAAAATGCTCCTGTTGTGAAGTCTAAGACTGAAACGCTTGTCCAATCGGAAATTTTTGGTGAAAGTCCGGTGTAAAGATTATAGCCAACAATAAGATCATTGTGTGCTTGCAGTCTTTGAATAGTGTATGTGCTAGAATAATCTTCGCACAAATTTTTGTAATTTACCGCCTTTTGATTTGTATACATTACAAAGTTGTAATAAACAGGGTCGAGATTGTAATCCACGTGGCTAATCTCCCCAAAATTAGTGTCAATACGAGCGTTATATTCAATATCACTGTCCTTTGGTGCTGTTGATGAAAAGATATAACCATCTTTCAGTTTAATTTGAACTCTAATAAAATTTTCTTCTTTATCGCTATAAAGAGTGTCAAAATTAAAGCGCAAAACTCCATTATTCAAATTTTCAGCCCCAAATGTTAAAGTTTGAACAATGTCGGATTCATCATCTCCATTTTGGAATGTGACAACAATACTGTCAATAGCTTCATTTATGTTTTCTATTTTTCCAGCAATGATATTGTCACTTGGCACAAAGTTGATGCTTGCGGTATATTTGTCATCTCCCAAATCCTTACCTTTCCACTCTGCATAGAGAGTCTGAGAAAGTGTACTGTCAACAAAAATACTGGATATGTCCTGGTTGTTTGCTAAAATATTCAGCTTATCGTCAAAATCAGTACCGGAAAAATCTGTATAAAGATTTACAATGTCAAACACTCCATCACGCAGAAGTTCACTTCCACCATTGATTGTTGGAACATCAAAAATTTCTGGATAGTCTGCCAAAAATGAATTGTACTCCATGTAAAAATATTTGTAAACAAAACCATTTTCATCCACTTGCACATCTGAATTTGATGTATACAAGTCATTGTCTACAACATTGAAATTTTTCTTTTCATACGCGTTGTAAATCACCTTGACACGATAGGCAGTATCTTCATCCACCTCACCAGGATTGTCTGGATCATAACCCGCATAGTTCCATCTAACATTGATCCCCGACATTGGCAACTTGTCAAAATCTACAGAAAAATCTGTCACGGTGGTTTCTTGTTCATCACTCAAAGCGTAAAGAGTTGTTCCATCTAAATAAATATATTCCTGTGCCTTAAAACCTTTCTTTATCAAAACATCGGTTATGCCATAAAGGTGTGAAAGTTGAGCAAGCGATGTCCCGTAAGTGGCATCAATACTGGAAAGTTCGGTGTGAATTGTCATTTCAATCTGTCCATAATAAATGTCGTTTTGTGTTTGCAAACTTTCAGTTTTTGGCAAAATCGGAAGATGGTACCTTCCCTTATAAATATCTCCACTTGGACTGTAAACACTTCCTCCATCCGTGTTAATTTCAAGGTCAAAGCCATAACGGACATCAGGGGCATCGTTTCCAGTGCTTGTTGTACCTGACAGATTTATATTCCCGTAAAAGTCCGAATTTGGAATAAGTTCACCATTGACATTGATTGATTTTTCACCATAGAAAACATAAACTCTTGCGCTAGAATCAACTTTTCCAACCGCATAAACAGGATCATCTCCTATCATCGCGCCTTCAACACCATATTGATTGTCGGTGCAATTTATAAGATAGGTGTCACCTTTAGCATAAGCAACAATTGTGCCGACATTCAAACCTTCACTTTCTGTACCCTCATTGATATATTGAATATCTCTCACAGTAAGGTTTTTGATAACGGCATTTTCTGTCACTCCGAAAAGTGCATGATAACCAAATCTTTCTTGCAAAGAACAAGTAAGACCTGATATAGTAAATCCGTTTCCATCAAAAACTCCTGAAAAAGGATTTCTGCTTGAACCGATAGGTTGCCATGTTTTTCCAGATAAATCAATGTCATTTTGCATTGAATAATAAGCATCTCTTTCAAGATTGAAAGAAACATACCCTAGGTCACCCGCTGTGCGAATTAAATATGGATTGTCAGCAGTTCCTTTGCCTTCAAGTCCCTGTCCATTGCTGTAATCATCATCGTTGTTTGCAGAAAAACTTTGAGAGTTTGTAAGATAAGGATAGCCACCATTTATGCCAGCACTCATTTCCCATATTGAAGGAATTTCATCAAAGTTCCAAGAAGAGCCATCCGTCCAATATCTTTCATTGCTATAAAAATCACGTGTCTTTGCCAAGTCATCAAGATTTATCATCTGACTGTTATAATCACTTGCTCCAGGCACTCTGTTTTCCACATTATAATAAAGTCCTGCTGTCTGTGGGCGTTGAAGAAGATTGTTTGCCAAAGAATAGAGCCCATTTGATGTAAAATTCGTGCCAGAGATTGTGCCAACATAGAAGGAGTCTTCAAGCGTGGTGTAGGTTGAACTTGGTGACTGCAAATAACCAACAAGTCCGCTCACATAATTCATGTCCCCTTGCGTGTTTGCGCTGATATCTCCGACAAAATATGTGTTTTTCAAAGCAAAATATGCGTTATTCACTCTGCCGACAAGTCCGCCGATGTAAATGTTTGTGCCGGAGTTTGAAACGGAAAAGCCTCCATCACCAAGCAAGACATAATCATTTAGCAGTTCTGTTTGATTAGATGAACTGCTACCTGTAGCAAAGCCGACAAGTCCGCCAACATATCCATATGTCACTTGCGAAGAGATATCCAAACTGCCATCAAAATATGTTTCATTTGCACGAAGATAGTTTGCCGTTCCAACAAGTCCGCCGACACGCATATCAGTCACTGCAACATTTTCAAGATTGATTTCCATGTTGGATCTTGAGCGATTTATCTGTGCCGATGACAAATTTCCGACAAGGCCTCCTACATGAACTGTGGCATTTGTCATGCCATTTCCACTCACTGTCAACAAACCTGATGCTGAAACGCTTGAAAGGAAGGATTCGTTCAAGCTCAAATCTGCCGTTCCAGTGTTTAAAAAACTTCCAGCAACTGCGCCGATGTTGTATGTTCCTGTTGAAGAGATTTCGACATTGATTGTCACATTTTCAAAATGCAAATCGCTAATTCTGGAGAAATCTGAAAGAGAACCAAAGAACCCAGCATAATTTCCATCTGTGTCGATGTTCATATTGTAAATTGTGTGTCCCTTTCCCTCAAATTGTCCTTGAAAGGCCGTTGTTCCTTCGCCCACAGGAGTCCAATTAAAACCATTCAAATCAATGTCTGTTTCAAGAACAATTGTCCTGTTTCTAAAACTGTTGTTTTCTTCATTTGCTTGGTATGCAAAATATGAAAGACCTTTTGCACTTCTGATGTAATATGTAGAGCCTGTTGAGTCAAACCAATCACTGCTTGTCAGGTCATCTTCATTTGTCACATACTCTCCATCCCACACACTGACATTTTGACTTACCGCAGATGAAAAGTCTATGGAAGAAAAGTTAAAATAACCCAGCGTTCCACAAACGCCAAAGACCAAAACAAATAATGTGAAAAAAAATGATTTTCTCTTCATAATCTTTCTCCTAAATCAAACACACACCGGCCACAATAAATCTACAATTATTATACAAAACCGCTGACCAAATAAGCAAATTATTTTTGAAGATTATATAAATTTAATATATATATTAAAGCAATTTTTAAACGACATTTTTGAAAGATAAAAAATTTCTCTGCAAAATTATTTTTTCTTATCAGCACAAACGACTAATATTTTCTTTGCCACAATTGGTGAAAAATAAATTCGAAAAACAAAAAAATATTTCTAAAAGATAGAAAAATAACAAAAAAATAAGAAAAAATACGCTTTTTTCTTGAATTTTCAGCGTATTTTTTTTGTTTTTTATTTTTTCAAAAATTTTGCGTAGTCAATTCCCATTGCTTCTTTCATCTTTTGCAATGTGTTTTGAGCCACCTTTCTAGCCTTTTTGCCATTTTCAAAAAGCATCTCATAAATAGCATCGATGTTCTTTTCCAGTTCCTTTCGTTTTTCTCTTATTGGTGTCAGAATTTCTTGCAAAACGTTGTTTAAGAAAAGTTTGATTTTGACATCGCCAAGTCCACCTTTTCGATAATGAGCCTTCAATTCATCCAAATTTTTGTATTCCGGAAGGTGTTTTTTAAAGGATTCATCTGTTGCAAATGCATCAAGATAGGAAAATACAACATTTCCTTCCACTTTGCCCGGGTCAGTCACTCTTATGTGATTTGGGTCAGTATAAGCACTCATAATTTTTTCTTTGACAGTTTTCTCATCATCTTTGAGATAAATGCAATTCCCTGCCGACTTACTCATTTTCAATCCACCATCAAGGCCACAAAGACGACGGCAGATGTTATTTTCTGGCAAAAGCGGTTCTGGCATAGCGAAAATTTCTTTCCCATAAGTGTTATTGAAACTTCTGGCAATTTCTCGTGTCTGCTCAATCATCGGCAATTGGTCCTCGCCGACAGGCACAAGGTTTGTGCCGAAAGCCAAAATATCAGATGCCTGACTGATTGGATAGCAAAAAAATCCAACGGGAATGGAATTTGAAAAACTTCTCTGCTTGATTTCATCTTTAACAGTTGGATTTCTTCCAAGTCTTGCCACAGTCACCAAATTCATAAAATACATAGTCATTTCTGCAAGTTCCGGCACTTGTGATTGAATGAAAATGTTAACTTTTTCTGGATTTATGCCGGCAGAAAGATAATCGATTGCTACTTGAATAATGTTGTTTTTAACTTTATCAACATTGCCGGCATTGTCGGTCAGCGCCTGTGTGTCTGCAATCATGATGTAAAATTTATCAAACTCCGTGTTTTGCAATTTCAAACGGTTGACAATTGAACCAACATAATGTCCAATGTGCAAATTTCCTGTCGGTCTGTCTCCTGTTAAAATAATCTTTTTCATAGTCACCTCTTTTTGTGCTTCGTTCAAAAGTAGTTTAAACTATCCTTAAAAATTCACAAAAAATTAAAGAAAATATTTTAAAAATCACAAAATAATCAAATATTTTATTATTTTTTAATTAATTTACTTATTTTATAGATTTTTTCTATTTATTTTAATCAAAAATGTCTCACATTGCTGTTTTAGCGACAAATAAATATATAAAAATATTCTATAAATTGAAAAATACCACTGTAAAATGTAATTTTTATTGATTTTTTGGATAATTTTTTGAATTTGCCGATTTTTATGCAAATTCAGCCATACGCGAAAGCACCTCTTTTTCGCCAAGCAATGTCATGATTTCATACAAATCTGGAGAATTTTTTCTGCCCGTGATTGCCACTCTTATATATTCACAAACCGTGGCAACATTGCCCTTGAATTTCTCCGGATTTGCTTTGTATTCCTTATTGTCGGTCGCATAGCCTAGTTTTTCCGCCATCTCTTTTATTTTTGCAAACCATGCATCCTTTGATGACAGGTCAATATACTTTTTGTATTCTCTCAAGACCTGTTCAAAATCTTTGCGATGAGTCTCATCAATTTCATATTTCTTTGGGTCGCCAAACATATAATCATATAAATCAAAAAACATACTCCATTTGTAGATGTCTTTTCTTGGCTTTGGTTTTTCTCTGTCTATGTTGAGTATTTTGGTCACATATTCTTTGTCTTTTACCAAATAGTCAACATTTTCAAGAGAATATTCTCTTGCCCAAGCGAGAAGTTCGTTGTAGCACCTTTCTGCACTATAGTGAGAAATTATTTCTTTTGAAACATCATTCAGTTTGACAAAGTCAAAAATTGGAGTGTTTGCTGTGATTTTAAATCCATCAAATGGAAATTCTTGAATGTCGGCATCTTTGTGAGTCTCTCTCCAGGATTCAAAATTTGAATTTATAAGATTCATAAGATATTCAATAATGGCTTCCTTGTCATAACCTTCTTTGTCAAAATATCTCATATCCGCTTCTGGATGTTTACGCTTTGAAATCTTGATTTTGTTTCCTTTTTCGTTAAATTTGTAGATGAGTGGCGTGTGAATATATTTAGGTTGTTTAAACCCAAGTGCTTCAAAAATCTCTTTATGGAGTGGATATGATGGCAACCACTCTTCTCCGCGCACTACCACAGTTGTGCCCATCAAAGTGTCATCGATAGCATGTGCAAAGTGATATGTTGGCATAAGGTCGTTTTTCAGCAAAATGGCATCCATGCTGTTTTCAATGATTTCAACATCACCTTTTGCTCCATCGTGAAACTTCACTTTTTTCGTGCCATCGCCATTGGTTTTCAAACGAATGGCAAACTTTTTCCCATCTTTGAGATATTCTTCTATCTGCTCAACTGTCAAATTTCTGCATGGGTCTTTGTCTTCATTTATTCCAACAGCAAATTTCTTTTCACGCAATTTTTGAACATCTCCAAGTCCTTCTGTCTTTTTGCAAAAACATGGAAAAGCCTTGCCTTCGCTGACAAGTTTTTTGGCATATGCCTTATAAATTTCCTTTCTTTCGCTTTGATAATATGGGCCATAATTGCCGACTGTCACACCGCCTTTGAGTTGGTATTCATCCGGTGTCAATTCATATTCATTCAAAATACCCATGATAACCGAACTTGCTCCAGAGATTTCACGCTTGTTGTCGGTATCTTCTATTCTCAAATAGAAAACACCACCACTGCGTTTTGCGATGTTGTAATCAATCAATGCTTGAAAAAATCCTCCAAGATGCATATAACCTGTTGGACTTGGTGCAAATCTTGTCACATATGCCGTGCTTGGCAAATTTCTCTTTGGATACCTCTTTTCAATTTCTTCCACGGTCAATTTGTTGTCAGGAAACAACATTTCCGCCAATTTTTTGTAATCCATTTTTTCTCCTTGTTTTAATAATAATAAAATGTTTCAAATTTCGCTATCGCGATTGAATTTTTTGTGCATTTTTTAAATTTTAATAAATCATTTCAACAACTTGATTTTCAAAATTTGGCAATATTTTTGTCACAAATTGTTCCAACTTTTCCAAATAAATTTCTGCCATGTTATTGCTGTTTAAATACCTTTCCATGTCACAGTCAAAACTTACAGCCAATCTTTCAATGTTCAGCCCGATCAGTGCATCCATGTAATCTTCGGTGTCAAGTATGAACTTGCTTGTCATGTTAAACACTTCTGTTATCTGCTGATTTGTCAAAACTTGCAATGATGCGGTGGATGTCACAAAGTCTTTTTTATAACTTTCAAATGCAGTTTGCAAATTTTGTAGCAATGTGTCAATTCTGGTTTTGGTCGCCGTTTGTGTTTGTCCTGCCCAATTCATTTTGTTTTCAATCTCTGTTATTTGGAATTCACTGAAAATTGGGAGCATCTTTGCTCTAATATATTCTTTGACAACCTCGGTGTCTGCAACAGTTGTAGGTGAAGTTGTTTCAAGCAAATTCAAGATTTCTGTCGATTCAATCACTTCTGCCATGTCGGAGCAAAGTTGAACGCTATTGGCGACCATTGCACCATAACTGCGTTTGAATCTGCGAAGGTATGCATCCCTTACTATGCTTGGTTTGCTTTCTCCCGGCAAGATAGGAGTTTCAAAATTATCAAAATATGTTATAAAATTTGTTCTTTCAACCAAAAAATCTTCTATTGAATCTCTGTATGTTGTTATTGAAGAGTTGAGAATGTTGAGTTGTCTTCTTGTACCAGATGACAAATCACTCTCATGCAAATTGGTCACATAATGTTTATTGCTGTCCACATAATCACTTGCAATGACAAGTGTGGCATTGTAAATTTCTTCAAGTTCGCCAAAACCTTCAACATCCGCATCAACAAAACTGTCAATCTTTGTGCCATAACTTATCACATAGTCGCTTTCCATTCCATCAATTGTTCCATGAGAGAAAACACTTGGATTGTCTTGAAAAACCGTTTCAAGTTCCGCAAAATTTTGAGTTATTGTCGAAAGTGAAACATCTCCGCATCCGCCAAGCCCCACAAGAGCAAGTACCGAAAAACAACCTATTCCAAGCCCTGCCATTATCTTTTTTAATTTCATAAGCACTCCTTTTTATCAAACAATTTTATGCAATTGCCCCTGCAAGAAACCTGTTGTAAATTTCTTCCCAGCCTTCTGTCTGTTCGGTGATGATTTTAACATTCCCCTGTGCAGTTGTGTTGTAAATATATTCCAAAATCACATCTTCCTGCTCAGGTGTGAGATAGTTGTTGACAAAATTCAAAAGACTTGCTCCATGTCCTGCTGTTGTCACATTCTGCACAGTGTCATCTGCAAGCGCTTTGGCAGTTTCAAAAACAAGTGCGGTCAAATCATTGTTCATAGTTGGCGAAGTCACGCAGGATGTGTAAATATCTCCCAAATTGTCGAAAGCATTTACTGTGTAGGTAAACAAATCTTGCATATACTGCTTGCAGTTTGCCCAACTGTTTGCTGTCCAAAAATCGCTTCCTGATGTCACATCTCTGTTTTCTTCAATATAATTTTCCAAACTATTTGCCGAATTTTGCGCTCTTGAAAAATTTCTTGAAACATTTCTACTCTTTTCTCTATAAACATTAGTGTAAGTTGAAAAGACAAATTGTTTATTTACAAATTCCCCATAAACAACATACGCCTTGTATGTGTTTTGCATATTTTGTATCTCTGCCCTTTCTTCTTGTGATCCAATGAGAGGATAAATGGTATCAAGATATTCATTTATCGTTCTATACTCATCACTTTCATCATTCAAATAACCTTCGACAACAACTGAATTGATATTGTTTGCCAAACTTCTTGTGTCCCGTTCCCTAAACAAATTGATAAACACAATTGTCAAAACAACCGCAACAATTGCTAAAATCAAAATCACGATAAACCACTTTCTTTTCATGCAAACTCCTTTTATGCTTCTTCAATTTTGATTTTTTCATCATAATTGAGATATGTCGTGTATTCTCCAACCCATCTCAACTTGACATCGCCAATACTTCCATTTCGATGCTTGGCGATCATAAGATAAACGGTTCCCGGTTCATCTTCGGTGGTGACATCGTTGTATCTTTCCGGATTATACAAGAAAAGCACAATATCAGCATCCTGTTCAATGGAACCAGATTCACGTAGGTCGGAAAGCACAGGTCTGTGGTCATCACGCACTTCCACCGCACGCGAAAGTTGTGAAAGCACCAAAATTGGGACATTCAATTCCTTTGCTGCAATTTTCAATGTTCTGGTCAAATCGCTGACTTCCTGCGTTCTTGACTCTCTATTGCTTCTGCCCATGGTCATGAGTTGAAGATAGTCAATCACAATCAAATCAAGCCCTTCTGTCATCTTCAATTTTCGGCATTTTGATATAATTTCAAACGGAGTTATCATGGATGAATCATCAACGTAAATTCCGCTTTGTGCAAGTTTTTTCTCTGCCGTCCACATTCTCTTCCACTCTTCCGAATCCATTGTCCCGCGCAAAACATGTGACAAGTCCACTCTGGCAAGTGAAGAAAGAGCCCTTTGCATAAGTTGTTCTCTCGACATTTCAAGGTCAAAGATTGCCACCTTTTTTCCTTCATTGACCGCAGCATTGACCGCAATGTTCATAGCAAAAGAAGTTTTTCCGACACCAGGGCGTGCTGCTAGCAAAATCAAATCACTCTTTTGAAGTCCATTTGTTATAGCATCAAATTCTTTGTAGCCGGTCGGTATACCACGCATCTTGCCTTTGTTTTCTGCAAGTTCCGAAATCTGTTGCAAAACCTGTGTAAGCGTTCCGCCCGGTTTGCCGACAAGTTCCAAATCTGAAGATGTCTCCTTTTGCGAAAGGTCAAAAATCTTCTTTTCCGCAACCTGCATTGCTTGATTTCCATCTTCACTGTCAAATGCGGTTTTGATAATGTCCTGTGCTTCTGACACCAAATGGCGCCTGAGCGATGTGCTTTTGACTATGTTGAGATAATGTTCAAAATTTGCCGAAGATGGCACAACGTTTGTAAGATAAGTTATATAATCAATTCCGCCGATTGTTTCAAGTTTCTTTTCCACTTCAAGTTGGTTTGTCAGAGTGACAAAATCAACAGGAATGCTCTTGTTGTAGATTTTTATCATGCTGTCATAAATGTTTCTGTGTGCTTCCGAATAAAAATCTTCCACATTCACTTTGGCAAAAATATCCATTTGTGCATCATTATCCAACAATATACAGCCGAGCAATGCTTGCTCCGCTTCCAAACTGTTTGGTAAAATCTTGTAATCTGCCATATCTTTCTCCTTTGCCATCAAAATATCCGCTGTTTACAAATCAATTATCAGAAAATGGGTCTTTCTTTTTGCTCATGCGCTCCTGTTTTTTTTCATCCAATTTTTGGCAAGCCCATATGAAGAGCGCAAACAACAAAAAGAGCATGACAACCAAAACAAAAACATTCAGCCACATATCCACTTTTGCCCATGCCAAAAGCACGGCAACCACACATGTTGGCACAAAGACAATGAGAAGAAAGAGTCCCAATCTTTTTATCTTTTTTTTCAGTTCTTGTTTTTCCGAGTTTTTCATGCCACTTCCTAATAATTTAAGTATAACAACATTTGCAATCTTTGTCAATTTTTCTCTAAAACAACCAAAAAGAATAATTTTATTTTAAAATTAAAAATAAAAGAACAGCATCGATCTGATGTTGCTCTTTTTTGTTTTTATATCTTTGCTAGTTTGACCTTAAATTTCTCCGCGAAGCATTTTCCCTTTTGCTCTAAGGCGCATTGTGTGGTCAAGGATGATTTTTCTTATTCTAATTGACTTTGGTGTCACTTCCAAATATTCATCATCACCCAAAAATTCAATGCAATCTTCAAGGGTCATAACTTTTGGAGGCGTCAATCTCAAAGCATCATCTGAACCGGAAGCACGGCAGTTTGAAAGATGTTTGGTTTTGCAAACATTCACTTCAATATCTCCGCCCTTTGGGTTTTCTCCAATGACCATTCCGGCATAGACAGGCACACCGGCACCAATAAACAAATCGCCACGTTCCTGCGCATTGTAAAGCCCATAAACAACTGATTTACCTTCTTCTGATGCAATCAGTGAGCCATAATCACGGCGGTTAATCGCACCCTTGTAAGGTTCATAATCATAGAAAATTGAGTTGATAATACCTTCTCCACGAGTGTCGGTCAAAAATTCTGACTTAAAACCAAAAAGTCCGCGAGATGGGATCAAAAATTCCATTCTCATACGCTTTCCGTGTGGTGTCATGTTTTGCAAATCGCCCTTTCTGACACCCATTTTGTTCATGACAGTGCCGACACAGTCTTCTGGGACATCAAGATAAAGTCTGTCAACAGGTTCGCACTTTACGCCATTGATTTCTTTAATCAAAACCTTTGGCTGACTTACCTGAAATTCATAACCATCACGACGCATATTTTCAATCAAAATTGAAAGATGCATTTCTCCTCTGCCACGAACCTTAAACTTTTCAGCAGTGTCACCATCTTCCACTCGGAGAGACAAATCTTTGACTGCTTCTTTATAAAGTCTGTCACGAAGATGCCTTGATGTCACATACTTGCCTTCCTGTCCGGCAAATGGACTGTCGTTGACCATAAATGTCATCTCCACGCTAGGCTCTGCAATCTTTACAAATTCAATAGGCTCAATAGCATTGTCGGCACAAATTGTGTCACCAATTGTCACATCTTCAAGTCCGGCAACACAGACAATTTCTCCAAAACCGGCTTTTTCAACAGGGACGCGCTTCAATCCTTCGTAAACATAAAGACTGACAATCTTTGATTTAACTTTCTTGTTTGGGTCGTGATAATTGCATACCACAACATTTTGTCCAACTCTGATCTCTCCACGGTCAATCTTTCCAACAGCAAGTTTTCCGACATAATCATTGTGTTCGGCGGAAGAAACAAGCACTCTCATTGGAGCATCCAAATCGCCCTGTGGTGCAGGAATATAGTTGATGATTGTCTCAAAAAGTGGATTCATGTTTGTGCCTTGAACATTTGCATCTGTGGAAGCAATTCCAAGTCTTGCAGAAGCAAAAACAAACGGAGAGTTCAATTGCTCTTCATTTGCATCGAGTTCAAGGAACAATTCCAAAACTTCATCAATAACTTCTTTGATTCTAGCATCCGGTCTGTCAATCTTGTTGATGACAACAACAACCTTCAATTTGAGAGCAAGAGCCTTTTCAAGCACAAATCTTGTCTGTGGCATTGGACCTTCAAAGGCATCAACCACCAAAAGCACGCCATCGACCATTTTGAGAACTCTTTCAACTTCTCCACCAAAATCGGCGTGCCCCGGAGTGTCAACAACATTGATTTTTACACCATTATAAAAACAAGAGGTGTTTTTTGACAAAATTGTGATACCTCTCTCTCTTTCAAGTGCATTGCTGTCCATAACTCTGTCTTCAATGACTTGATTTTCTCTAAAAACATTCCCCTGTTTGAGCATTTCATTGACCAAAGATGTTTTTCCGTGGTCAACGTGAGCAATAATAGCGACATTTCTAATTCCTGTGTTTTCCATAATCATTTCCTTCTTTTCGCTTAAATAATCACAACTGAAATAGTATAACACATTTTCGCCTAAAACTCAATATTTATGCGGAATATTTTGTTTTCCACACCTTTACCTTCACACAAAAGAAAAACGACAAGTCCAAAAACTTGTCTGACATCGGCGAACAATCGCTACACAATTTCTTGTGCTGTCTGCGTTTATTATACATCTTTCCATGATGCTTTGTCAACACTTTTGACTTGACATAGTGCACTCCCCTTTTTAAAGCACACATTTTTTTGTTAGAGCACACTACTTTTTCAAAAAAACACTTAAAAATTCAAAACCCAACTTTAGATTGTAAAAAATTGACAACAAAAACAGCAAAATGTTCAAAAAATCAACTTCCATTTTCAATTTTCGAAACATTTTTCTTCTCTAAATCAACAACAAAAAATTACTTTTGTTTTCTTTTTCTTAGCACCAAAAACGCCACCAACATTCCAATACCAACAAAACCAAGAGCAAAACCATACCAGACAGGTCTGTTTGCAAAACTTACCCAAAAAGTAATTTGGTTATTCTCTTCAAGGTCATTCAAGGTCTTGACAAAAACATTATGTGAAAAAGTTTCATCTTGATGCATCAAATCGCTCTTCAAAACATTGGACTGTGAAGCAAAATCATAGATAAAAACACTCTCATCCAAAATTGATAAAATTGCTTGCCTGTCATCTTCGCCAAACTGTTCTGCTTCACACCAGGAAGACACCGCCATGGAAAAAATTGCTTGAAAACTCTGTGCAGATTGCACACTTGACATCGGAAAAGTGGTGGAAAGTGACACTTTTTTGATAAAAAATCCACTTTCTTTGCGTGCCGAAGAGTTTTCTGTTTCTTCATCTTCCACACCAAAAAACTTCTTTTGTGCATCCAAATTGTCAAATTGAATGGAAAAACCAATGCCATCCACATCAACAAAATAGTCACAACCTCCAACCTGCGAACCTTCGGTTTGTTTCTGTCTGTTTGCCTGTGCCAAGGCATTTACATAAGTGGTTAAACAAAACTTGAAAACACTGATTTCGTTTTCATTATATCCCAAATTTTCCAATCTTTGCGAGTTGACAGGAAAGACATAGGTCAAAACAATTCTGCCAGAGTTTTCTGCTTGTCTTATCACTCTAAAAGCATTTGGTTGTGTCACAATTTGTGCAACCGGCGTTTCATTTTTTGAGCAACCACCCGAAAAAATTGCCCCCACACAGAAACACAAACACAACAAAAAAAGAGTATAAATTTTGTTTTTCACACTATATTTATACTCTTTTCGTTTTTAATTTATTCAATCAAATCAAATCGATACATCGCCCTGATGCAAGTTGTTCTCACTGATGTTGCGTGTGTTTAATGTTCCATAGTTTGCCACGCTCTCAAGAGTTCCTCTGCCATAGTCTGCCACGCCGGCAATGTAAACTGCCATGCTATTTCCTGCTTGTGTACATTCAACACTTATGTTGAAATAATTTGCACAATTTCGTATTGTTCCCGCTGTGGTGTTTGTGTTGACAATGCCCGCAACCTGTGCCGTGCCTGTTCTTTCTTGGAAAGTGACATACATTATGTTATGAGTTTCACTGTCGCCACCAACCGAGCAATCTTCAATTGTAGCATAGTTGATAAAAGCAATTCCACTTACAAAAATGAGTTGTGCTTGATTTCCATCATTGATTGTCATGTCAGTGCTTACGGTGGAATTTGATATTCTTGCCACACTGCCAGTGTTGCGCGATACTATGCCACTGTAAATCATAATGACACGCGTGCCTGGTGTTGAACGTCCAATAAAGTTGCTTGAAAATCCAACAAGATTGATGTTGTCAAGCCTACCACCGTTTGTTATAGCAAGAGAAGCAATGAGTGAGTGATGTGGTATATAACTGTTGTTTGAAGACAAGAAGGAAGCATTGATTTGCAGGTTGCTGATTGCAGAGCCTGATGCCAAGGTCTCAAACAGGGATGAGCCATATCTGTAAGTTGTCGAAGTTTCTGTGCTTGGTCCAAGAACATGACCTTCTGCAACCAAAACATCCTGTGAAAGTGGAGCAACTCCGCTTGAAATGTAGGTTATTGTAGAACCATTGCCTTCAATGATGCCCTCAAATTCACCAGCAAACAAAATGCCATTGATATATGTTTCGGTGTTTCCATTTTCACTCAAAACAAGGTCACTCTCTATTAAGAAGTAATATTGCTCTTCTTCATTGACTTCTCTGCCATTTTCCACATAATTTACAAGCACATTATCTTTTTTCATACGCTTTGCAATGTTTTTGAACTGCTCTTCATTGACAATTCTATATGGATTTTCACTTGTTCCATCCCCGCTTTCAAACAGGTTAAATGCCACAAAATCCGTGCCTTCATCACTTGTATAAACAAGTTCTTGTGATTGAATGTTTGTGTCTCCAAGTTTGACGCTGACCGAAATCCTTATCTGGTCGGTGATGATTGATGGAGCAAACTGTGTTTCAGTCGTGGTGTAAGTGCGAACAATTTGATTTGGTTCTGCACCATAAGTCACCTCAATAATGTAAACAGGTTGGATGATTGCCGATGTCGCAACAAGATATCTATCTCCGCCGACTTCTATCAAAGTGTTTTCGCCCTCGTTTGCCACCACGGTAAACATAGTGCTGGAGTCGAGAGTTTCTGTTTCCACAACAAATCTCTGCCATTCATAAGAACTTTCGCTGATGTAATATATCATGCTTTCATACATGATTGTCGCAACACCATCTTGCACATCTTCAACCGACACAACCGTGCCAGCCTCCAAGATGATATCGGCAGATTCTTGCATTTGTGAATCGGTGTAAAGTGTGACTTGTTCTGTCAAAACATTGCCTTCGCTCACTTTGTCCGCTTCAGGTGAACTGTTGAAGGAATAATATCCACCATAATTCCATGTAAAGACTTGATTTTCTTCATCCCAAACAATCTTGCTGTCTGCTCCCCAATTTGAGCGTTGCAAAGTGAACTGTTCACTCACATCGCTGTAAATTGTGTTTGCTATCATGAGGTTTTCAACTTCAAAGGTTATCTGAGCAATTTGGTCTTCTGATATCACAATGTATTGTGTCACATAGAATTCTGGATAAGAACTTATAAGTTTCACATCATCTTCGCTTCGCAAAATGTAGAGTTTATATTGACTTATGTTAAACTCAATCTCTCTTTCTTCAACAGGTTCGCCATGTGAGACAATGTTGATGTTGATTCTTACTGTGTTTGAGTTGTTGTCAGTAAAGTATGCTGACATATCTAGAGTTTCAAGTCCACCTTGAGAAGTGATTGTATAATCATCTGATGTTATTGTGCGAAGTTTTGTCACTTCAATTGTTCTGCCAAATGATTTGATAATCACATCATCATTTTGTCTGCCCTGTGTGGTGTAAACTGTCAAAACTTGAGTTCCATCCTGCATTGCACCAGCATCTTCAACAAAGCGTATGCTAAACACATTTGTGGAAGTTTCTTGTTGCTGATAAATTGCGTCCACAACAAGTTGTCCGGAAACTTCATTTCCATCTTCATCCATGACAATAAAGTCATATTGCTGGAAGAACATGTCTTCGTCAGTTATAGAATTGGTCGTGGTGTATGTCCAATACAATGAACCATCTCTTACCTGCAATGAGCCTTCATCCACAGGTGCCAATCTGTCAATTTGTCTCAAAATCGCACCGTTGCCCATCAAGATGTAAATGTCGCTATCCGCATATTGCAAATTGCCATATGCATAGCCACCTTCAACAAGTGAAACATATGCGCCTGTCGGCAAGGTGTCTGTCACATTTAAAGCCAAAGCCTGAACAGTTGCTTTGAGATAAGATGTGTCATCGGTCACAACAATTTGGTCTTCATTTATGATTGTAAAATCAAAGAAGTTTTCTGTGGTGTAATAATAATATTCTTGTCCGACATTTGTTTCTGTTTCGCCCCCTTCTGTGCTTGAAGGAACATATTGCACAACGGTCACTTTGTAAATGATATCCGCTCTGTCTGTGCTTGGGATTGTCATTGGTTCATCTCCAGCTTTTCCAGTGACATCATCCCAATGCAAAATTCCGTTTTCTATCCAAACGTTTGAAAGTGTGTCGAGCATTGATGCATGAATTGTTGCCACTTCACTTCGCACAGCCACGCTCTTGTCTGACTTTTCTCCTGTTTCTATGTCAAGACAATAGATATGCTTTAAATAATATGCGCTTTCATCATCTTCAATCTCAAAACCTGCAGTTGTGCCAAGGCTGACAACATGGAATTCTCTTGCAACTTCTTCGGTGCTCTTATATTCATAATCTGGATGTGTCACATCCATGCCTGTCGTACCTGCTTCGTAATAGACAATTTCGCTTGCACTGTTTTGGTCAGAGAAGTAAATTGTCTCATTTTCATCGCTGTTGTAAAGCACATAGTTATATAAACTTCCATCCGAATAGCATATACTTGCCGAATGGTCAGGACTGTCAATACCGAGCATGCTGATGTTTGCCGAGTCATCGATGCCAATGTAGCCATAGTTGTTGTTCAAAGTTGGACTTGCGAGTTTGTAAACATTTTCAACAATATAAATTTCGCTGTCCACAAAGATAGATTGAGCACGAACTTCACCGAAAAGAACAAACTTGATATAATCATAAAGCCCATTTCCAAGACCATTGAGCGAAAATGTGGAAGTAGCCATTGTGCCATCAATTTCTGTCACTTCTTCTTGCGAACTTGTGTTTTTCTTGTATATCACACTTGTTTTTCTGTTGTTGACCGATCCCCAAACAAACTGTCCATTATTAATGGCAAAGGTATCGTTGAAACCCAAAAGTGTCAAACTGAAAAATTCTGACTTGCTGGATGTTGAAAAGTTTGTTCCAACCGCATAAATTTGCATCTTATAAGTATGCCCAGATTGTACAACAGAATTGTATCTTCCCATAATAGAATTTCCGTTGTTCTGGTTGAGATAAAACATCAAATATGGACCATTTTCTGTGGTTGTTCCAGAAGCATCTGTCTCATAAACAGACACAGAGCCTTCCACATCTTCATCAAGCAAAGTTAAACTCCAATTTGTAATGCCTTTTGTGATGGCAAAAACAAATCTGTTGCCGGCATCATCATAGACAACCATGTTATAACCTTGCGCATCCATCAAAGAATAAGAACCGCCAACATAATCATAAATTTGACTTTTTCTGACAAGCACTTGGTAGGAATTTATTGATATATCTGTTGGATTTTCCACTTTTCTGGCACTGACAGATGGCTCACCGTTTACATATATAACATTTTCGCCATTGTTATTTTTAAATTCGTACCATGAAGAGCTTAAAGTCACGTTGCTTCCAATCAAGCAATACTCCATCCTATAACTTCCAGTCTGCAAAGCTTCAAAAATATCATCAAAAAGCACTTGTGCGTTTGCCACCCCAAAACTGCCCCTGTTTACGATGTTCTCTCTAAATTCTCCAATCAAATTTCTGGTAGAAGAGTCAGAGGCGTTTGTATAGATTTCGTTTAATCTACCCTCTATGTCATAGTCATTTTCTGTGCCAAAATCTAGCAAGCTTGCAAGCAAATATTTTGCGTTTACATCAAAAATTTTTCGCATCCCTTCGTTTCCACTTGTAAGTGGGGTGAAGCGAAGACGCATTGTAATGTTGTCATCCACAAGTTGTTGAAGTGAAAATGTAAATGGACTTGAAAACATTTCGCTTGTAATTGTTTTTGCAATATCTTCAAATGATCCATCTCCAGTCAGCTCTCTATAGAAATCTCCATCCTCACTCCAATCAATATACAATTTGCCATCCTGCAACTTGATTGGTGATGTCACCTGATTTTTTCTAACCAAAACAGGTTCATTACTTCCTTCTGCAACATCCACAATAAACACTCTGTTTGAAGGCAACAAGAATGGATTTTCTGAAATACTTTGAACAGCAATGTAATATTGATTTTCTGTCCCAACAAAATCGGAGGCATTGAAAGATGAGCTAGCTGTGGCAAAATAGTTGTATCTCTCTCCTAAAATATTGCCATTAAGGTCAATGATGAAGTAAACATAATATTTGTCAGTTTTTTCTCCGCTGATATCCCAATATAGTGAGCCGGCTGAAAGTCTAAGATTTTGAACTTCCGGTAATTTTTCAAAAGTAAATGAGTTTTCATCACCACCTTCAAACCAGTCTGTCAAAATAATTTTGTCATCAGAACTTTGCACTTGCAACCTAGAAAATGCCACTTCAAATGTTCCAGACATGGTAAATAAGTCTTCTTCCTCAAACATACTTGTCAAATTGATTACATAGACATTTTGTCCTTCAAAATAAGCATGTCCTGTCATCTGCTGTGATGAACGGAATTTAATGGATGTGAAATCGCCTGCATTGTCATCGGCAATGTGTGTTATGCGAACAAAAATTCCGATTGTCTGCAAGTCTGCACTGTCATTGTTGTTAAACACAGCAAATGTGTTTGCATAGTCTTCTGGATAAACAGAATCTTCGCCCAAGTCGCCGACTTTCATGATTTCTTTAAATGAGTTTTCACTTGTAAGCGCGAATGTAAATTCATATGCTTTTGAAATTACATAACTTCCTGTGATGCTGGCTGATGTTCGATATGACCAAAAATAAAGTTTGAAATTGTCATTCAAATTTATGTCGCAACCTTGTTCAATCAAACCATTTATGATTTCTCCCAAAGAATAAGAATGTATAGATTGCATGTCAGTATCAGCATCAGAAAAGTATGCCGGAACAAACCCAAACACATCTCCCGACATGATTGCATTTTCTTCAAGACCAACATAGAGTTTTGTGAAACTGTTTGAAATCATTGTAAATGCCAAAAGTGAAGGTATGTTCTCATTATAGCCGACATCAACAATGCTTTCATTGACAATAAAGGTCAAATCGTTTCCAACTGTTGTCAGTGGCATTGAATCTAAAACAAAGTCAAAATCTGCAGATGTTGCTGGGCTTTCAATTGCACTTCCGACAACTATTATTTCAACATTAAACAAAACACCTGTTGCAATTTCACTTGAAACATTCAAAGTTGTGGAAGCCGATGTTGCTTCAATCACCTGCCAACCTTGAAGTTCAGTGTCCCCTGTGGAATCGACTAACCTATACATATAAGATGTGCCGGCAACACTTGTAAATGCAATTCTGCCAAATTCATCAACAATGATATCCGTTGTTTGAACAGGATTTCCCTTGACTGTAGCATTAAAAGTGAGCGCAAATGAATTATTGTATCCGCTTCCGCCTATTGTGACAAGGTCAAACACCACCTCAATGTCGCTCATAAGGTCAAATGCAGTCAGCTTGTCATAAGCAATCAGATCTTCAAAATTTCGACCAAAAATCTGTTCAAGAGTATAAACTACTTTTCCATCAGATGCACCTTGTGTGCCATGCTCAGCATCATAATCCGCTGAGTTGAAAACATAGAGTGGCGCTGAATGTTCTGTATCTGTTTTTGCAAACATCTTCAAAATATAACCATCCGAATTTGCAATTTCATCCCAAGACAATGTGACTGTTGCCATGTTGTCGACATCTCTTTCCATTGTCACAACATCGACACTCGCAATACGGTTTAACTGAAAACTTACTACGTTTATAACGGAGTTTATATAATCATTTTCGGATGCAAATATCTCAAGTTCATAACTGCCATTTGCCCAACTGTTTGGAAATTCAAAGTAAAATTCGCCATTTCTATCTGCAGGAACTTCAAACCTTGAGGCACCATATTGCACCACATAAACTGTGTTAGCATTGTTGAGAGAAGAATCAATTACAAATCCACCATCGCTATGTGTGACCTGTTCCACCTGTTTCAAAACATTGTATGTCTGACTGGTCACAAGAGTTGGCGCAGGAAGATAATAAATTTTGTTTTCATCATCGGCAAAACTTGCAATATAAGCAGAAATTTGGATTGTTCCGCCATCTGCAAGATATTCTTCAAAAAACTCACTCATATCATAAGTTAAACTTTCACTAACAGAATTTACATCTACATGACGATATTCTGTCTGCTGTTCTCCGCTTGCCGGCTGATATGATATCTGCAAATTTACCCCACCTTGTGAAAAATCAAGATTATCAGGATTGAATGTCAAAACAAGATTTTGTGTAAACTTATCTTCATTTTCTTTAAATGCCACACTCTGCAAATCTACCACTCTTGTAATTTCAACTATCCCGGAAGAAGATGGAATCGCTGTGTCACTCAACGCCATGATTTTCACTGTCAAGGTTTGCCCTGGTTGAATGGTGTTGTTGTAATATTCCCTTGTCAACGTGAAAGTGTATGTTCCATCGCTTTGAGCAATGTTTGTGGTCATAATTGGAAAGTCACTGTCGTTTAGATAAATGGAAAATCTTCCGCTGTTGCCATAATTCCCAACAAACGAAACTTGAATATCTGGGAATTGAGCATTTTCAAGTCCGCTGTAAACAAACTCCACCTTTGTCACATTTGGTGTGGCCAATTTTGTCACTGTCTGGTCGGAAGTGTAAAGATAATGATGATTTTCAGTGTTCCCATTCAAAAGTTCGACATCAAGAGAATAATAAACTGTTCCACCCGCAACGACTGTGTAAGTTCCGTTTCCAAGAAGATATGCGGATACCCCAATTTCTATATCTCCTGCTGCGAGGGCTGAAATAGATTGATAAAGTTCGGTGTTATCTTGCAGATTTAAAGTCGTATCTGTAGTGTTGTATGTGACAGTCTTTCCTGTCGTATCTCTGAATATTACAAGATAACTCAAACTGCCAATTCCGGCATTTGCGCCAAAAGCATTCCAAGAAAGAAGATTGTTTGAAAATGTCACATTGTTATCACTTGGAGCAAGCGTGTCCATCTCTGTCAATGTCCAAGTTGAAGGCGCACTATCAAGATAATGGGTTGCAGAATTTTCATTTTCAATTGTCCTACCAATCACTGTAAAGGTGTAATTTCCACTGCCTGTGATTTCGACAAGTCCGCTGGTGTTAGATGAGGTAGATAACAAAGCATCCACTTTGACATTTTCCACGAAATCTCTTTCGGCCGTTGCAATTTCATAACTCAAATTGCCATCAGCAGTCAAAGTCACACGAGGAATCCTGGAAAGCCTATAAATTGTTATAGTATTTGAATTTGCTGACTCAAGATAATATGGGTTTTCTGCTTTGATATAAAATGTGTAATAAGTTGACAAATTAAATGAGGTATTTGCAAAGTTATAACTCAAACCACTGACAATTGATGAGCCAAATGGTTCATCATCCAAAAAGACCTGATAAGAAGTTTCACTTGCTACAGTTTCTTCTGTTTCAACGGCCTGCCAAGAAAGAGTATAGTCAGTGTCTGAATAAGCAAACTCAATCTGCGGCGTTATCATTTTTTCGACCTTCAAACTTGTACTTGCAGAATTTCCATAAACAGAAGCATATGGCGAAGAAAGGTATATGACAGAAGAATCATTTTCAATCACATAAGCATAAACTGAAAAATCAATTTCTGTTGATTGGTTGTAAACTCCAGAAATTTGTTCATTTGCCTTCAACTGTTCTACCAAAGTGTCAAGATTGATTGTAATTGCCGTGCCAGAATATGACACAACATCACTTCCGACCGCAAGTTGAATTTCCTGTCCTTCATATTGCACAATGACAGTGTCATCCAGCCTTATTGTCAAAAGATTGTCACCATTTGGTGTTATGCAGTTAAGGTCCAAAACATAATAATCCGCAATTGAAATAGCATCATGGTCAAAAGTAAGTTTCCCATCATAATATCTAAAATTTGTCGGTGCTTGCAAGCGTGCAAATTGCAAAGTTGATTCCATACTATCAAGATAAATTTTATCATCCGTTGCTTGATAAATACCTTCTTCATTCAGCTTTGTTCCATAAAGCGTAAATAGCAGTGAAAAGTCATTGAGCGATGAAATGTTTAAAGAAGGATATGCATCATCTCTGTCTGAAACATTGCCATCATTATACCAAATTCTTCCACCAGTGACACCATCTTTTTGTTTTAATGTCACTCTTGATGTAAGTTGGTCAATATCAAGGTCTTCAAATGTCACTTGACCCAATCTTTCCACAGTCAAAACTGTCGGGTCAGTTGCCACATATATCATTTCATCATCAGCATGTCCAACAACAGTTATGGAGATTTCAGTGTTTCCTTGTGCAAAGTTTTCTGAAAGCAAATAAATGTTTGTGTCGCCTTCACTGATGGCAAAAATGTCATCGTTTGCGCTGCCGACTGTGAGTTGATAACTTGTTATATTAGGCACGTTTTCCACACGAACAAAATAGCCCGAACTTGCCGTAAATCCACTATGGTTGACATACTGTTGATCAAAACCAAACTCCACTGCGCCATTGACAAGTTTTTCGGCAATATAGAAGACATCCTGCATATATTCAGTCGATGAAATAAATTGATTTACATCACCAGAAGTAGCAAAAATTCTTACATAAAAATATCCCACATTTTCAAAGGTATAACTTGCGCTTTGTGCTTCCCTTTCAACAGGCGAAAGCGAAGAGATATCAACATTGATTTCGCTTTGGTTTGCTTGATATGTACCTTTATCAATTTGGTAGATTTGCAACTGATAACCCGAAGCATTCTCCACTTCGTTCCAAACATATGTTTTGTCAGTGCTGTCTCCACTGTCTGCAGAAATAGGTGCTGAAAGCAAGGTCAAATCTTTGAGTTTTGATGAGCCTATTGCGGTCAAGTCATCCGCTGTTTTTGCAACAACTCTAAGCCTAAATACCATGTCATCTTCAACCAAAACAGGTTCAAACAGATTTTCAATCTTGTTTGTCAATGTGATTGTCACGGTTTGTCCTTGCACAGAAGCATCGTATTCCCCTTGTGAAACTTCTTCAAAATCTGTGCCATTCCAAATTTCAAGAGTGTAAGTATCCGCATTATTCACAACATCAAATGTCAAAACTGAAGAATTATCGCCATAAGAGTGCGTTATCTCGCTTGCAAAAGCCTCGGCCTTTGTAATATGCAAAACTTGACTTACATCAGAGTTTATCACCAAGACATCCTGACCAGAAAGTTGGTTAAATTCACTTCTTGCCATTGCATAAACCGACAAATCAAAACTGCCCGACTGATTTATTGCAATTTCAATGTCCTTTGAAAGTTCGTCCGCATCAAGTCCATCAAGCACAACATTGTCACCAAGACCTGTGACAAGAATGTCTCCATTTAAAAGACTGCTTGTGGTGGATACTTGCGCCTTGAAAGTTGCGCCATCAAGTTCGTTTTCTCCACGACCAACAAAATTCAAACTTGGCATTTTGAAGATTCTTCCAACAACTGTTTCATTACTTTGATAAAACAATCCGCTTTCATTTTTTGCCACAACGCTTGCCTGATAAACGCCACTTGCAAGTCCGTTTAAATTGGTGTAACTTTCACCAGAAAATTCCTCAAAAGAAATAGTGTAGTCTTCTTGATTTTCTTCATCGCGCAAGATAATATCATATTTTTCCACACCTTCTGCGGTTTCAATCTGCACAAGTCCGCCTGCGGTTTGAGAATAAACATATTGTGCAGTCGGAGCAGCAAGTTTTTCAATCTCAATAACATCGCTCTCACGCGCTATCTTCTCACCGGCATTGTCAAAGACAAGAACAGACACTTCATGAGTTCCCGCTTGTGCAACACTGAAGAAAGATGACAAATCTTTGCTTAAAGTGCTCTGCCTGTCATCCAACAGCACCCCATCCATTCTAACTTGATATTCTGCTCCTGCAATCGCACTCCAAGAAAGAGTCCCTCTTTCTGCATCCCAGATCAAATCATCCGCTGACAGCCTGTCCATATATCCAAAGTAGAGCGTTGGAACTTGTGAAGGTTCACTGTTATCAAAATAGCCATTTCCTTGTGCTGTGACAGTCAAAGCATAGGTGCCATAATTTGAAAGAGTAATACTGTTTGTGTTTGTCACTTCATTTATGTTCAAAACTTCCACTTCCTGATCTGGAGAGTCCGGCTGGAAAGTGGTGCAAGTGCCTTCAACCACATAACTTTGTGCCAAGGTTGGGTTTTGCTCATTTTCGAAAAAACCAGAAACGACATCCCAAGTCAAAACGCCACTTTCATCCAATGAAAAGTTTTTAGGAGAATCAAATTGTTTTTTTACAACAACCTGCATGGAAGCAAGACTGTTGTTTTGATATGTAGCATATATGTTTGTTCTGCCAGAAGAGATTGCAAGTGCACTGTCACCTTGAACCTGCAAAATTGAAGTGTTTGAAGGTTGGAAAGAAATGTCAGTTTTTTCAACTCCTGAAACTGACAGATAATCCTGCAAATTTATTGACTCATTCACAGAAAGGAGAACTTCGCTTTGTGAAAAGGAAGCCTGCGGACTTTTGAAAGAACAGGAAGCAAGCACACTCCCCATTGCAATAGTCAAAACTGACATCAAAATCAAACTCAACTTTTTCATACAGAAAACCTCTCAAAAAAATTCTTCTGTGGTTAAGCAAATGCTTTTCTATAATTTCAAAATTATTTTACCACTTACGGACAAAATTTATCAAATAAAAAACAAAGAAAAATAATAAATAATATTATTTATTTAAAATAACAAATATTTTTCAGCGGATTTTCAGAGAAATTTTTATATGATTTTTACGATAAAATAGAAAAAACATTATCAAAAAATGACATTTGAACCATACTTACGCGCAAATAAAATATATAAAAAATATTAAAAATAAAAGAAAAAACACAAAAAAAGTGATTTTTTTATTATTTTTTTAATTTTTTATAATTAAATTATTTTTAAAATAATTTTCCTTCAAAAATCTTAATTCCATTTTTTTGTTGTCTAAAACCTTTTTCAAGACATCTCTGATTTTCTTGTCTTCCACCTTCAAAATCACACTTTTGATTTCGATGATATTAACTTCCAACATTTCAATGTCACTCAAAAACATCTTGGACAAATTCTTGACATAGTCAACATTATAGCCAGACAAAAACTTTCTTGCACTTGAATAATATTTGTTGTCTCCACCCATTTTTATAAGCACCTGACTCAAAATTTCACAATTTTCAAGTTCGGTTTTATATAATTTTGAAAAACATTCAACAAAATCATGAAAATATACAGAGCACTGGTTATATTGATAAAAAAAATGCATGAAGGCAGAAAAACAGCCCTTTGTACCAGCGAACAAATTTTGTATCAGTCCTTCATAATAAGAGTTTACTTTCAAAATGTCATTTTTCATATTTTTATCTATGCAGAAAATAACATTTTGGACACATAAGTTTGCAAAATCTTAAAAAATATACCACTTCGGTTTTTTCACAAACTCGGCAAAATTTAATCCATTAACATCAACAAAATCAAATTTCAACCTAAAACAAGCCAATTTTTGATGATTTTGTTGAAATTTTTTGTTAATCTCATTCTTTCCATACTTTCCATCTCCAATAATTGGATGTCCCAAATATGCCAAATGCGCTCTTATTTGATGAGTTTTTCCCGTAACAAGTTCCACTTCCACCAAACTCGACTGCACTCCCGCCTTGATAGTGTTGACCTTTGTCTCAATTTCCACACTTCCCTTGACTTTTTGCGGGGAAATTTTGACCAAAGCATTTTCACTGTCTTTTGTTAAAAAACCTTTGTATGTTTTGTTTTTGACATCAAAATTCCCAACAATCTCTGCTATATAAAATTTGTGAATTGCATGATTTTTGAATGCCGTGATTAACTTTTTTGCACATTCTGTGTTTTTTGCAAACACCATCACTCCTTCTGTGTTTCTGTCAAGTCTATGCACAGCAATGGCATTTGGCAAAATTTTTTCCAAACCTTTTTCTCCCTCGACTTCAATTCCGACACGCTTGTAAATGATGTAAGCATCTTCATTTTCAAACAAAATATCATATTTCTTTTGAAGCATATCGGGCGTGTAAAAAAATGTGACCTTTGTGCCGGCAGTGACCATCACATTTTCTTTTGTCGGTTTACCATCAACTTTCACATCCTTTTTGCGAAGCATTTTGCTGACATCAGCAAAAGAAAACCCAAAATCTTGCAAAATATTGACAATTTTTCTATCTTTTTCTACTATTATCTCTTTTTTAATCATATCTTATTATACAAAAACAAAATAATAATACCAAACAAAAAGGAGAATTTATGGAAAATATCTGCATTGAAGAGCGTAAACAGATCACAATAATCGGCGCGACAAAGGTGCTATCTGCCACCAACACACAATCAGTAGTGGAGGTTGGAGGAACAAATCTTGTCATCACTGGAACAAATCTTGAAGTGACAAAACTTGACCTCGACAACAAACAAGTGGTCTTTTCCGGCGAAATAAATGGTGTCAGATATGTCACCAAAAAAGAAAAAGTTGGGCTTTTTAAAAGGTTGTTTAAGTAAATGCTCTACGAAACACTTTCACAACCACTCATTTTTTTGATTATGACAATAAGCGGATTTATGTCCGGATTTTTGTTTGATATTAAAGATATTTTTCTGCATTTTATTAAGCAGAAAAATATTATTTCACAAATTTTATTGTTTTTTGCAGTTTTTTTCACTTTTTTTGAGTATTTTTTAACAAATTTATGGACAAATTTTGGAGAATTGAGATTTTTCACAATCTTTGCATTCTCAATAGCGTTTTTCATTCAAAGATTTTTAAGCAAGAATTTCCTTGCCAAGCCGTTTTTGATGTGCTACAATAAACTAAAGGAAAAATACCATGGAAGAAAAAAAAGAAAAATGGTGGAAAAAGTTTAGCACATTCCAACTTGTTTGCATGGCTATCATTGTCATTTTGCTCATTGCCATAATTGTGGAAGTTTGTGTTATTGTCAATCTAAAGAACAAAATTCAAGACACACAGGATAAAAATGAGGAAATCGAATCACAACTTCCGCCTGATGAAGAAGATGCTCCAACTGACAGCGAAAATATTTACCGAGAAAAACTCTTATATGCTATAAATTCTTTTGAATACACAAAAAACTAGTCAGCCTAATAAAATAGGTTGACTATTTTTGATGTCAAATTTTCATACAAAAAATTGCACACTATTCCACTTTGCACAAAGGATTGAAGTGAGACATTAAGTGTAAAATTTGCGATTGAAACCATAACCATATATATTACCCCAAAAACAAGAATCCCTTTTATTGTCCCAAACAGCCCACCCAAAATTTTGTTTCCATGTTGAAACCCAAAAATCTTGATGAGTTTGTTTAACAAAAAACTCAAAAATTTGAGCACGCATATCAAAAAAATGAACAAAACCAAAAAGGTCACAACCTTCAAAATCAGCTCACAAAGAGTTGGTGCAAGAATCTGTCCGGCGGTCATTGTTCCATCAAATGTAATATTTTCAAAAAAACTTGACAGGAAAAGTCCAAAGATTTTTCCGATATTTGTCTGCAAAAGAGCCATTTGAAATTCGCTCGCTGAAGAAAATTCGCCAGAAATCATGTTGTCAAAAGTCTTTTGCAAAGTAGAAAAGAGATTGTCTCCAAACCAATTTTGCACATAACCAACAAAATTTGGTGTCAATTTCCACGCAATATAAATGACAGCAAATGTTCCTATCAAAGAGAAAACCATGGATATCAAACCTTTGAAATATCCCTTAACAAAATAAAAGATGCAGATTGCTAGCAAAATCCAATCCATGCAATAATTTTTGGCAAAATAACAAAAATCAAACAAATTTTCAAAAATTACACTTGTGCATTCTTATTTTTTACAATCAAAAAAACAATTCTATCAATCTGCATTTTCAAAAGAATTTTTGATTTGTTTTTACGCCAATAAAAAACCTGTGCAAAAATTTGCACAGGCATTTTGTTATTTGAGCAATTTTTCCAAATCTTTACAACGTTTTTTGTCCATTTGTGGAACACCCTCAAGTCGATATTTTATGCCGAGTTTTTTATATTTTTCGGTCGCCATTGTGTGATAAGGCAAAAGTTCTACCTTTTCCACATTATGCAGATTTTTGACAAATTCTTTGAGTTTCAAAACGCTTTCTTCAGTGTCATTATAATCCGGAATAATCACCTGTCTAATCCACAATTTTTTGTCCTTCTCTTGGCAGATGTCCAAAAATTTTTCAAACTTGTCAATTGCCCTTCCTGTCAATTTTTTGTAATTTTCCGGAACAATTGCCTTGACATCAAGTAAAATCAAATCGGTGTAATCCAAAAGGTCGGCATAGTCTCTTTCATCACCACAGCCGGATGTGTCAAGGCAGGTGTGAATGTTGTTCTGTTTGCATAATTTAAAAAATTCTGTCACAAACTTGGCTTGCAAGAGCGGTTCTCCACCAGAAACCGTGACACCGCCACCATTTTTAAAGTATACCATATATCTTTTGACTTTGTTTAAAAGTTCCTGTACTGTCATCTGTGTTTTCTTTTCATTGATATTCCACGTTTCAGGATTATGACAATATGCACATCGAAGTGGACAACCTTGCAAAAATATCACATATCTCACACCCGGCCCATCAACAAGCCCCATGCTTTCAAAACTTGAGATATTCCCAATGACCATTTCGGCGTTTGTTTGCGAGTTTTTCAAGTCTGACATTATCGTGCCTCATGGAATGTGCGAGATATCACTTCTTGTTGATGTGCTTTTGAAAGTCGATTGAAGTTTACAGCATAGCCCGAAACACGAATTGTCAGGTTTGGATATTTCCATGGATTGTTCATGGCGTCAATCAAAAGTTCGCGATTGAGAACATTGACATTGAGATGTTGCGCCTTCTGCACAAAATAACCATCCAAAATATCAACCAAATTGTTTATTCTTGATTTTTCATCATGCCCCAACGCATCAGGCACTATGGAGAAGGTGTTTGAAATTCCATCTTGACAGCATCCGCAATAAGGGATTTTTGCCACTGAATTGAGTGATGCAAGCGCTCCCGAGCAATCTCTCTCGTGCATTGGATTTGCTCCCGGAGCAAAAGGCTCTCCTGCCTTTCTGCCATCTGGAGTTGTGCCGGTCTTTTTGCCATACATAACATTTGATGTGATTGTCAAAAGTGACAATGTGTGCTTTGCATTTCTGTAAAGTTTGTGTTTTTTCAAGCATCCAAAGAAAAACTCCACAAGTTTTACGCCAATTTCATCAACTCTGTCATCATCGTTTCCAAATTTTGGAAAATCTCCTTCAACTTCAAAATCGGTGATAATCCCATTTTCGTTTCTCACCGGTTTGACTTTTGCGAATTTAATTGCAGAAAGAGAGTCCACAACGACAGAAAATCCGGCAGCACCAAATGCCATAAGTCTTTCCACCCAAGTGTCGTGAAGCGCCATTTGTCCGCGTTCATATGCATATTTGTCGTGCATATAGTGGATGATATTCATGGCATCAACATAGGTCTTTGCCACCTTTTCCAATGTCTTTTGGTAGTTTTTGACTACCTTGTCATATGTCAAAACTTTTTCATTGTTCTTCGACAAACCTTCAACAACCAAAGCTTCTGATTTTTCATCCACTCCGCCATTTAAAGAATAGAGCAGTGCTTTTGCCAAATTGCATCTTGCACCAAAAAACTGCATTTGTTTGCCGATTTTCATGGCAGAAACACAACAAGCAATTGCATAATCATTGCCATATATTCCACGCATTACATCATCGCCTTCATATTGAATAGCATCGGTCAAAATGGAAATTTTTGCACAGAATTTTTTGAAGTTGTGTGGCAATTTTTCCGACCAAAGAACAGTCAAGTTTGGCTCTGGTGATGGTTTGAGATTGATAAGCGTGTGCAAATATCTAAATGAATTTTTGGTCACCAAACTCTTCTTGTCATCAGCCATGCCACCAACGCTCTCTGTCACCCAAGTTGGGTCTCCCGCAAAGATTTCATCGTATTCTGGAGTTCTTAAATGACGCACAAGTCGAAGTTTGATAATAAATTGGTCAACAAGTTCCTGTGCTTGTTCTTCTGTCAAAAGTCCATTTTTCATGTCTCTTTCAATATAAATATCAAGAAAGGTTGAAGTTCTGCCAAGACTCATTGCTGCTCCATTGTTTTCTTTAACCGCTGCAAGATAGCCAAAATAGAGCCACTGAACCGCCTCGCGCGCGTTTGTTGCTGGCTTTGCAATGTCGAAACCATATGAAAGTGCCATTTTTTTCATCTCTTCAAGCGCCTTTACTTGCTCTGCAACTTCTTCTTTGAGGCGAATGTTTTCTTCGCTTGAAATGTCGATTTTGTTCCAATCTTTCTTTTTCTCTTCAATCAAGAAATCTATGCCATAAAGTGCCACACGGCGATAATCACCAATAATTCTTCCTCTGCCATAAGCATCAGGAAGCCCTGTGATAAGTCCTGCTTTGCGTGCCTTTCTTATCTCTGGCGTGTAAGCATCAAACACTCCATCATTATGTGTCTTGCGATATTCCCAGAAATGTTTTTTGATAGTTGGTTCAAGTTCTCTGTGATAAGCCGCAAGTGCCTTTTCTGCCATTCTTGTTCCACCATAAAGGTTGACAATGCGTTTGAGAGGCTTGTCAGTCTGAAGTCCAACAATAACCTCGTTTTTCTTGTCAATATAGCCTGGTTTGAATGAATTTATGCCGGAAATTGCCTTTGTTTCAACATCCAACATCCCAACTTTTGCCTCTTTGGCAAGCAGTTTTTCACACTTTTCCCAAACTTTTTTGGTTTTTGGAGAAATTCCACACAAAAAACTGTCATCGCCTTTGTATTCTTTGTAATTTTCCAGAATGAAATCTGCAACATCAATCTCGTTTTTCCACTTTTCCCCCTTAAAACCTTTCCATGCTTCAATGCTTTTTGTGTCCATACTCTCTCCTTTGTCTATATATTGTAAAAATCTACACTCAACCACAACATATTGTGCCGTTTAGTGAGTTGCTTACCTAAATATTGTATTATAAAAACTATTTACTTGTCAAACAAAAAAAGAAAAAGATTTCAAGTTGTATTTTTGAAATCTCTTTCGCGTTTGTTCAAAGAAGATATTTATGTTTTTATAAGTTATTGTGCATATTACACCATTTTAAACATCAAACATTAACATCTTCATTGTTGGCTGTTTCATCTTGTTCGACTTCTTCTGTTTGAGAGCCGTCGCTTTCTAGAACGCCATCATCATTTTCAAGTTGTTCGCTGTTTTCCGTTGAGTCTGGAAGTTGCGGACTTTGCAAGATTTCTTTCACGCTTTCAAGTCCTTCAACAAAATCATACAATTCTTCCATTGTGCGTTCCTGCAAATCAATGTATATGCACCTGCCTTGAAAAATCCCGTGATTTCCACGCATGAGATTGAAGCCATGAAAATCTCTTCCTATCTTGAAAACCAACTCCTCAAATGGCAATTCATTGATTTTTATAGGTGTTTGAAACTTCATGGACACAAAATAGCCATTTTGCACATCTTCATGAAAAATCTCATCTGTCACCACTCCAAATGCCGGCATGGTGTGTGAATTTTCAAAGAGTTTTTCTACCTGTTGCTGAAGTTGCTCGGTTTCTTCTTGCGAAAGTTCCACAACATTGCCATTTACCAACAGGTTGTATTGCGAAACATATGGCAAAACATCCACCGCCTCAAAAAAAGACATAATTATCATTGGCACCCCCATAAAAAAGAAAAGAAATCTCATCATATTCCGCCTCCAAAATTTTTTGTATTGTGTGAAAATCTTTTCTTTTTATTCTTTTAAATGATTTTTTTTGAAAATTGTTTGATATAATTTTTATTTTTAAATTTCTTCAAATTGGCTGTTGTAAAGGTCGGCATAAAATCCACCTTTTGCCAAAAGTTGTTCGTGATTTCCTTTCTCAATGATGTCGCCATCTTTAAGCACCAAAATCATGTCGGCATTTTTGATTGTCGAAAGTCTGTGCGCAATAATGAAAGATGTGCGCCCTTCCATTGCTTTGTCCATTGCCTGTTGAAGCAAAATTTCCGTTCTGGTGTCGACCGAACTTGTCGCTTCATCCAAAATTATCATAGGTCTGTTTGCGATCATTGTTCTGGCAATGGTGAGAAGTTGTTTCTGTCCTGCTGAAAGGTTTACCGCATCATCAATCACGGTATCATATCCTTTTGACAATGTTTGAATAAAGTGGTCAACTCCAACATGTTTGCATGCTTCAACAATCTGTTTGTCGGTGACATTTTTGTTGTTATAACGCAAGTTCTCTTTGATTGTGCCTTCAAAAAGCCACGTGTCCTGAAGCACCATGCCAAAGAGTTCGTGAACATTTTCACGAGTTATATCCTGTGTCGAAACACCATCTATCTTGATGTCTCCAGCATTGAGTTCGTAAAATCTCATAAGCAAATTGACTAGAGTGGTCTTTCCGGCACCTGTCGGTCCAACAATAGCAATCTTCTGCCCTGCCTTGATATTTGCTGAAAAGTCTTTGATGATGATTCTGTTTGGATTGTATCCAAATTTTACATGGTTAAATTCAACATCGCCCTTGACATTTGTCAAAACTTTGGTCTTGTTGCTCTCATCTGCAAGCTCTTTTTCTTCCAAAAACTCAAACACACGACCACAAGCAGCGGATGCTGACTGCAAACTTGTCAAACTCTGTGCAATCTGTGAAAGTGGATTTGTAAACAGTCTAACATAAATCATAAACTGCACAATCGTTCCATAATAAGAAACTCCCCTTTGTGCTGCCAAAACTGCCCCGACAATGCAAACCGCAACATAACCAAAATTGCCGACAAAGTTCATAATTGGCATCATAACACCAGAGATAAACTGTGACTTCCAGCCGGTGTTGTAAAGTTTTTTGTTGATTCTCTTAAATTCTTTGCCTGTGCTTTCTTCGGCGTTGAAGAGTTGAACAACATTGTGACCTGCATAGGTTTCTTCAATGTGTGCGTTTAAATCTCCAAGGTTCTTTTGGTTTTGATTGAAGTATTTTTGTGACTTAATCATGAAAATAAGCGAAAAACTGAATCCGATGATTGTTGTGCCAATAACAGTGAGCGCCATTATCCAATCAATAACAAACATCATTATTAAAACTCCAACAAACATGATGGTGTTTGAGATAAGCCCTCCAATACTTTGGTTAAGACTCTGACCAATGGTGTCCACATCGTTTGTCACACGGCTCAAGATGTCTCCATGAAGATGTGTGTCAAAATAGTTGAGTGGAAGTTTGTTGATTTTTCTTGAAATGCCTTGGCGCAATCTCTGCACTGTCTTTTGTGTGACTGTGGCGGTGATATAATGTTGAAAGTATGACAAAATCGCCCCGGCAACATATATACAAACCAAAAAGATGGCAATTTCTGTGACAGCACCAATATCAATCACTCCTGATCCACCTGGCATAAAGGCACCACTGATGATATTTGCGATATCACCAATTTTGTTTGGCCCAATGATTTGAAAAACTACAGCCACCGCCCCAAAAATCATAGAAAGGATTATCCATCCCCAATATCTTTTGCAGAAAACTAGAAGTTTTCCAAGTGATTTCAAAAATGTTCCCTTTTTAGCCTTCTCCGAAGGTCTGTTTTTCATATTCATCATTCCTGGCATTTTACAGTTCCTCCTTTGAAAGTTGTGAAAGAGCAATCTCTTTGTAAACCGGACATTTTTTCAACAACTCTTCATGTGTGCCCATTCCGACCATGTTGCCACTGTCCAAAACAATGATTTTGTCCGCATCCTTGATTGTTCCAATTCTCTGTGCAACAATAAATTTTGTCACCTTCCCGGTATGTTTTTTCAGTGCTGCACGCAGTTTGGCATCTGTCTTGTAGTCAAGTGCTGAAAAACTGTCATCAAAAATGAATATCTCTGGTTTTCTTGCCACTGCCCTTGCAATAGACAATCTCTGTTTCTGTCCACCAGAAACATTTGTTCCTCCCTGCGCGATAGGGCTGTCAATGCCCTTTGGCATCTTGGAAACAAAGTTTGATGCTTGTGCAATGCTTATGGAGTGTTTGATTGTTTCATCATCGGCGTTGTTGTCGCCAAAATTGATGTTGCTCTTGACCGTTCCACTGAAAAGCACTCCGCGTTGTGGAACATATCCAATCTTTTTGTAAAGACTGTTCAAGTCATAGTCTCTGACATCCACTCCATCAATCAACACCTTTCCTTCTGTGACATCATAAAGTCTTGGAATAAGATTGATAAGGGTGCTCTTTCCGCTTCCTGTCGAGCCGATAAAAGCAATAGTTTCGCCTTCTTTTGCTTCAAAACTGATGTCTTTGAGCACATATTCATCGGCATCTGGATACTTAAACGAAACATGGTCAAACACCACTGAAGCAGAACGCTTTGAATTTATATCCTCAAACTTGCCAGAAACAATGGAGTCTTTTGTATCCAAAACTTCATTTATTCTACGAGCAGAAACGAGTGCTCTTGGCATCAAGATAAAGATGATGATAAGAAGCATAAATGCAGCAATCACTTGAATGCCATATTGCATGAATGTGGTCATGCTTGCAACTGTTTGTGGGTCTCTAACAATATATGCACCTATCCAATAAATTGCAAGTGACAGTCCGCTCATCAAAAGGTTCATACCTGGGTTCATAATGCCCATAACTCTGTTGACAAAAAGGTTGGTCTTTGTCAATTTTGTGTTTTTATCTTCAAACTTGGCGTTTTGATAATCTTCTGCGTTTGAAGCTCTGACAACACGAATACCTGTCAAATTTTCATCAGTCACACGGTTAATATCATCAGTCATGGTCTGAATTTTCTTGAATTTTGGCACGGCGACCAACACGATGATTGCAACCATCACAATCAAAAATCCAATTGCAACCGCAAGTGCCACCGACCACTGCCAATCCTTACCCAAAATTTTAATAATGGACCAAACAGCAAGCACTGGCGCTTTGATGATTGCCTGCATGCCCATGGCAAGAAAGATTTGCACTTGTGTGACATCGTTTGTTGTTCTGGTAATCAAACTTGCGGTGGAAAATCTGTTTATTTCAGCAAGCGAGAAACCTTGAATTTTGTCATAGACCTTGTTTCTCAAATTGTAGGCAAGTCGCGATGAAATGTTTGCAGTAAAGAACCCCACCAAAATAGCACTTGCAAGACTTCCAAATGCACATGCAAGCATATAGCCACCGTTGATTAGGATGTTTGTCGTGCTTATCTCTTCCTGCCCGAGTTCTGTCATCAAATTTTCGGTGTATTCTGGCAATCTCAAATCAAGCCACACCTGCAAAACAATAAACCCACAGACAACAGCAATGAAGAGCCAATCTATCCACTTCAAATGTTTAAACAATTTTAAAATGTTCATAACTTCCTCTCAAATTAGTTTTCTAAATTTTGTTTAATTTTTCTTACAATCAAAGAAAAGTTTTTCTTTTCCTCTTCTGTGAGATTTTTTTCGACTTTTTCTTCTGCCTCCATCATCTTTCTCTCAAAGTCTTTGACAAGTCTGTCTGCATTTTTGCTGAGCACTATCTTTTTCAATCTGCCATCACTCGAGACCGGCACGCGTGAAATGTATCCCTTTTGTGTTAAATTTTGCAAAATCACTGTGGCAGTCGAACGGCGAATATTCAAAAGTTTTTCGATGTCCTTTTGAAAGATGTCTTCTTCTTTGTGTTCTGTCAAAAATTTCAGAACAAAAAATTGAACTCCAGAAACATTCAAATCTTTGGAGTCCCGCTCTATTTTTCTGTGTATCGCGTTGTATAACGACTTCATGCTTAAGATGATAGAAAACATATCTTCTCCATTTTGTTAGGATACTAACTATTTATATTCTTTTCATGCAAAAAAGTCAACTGATTTACAAAAGTTTTTAACAAAAAAAGGAAGAACAAAAATCGAATTGTTCTTCTTTTAAAAATATTCTATTTTTGACAATTTTTATCTCAATTTAGGATAATCCTCTTCCAAAATTTGCCAAATGTTTTCATCAAAGTTCAATCTTGAATCATAAAACTGTCCAAAAGCCAAGTTGATGCACGAGTCATCACGAGCATAACTTGTTTTTTGAGCGCTTATTTGCAATGTTGAATTTGTAAAGCATCTCTCTGCCCTTCCATCAAGATAGCCAAACAGACTTCCAACATTGACCGTTTGCTTTTCTTCATCTGTGACAAATGTGATGAGAGAATAACTTGTTGTGACAGTGTCGGTGTAGTTTGTGTTTTGATAACTTCCGTAAAGTCCGCCAGCATAAACACTTCCAACAAAACCTGAAAGGTCAACTGTGCCGGTTGTGAGATTGTTTTGACTGCTTGCTCTGCCATATCCAACAAGTCCGCCGACATAAGCGTTTTCTGCGCTGCCAGAGAGTGTGATGTCGGCATGACTTTCATTTTGTTCAAATGATAAATCATTTCTATCAATGTGCAAAACTTCGCCGACAAGTCCGCCGATATTCATGTTTTGTGCATTGTTTGCATTTATCGCAAGATTGCCCGTGGCATTGTTATTTTCAACAATCACTCTGTCATTTCCACCACTTACTCTGCCGGCAATTTCGCCTACGGATAAATTTCCGTTTTCAATGGTGATTGTGATGTTAAGTCCAACAAGACAATTTTCAATATCGCCGTTTTGAACAGCCCCGGCAATTCCGCCAACCACTGCCGTTGTCTGAAAGTTTAATGTGATGTTGCCACTAACCGTGCAATTTTCAATAAGTCCATGATTGGAAATAGCAAAAGAGCCAAAGTTTGTCGCATTTTGATAGGTCATATCCGCCAAGACAAGATTGAGATTTTTTATCTGTCCATTGTTGCGGTCAAAAAGTCCCAAATTTTTGCCATCTCTGAATGTGACCTTTTCAATGGTGTGTCCATCGCCATCAAGCACTCCACTAAATGCCCCACCGCTCCATGTTGCACCATCCAAATCTATGTTTTCTGTCAACTTGAAGTTTGCCGAAGGTGCATTTGCAAGAAGCACTTTCAACTCGTGTACATTGGAGATTTCCATTGTGGTTGGGAAAAGATAAAGTCCGCATATTGTCAAAATTAAATTGAGTCCCGCAAAGCAAAAAAGTGCACAATTTGCCACATTCCAACCTTTTGAAACGCGGTATCTTGTCTTGATAAAAACCACCAAATTAACCATGCCCACAAGTGTAGACAAAATCACCAAAACAATCAAAAATGTTTGATTGAAATACAAAAACACTTCTTTTGGCAAAGCAATAGTAATCACCAACAAAAGCGTTGTGAAAAGGATTGGAAAAAGTTCCAAGAAGCCATATAAAAACTTCTTCAAAAACTTGTCGTTCTTGATATCCTTAATGCGTTTTTTGTGTCGTGCTTCGCTCTGCTTTTCTGTTTCATAGACATTTTTTAGACCCTCATCTCTACCAAGCAAGTCCACCACATTGATAGATGTCTCAAGAGTCAAATTCAGGGCATCAAGACGGGTGTTTATCTTGGAGATAATATCACTATAAGCTGAAAATTCTTTGACATCTTTTATCTCTTCCGCGTATTTTTCAAAAGGTTGAAGTTGAAGTTTGTAATAATTCACTCCACGCAAAACCTTGTCTCCTTCCTGCTTTTGCATATCCAACAAAACGGTGTTGTTTCGTGCGACAAAGTCCTGAAGTTTTTCTATCAAATGCACCTTGTCAAGCAAGTCAGCTTTTATTTTCACTTTTTCGCCAGAATACAAACTTATCTTGCTGGCGATTTCGGCATATTTTTCGGTCTGTTTTTCATCCGCAACCGAAAGCATTGTCTCCCATTCAGGCATCTGTGTCACTTTGATGCCTGACATGATAAGTTCGTTGTCATTTTTGCAATGTGCTTTGATTTTTACCAGCATCCAATAAAATTCGGCGTTGTTTTTGTCTTTGGAGATGGCAATGGCAAGATATTTTTCTGCCTGCTTAAAAAAACCCGAATTTTGAAAATATTCAGCAATTTTGACAAGCAATTTGCACAAACTTTCATCATCGTTGACATATGAAAGATAAAAATCAATCTGTTTCTCTGCCTTTTCAATATCAAAAAAGGCAATCGGCAAAATCATGTCCACGACCGCTGATACAAATTGCGTGCGCGTGGCAGGAGACAAAAACTTGAAGACATCTTCCACCGTTTCTCTGTCACGAAAATTCAATTTGTCCTCATCGGTTTTGAAATGTTGAAGAAGAAGAGTGATGTTGCTTTGTTCATGTCCGGCATCGAGTTCCAAAATTTTTTGATAATATTTTTTGTCATCACTCTTTTGTGCCAGCATGAAATAAAATTGCACAAACCTGTCCACTTCATCATTCTTGAAACATTTGATAACCTTTTCAATAAGTTCTTCATTCAAAGTCTCAACCGCTCTTTGTTCGGCATGATTGATAAAGTTTTCGCGATTTGGCGAGTTGAAGCTTGCAAGATAAAGCAAAAAAGCGTTGTAATATTCTTCACTGTCAAGTTTGATAATCAAATTTTCCCAACTGTCGACAAATGATTCGGCAAATTCTTTTGAAGCATACTTCAAAATTTTGTCAATTTTTTCTTTGTCGCGAAAGTTTCCAATGCTAGAGAAAAATTCTTCCTGCGATCTTATATTATTTTCAATCAAAAGGTCGGCAAAGAGAAGTTCAGCATTATTTTCATCCTTTTCAAGACCTTGGTCAACAAGTTCCTTGGCTGAAGCAAAATCACCATTTTTGATGGTTAAAAAAAGCCATTTTATTTTGTTCTCATCCGAAAGTGGAACATTTTCCACTTGATAATGTCCCAGGTCTGTCGGTGTGACAGTTTGAACATCAACATATTCTTTCTTTTGTGGCTTGATGGTGTCAAGGTTCACCGTGTCAATTTTGGCAAGTTCAATGTCCGCATTGTCCACTTCCTTTTTGACCTTAACTTGAATGTCTTGCAAGAAAGAAATTGCATTCATGTCAACAACACTCTTGCAAGGCAACAATTCCTTCGGAAAATCTTCTTCTTTGATTTTTTGCCTGTCGCAAGCAATTACAAAACTGCTTTTTGTCTTTTTCTTCTGTGATACAAAAAACAGATAACGGTCAAAAAGATTTTTTATCTCGCCATAGCCAAATCCTTCTTTTTCGTTGGCAAACAAAACAAAAGCCTTTGCTGTCTGCAAAGCACGAAAGGTCTCTTCTTCTCTCTCTTTGTGTGCAAGGTCTTGCACAAAGTAAACTTCAAGTCCCTGATGTCTCAGACTTTCCACCGCTTTGGAAATCAAAGTGTCCTTTTCTTTGTTAAATGAGAGAGCAACCGCAACAACATCAAAGTGAAGTTTGCTCGCCTGCTCTGTGTAGAGATTTTTGATTTTTTCAATGCGTTTTGCTTGGTCATTGTAAGTTTTTGCCACTTCCGGTGGAGCATTTTTTACGGCATTTAAAAAATCTTCATCCTGCAAAATTGAAGGGATTTCGTCACCAAAAAACCTTGGTCTTTTCCCACCACCCTTGTGATTGGTGTAAAAAATTATCCTGTTTTTTGCAAGGCATTTTCCATAAAAACCTTCAAACGATTTTGGATAAATGGTCAAAATCTTGTCAAACTCTTCTTTTGCACCATCAAAATCGCAATCACGCAATTTTTCATATGCACCAACGATCAAAAATTCTTCTTCTTTAGAGGCGCGTTCATCGACATACAAAGTGCCACAAAACATGCATTTGACCATGTTTTGCCCAACTACTTTATATAATCTTCCTCCACAATTTTTGCATACACGCTCTCTCAAACTTTTTCTCCGTTAATTCTTTGTCGTTTTTGTTGATTTCTTGTCTCTGATAAGACTTCCCATTTCTTTGTTGTATTCTTCAAATTGTTTTAGTTCTTTTTCAGTCACACTTGGTGGCATCTTTGACAAAACACCATCAAAATCTTTGTTGGTCACCAAAATTATGCTGTCGGTGGCAATCGCTTTCAAAAGAGGTTCATCCTTTGCTCTATCACAAAGTTCATCAATGTCTGCACCGCTATACATCTCGGTCTGTGCAACAATTCTATCCACATCAAAATCTTCTGCCACCGGCACGCCCTTCATGTTTTTTTCAATCATAAACTTTCTTGCCGGAGCATCCGGAAGTGGTATGTAAATTTTCTGCGAAAATCTGCCCGAACGCAATGCCGCGCTGTCAATGTCCCATGGCCTGTTTGTTGCACCAAGCAAAAGCAGGTTTGGATTTCTCCCCGCAAATCCATCAATCTGTTGCAAAAACTCGTTGACACGCTTGTCATTGTGTGTGTCTACTCCGCGTTTGCCAATCAAACTGTCCATCTCATCAATAAAGATGATGGACCTGTCCTGTTTGTTTGCTTCTTGAAAGAGAGAATTGATGTTTTTCTCACTGTCTCCGACCCACTTGCTGACAATGTCAGAACCCTTGACAGCATAAAACTTTGCGCCAACTTCGTTGGCAATCGCCTTGGCAATCATGGTCTTTCCCGTGCCCGGCGGACCATATAAAAGCACTCCACCACCTGTTTTTTTGCCGTAGAGTTTGTATTTGTCTGGATATTTGATTGGATTTATCATCCTAATTGTTATTGCCTTTTTAACATCATCAAGCCCAGCAACATCGGCAAACTTGACATTTGGAATTTGTGCCGTTTGCCACTTTTTGATGTCTTCATCTTCTTCAGTGTTTTCATCATCTTTTTTGTTTATTTTTTCCGGTTTTTTATGCAAATTTTCGGCAATGTCTACAAGTCGACGCGCTCTGTCCATGCGCACTTCTTTCAACTTGCCCGCACTCTGTTTTGCCATTTGCATCATCGTTTCACTTGCCAGCAAAAAGTTTCGCTTTGCAAGTGTAAGATTGCCTCTGTCCTTTGCTTCTTTTCCTTTTTTCATGTAAAGATTGAAGGTGTCAGAAAGCACATTCATGTTTGTTTCTTTCACAACAAAAACCTCTAATTAAAATTTTTAACCTATTCATCCTTGTTTGATGTTTCAGCATCAATCTTTTTGCGCACCTCTTCCATTTCTTTGTCGATGTTTTCGCTTGAGAGTTCATCCTGTGAAGCCTGTTCCATGATAAACTTTTCAAGTTCTTCATCTGACATCTGCTTTCCACTCTTGTCGACACCTTGATTGTAAAAGGTCTCCTGACTCATCTCCATAAAGTTGTCCATTTGGTCGGTTTGAATTTCCACCGCTGCCATAGCCTCTTCAAATTGCGCCTGAATCTTTGCAAATTCTTTCGCATCAGCAAGTTTTGTCATCTCTTTGCTGATTTCACTCATTCCACGCAAAAATTCGGATGTCATCATGGTCACATCCTTCATCTGTGCGGTAATTTCAAAGTTCAAAAGCATCTCTTGTGCGCGCTTTTGTTGTTGGAGTGTCATTTTGTAGCCACTGAGTGCCAACTTAAACTGTGCGTCAAGCCCTTTAAGTTTTGCTCTCTTTGCCGCATCAATAAACACCTGCTTTTGGTCTTCAAGTCTGTTGATTTGCTTGTTCATTGAATTGATTGTGCGCTTGATAAGCATCTTCTTTTCAATTTCTTTTTGTTGTTTTGATTTAAAAAGTCCCATTTTTTATTCCTCCATTTTTGCTTTTTTCTTTTTTTGTGGTTCTTCTTTTTCTATTTCTTGTGAGAGTTCTTGTTCTTCATCAAGTTGATTTTCTTTTTCAAACATACTCAAAATTTCTTCTTCACTCTTTCCAACTCCATAGATTGGTTGATTTGTCTCATATGCCGATTGCACTTCGTTGAAAAGTTCATCCGCACTTGTCAAAACATCTTCGCTGGAGATTCTCGTTTCAAGTGCTTTGTTTAAAAATTTGGCAAGTTGTTTCTGGTCATGCAAAAGTTCGCTGAGAGGAACTTTGGTCTGCGTCTTGAAAAAAGTGTTGCTGTCATAGGCATCTTTGAGTTTGTTCATCAACCTTATGTTGTACAGCAAATACATCCCCCTTTCCATGCAAGTTTGCTTTTCTTCGTTTAAGTGAGCAATCTTTTTGGCAATGAAAAGTTGCAAATCGCGGTTCTTTTCATGCTTCCCCTTTTCCACTAAAGCATCAATCTCTTTGATTTTTTGATAAACTTCCGCCTCCGCTGTGCGTTCTTGGCGTTCAAGTTCCAAAATTGAATTGACAAGGTCCTCGCGCTTTATGTTCTTAAATTTGTTTCGTCTAAATGGCCACCACATTTGCCTTTCTCCTTTTAATAATTATCGCCTATATTTATCGTTCGAATCCTTTCAAGCAGTCCTTCGTATATCTTCTTTTGATTTTCATCCGCAACTTCCAACGCTTTTTCACATTCCGGCAAGTAAATCGCCATTTTGTAAGTCATTGGATTGGAGTAGAGTTCATCCTCATTTCTGAGTTGAAATTTGACAAGCATAAGTCCCCACCAAGCATCCGCACATTTGTCATCATATTGCAATGCAAGGTCAAAATTGATTTTTGCCTGTTCAAACATTCCATCGGCAAGGTTTAAATAACCAAGTTTAAGTTCGTTCAACACTTTGATTTTTTCACTTTCCGGCAAGTTTGAAGATGTTTGATAAGTCCTTTTCATTCAGCCTGTTCTTCCTTTTTTCTTTGCACTATATATGCTTCAATCTCTTCAAGCACACGAAAACAAGTCTCTTGCGTGTTGTCTTTTGCCACCATGATTTTCAGGTCATCAAGTTTGTTTGCAATTTTGTTGTCAATCAAAAGCACCTTTGAATTTGTGGTTGGATTGAAAAAACGAATATTGTCTTTCACTTCAACAAGCCTGTTGCAAAGAGTGTCATTTCCGTTTGCATAAACCAAAATGCTCTCCACATTTGCCACCATGTTTTCGATATTCTTTTTGTTTCTAACAATCCCCCGACTGCCTTCTTCTTTTTCATTTTTCTTGCCATATTCTCGCCAAATATAGAAAATTGCCAAGCCGACCACCGCCAACAGAATGATTATATAAAACGCTATCATACATCCTCCTTTGAAAGTTTTTCACCACAAGATGAACAAAACTTGGCATCATCTGGATTTTCCGCAAAACACTTTGGACATTTTTTGCCGATTTCCACACGATTTCCACAAACCGAACAGAATTTGTCGTTCTCTTTCAAAACCGCTCCACATTTTCGGCAGACAAAGTTGTCTGTCTTTTTGATTTGTTTGTAAGCCCTGTCAAGTTTGTCACAGTCCTCTTTTTCAATGATAATGTTTGCAATATTGAAAGAAAAAACCGTGATGCCATACTCGCTCAAAAGGTTTTGCCCAAGAATGCGCAAAACCTTGTTTGCAATTTCTTTTTTGCAGAGAGTCAGTTGGTTGAAAAGCACCTTGTTTTGTTCGACATAGTTTGTCACAACATCTTCCAAAATCGACACAACATTTGACATAAGTCGCTCTTGCAAGACATCACTTGTCAGATCGTTTGCCACACCAACAAGATAGAGATAACACTTTCTCGGGTCTCCAATCTGCACTTCAAAATCTCCACTCATGCCCACATGATAATTTTCTTGCAAAAGGCCATCGAACATCAAAAACTTGTTTGCCGTGCCCCACAAAAGTTTGAGTTTCGCGGTTTTCGACATGAACAGAATTTCGATTTTGCAGTCGCTTTCGGTTTTGATATCAACAAACTGTGTGATGAGATATTTTCCAGATGAGAGTGTTTGAAGCATCTGCCCATCCTTAACCAAAATGGCATTATGTGTTTCTGGCACAATAAGTGTCACCTTTGGGTTTAGATTGTTTACAACAATTCTCGAAAACAACTGCTGATTGTTTCCTGTGAAGGTAATAAGATTTTGTTCCATCAAAAAATCCTTTTTGCAAGAAGATATACTTCTTCACTTAAAATTATAGCAAAAAGATTTTTCAAAAGTCAAAGGAAGTGCGAAATTAACCGAATTTTATGCGTTTTTCTTTGCTAAAATTGAAAAGAAAGTGATAAAATAAGCATGTAAAAATCAAAGACAGACAATTGTCTTGTGTTTTTGGAGGAAAATAATGAAAAGAATCGCACTTATCACCGGAGCATCTTCCGGCATGGGAAAAAGATTTTGTTTTGAAATTGACAAACTCGGTCTTGATGAAATTTGGGGAGTTGCTCTCAAAACCGATGAGGTTGAAAAGATGGCAACAGACCTGAAAACTCCCTTCAAATTTTTTGACCTTGATTTAACAAAGGAAGAGAGTTTCTCCAGCCTTGAGGAAGAACTTAAAAAAGAAAATATTGTCATTGATTGGCTTGTCAACGCCAGCGGTTATGGCAAATTTGGCAGATATGATGAAATTAACATTCCTGCTCAACTTGGCATGATTGACTTAAACTGCAAGGCACTCACTCACTTGACTTTGATTGCTCTTCCATTTATGCAAACAGGTGGAAGAATTGTGGAAATCGCATCAATCGCCGCCTTCCAGCCGATTCCTTATCTTGCCGTTTATGGTGCAAGCAAGGCATATGTGCTTTCTTATTCAAGAGCGCTGAATCACGAACTAAAATCACGCAAAATCAGCGTAAGTTGCCTTTGCCCATATTGGACTAAAACACCATTTTTTGACAGAGCAACCAAAACTAACAGCAAACAACAAGTTGTCACCAAATATGTGGCAATGTATGACCCAGACAAAGTTGTAAAAGCCGGCATGAAAGGCGCAAAGAAGAGAAAGGAAGTGATTTTGTATGGTTTTATCTCCAAAATTCAAACCTTCTTTGTCAAACTAATGCCACACAGATTTGTTATGTGGGTTTGGGAAAGACAACAAAAATTTAAGAAAAAGTATAAAGACAGATAAACTTCTCATAAGTCGAACAAAAAAAGAACACTCTCTCAGTGTTCTTTTTTTACGAGCGAATTTCTGTGCTTATAATTTGCTTTACACATCTACAAAAGTGGAAAAATTTGGAAAGATAATGCCTTCCACTGTGGAGCGATACCACTCTTCAACCCCATCGGTTATTGCAGAATATTCCACCAACTCTCCATATGCAAAGGCATAAGAATGTGTAGAAACGCTGACTTGACTAGGTGTGTTGATGTTTATCGTAATTGAGTAAGTCGTCACATCTTCTTCAATAGAATAATCATAAATTATGTCGATTCCTTCTTGGCTTTCTGCGGAATCCAAGAAATTTAATTCATTCAAAATATAATTTCCAAAATCGTATCCGCCTTCATTTGTGGTGTCAAAAATTGCACCATTAACAGCATTATATACCGGTCTGAAGAGTTCATCATCTGAACTTACATCAGCAAAATTCCTTTTAATTTGTTGTGCGCCATCATCCATATAAAGCACACCATTCAAAAGCCAAGCATGAACGCCGTTTTCATTTTCAACATCAACCGCGTCCTGTCCATCTATTCTCTCAACTCTGCCACTTATACGCCCATTTGAATTTCGACTGAAATCATATTGTGTCCATGTGCAATTTGAATTTGAAACAACATATGCAATGTAGTCCGCATCGACAGTGTATGGATTGTATTGTGTCAAGTCCGGAAAGTTTATCTCTCCATCAAAACTTTCAAGATTGACTTGTGATTCAACTTCTCCGCCGGATGTTGAAGCATATGACATTCTGTCAAGAACATCGTTTTCATATGTCAAAACCGTTGATTGTATCCACTCATTTTCTCCACTGCCAGATGTGCCAACAATGGTGATGGTTGTGGTAGTTCCTTGCTGTGCAAATTGCACTTCAACATCCATGCCTTGTGACTCTATTATGCCATTTATTTCATCTGACAAATCGCCCTGATAGTTGTAAATATGTGAAACATTGCCAATAAGCAAATTAAATTCACTTTCGCTCAAATAATACTTTTCTTCGGCAAGTTGGAAATAGACAACACCCTCTGTGATATAGACTTGCCCTGTTGAGCCATTATACAAGTCAGTTGTGGTGACCGCATCCACATTGTCACCTTTGACAACAACTGTCGTTTCAACTGTCTCGCCGTTTGTGGTCTCGGTGACCTTATAGCCAGAAAATTCGGATACAACATTTTCTCTCATCACATAATCACGAGCCTTGTCTCCAGCCGATTGCCCGCACGCTGTCAAAGCAATTCCACCGACCAACACCATGACACTGCAAGCAAGCATTGACAAAATCTTTTTCATCACTAACCTCCCATCCTTACGATTATCTTAACATTTTAATCTTGTTTTTGGCAACAAAAAAAACACATCAAAATTGATGTGCTTTTTGCGTTTGATTTTTATTCAAAAAGTGCTGAAAAGTCGATTGTGTAAACAACTGTTGTTGAGGTTTCGCCTTCTTCAACAGGGTTTGTCACTTCACATCTCCAAACTCTGTCTTCTGTATGGAGTGGAGTTTCTCCATTTGTAAGTCCCAAAACAAATTCCTTTTTCCCTTCTGTTCCATCATAATCTTTGTGACTTCCTTCGCCTTCGCCAAATTCTTCATCAGCGGAAGTTCTCCAGCCAGTCAAAAGAGTTGCACCTGTTTCCATTTTGATGCTGATAATCACATATTTGGAACCTTCAGCAACGCTTCCCCATTTTTTACCTTGTTCTGCTGTCATAATGGCAGCACTGCCTTCTGCTTTATAGTTGTTGTCTCCAAGGTATGTAAGTTTGAAGTCATCTGCATTCTTCCAATCTGTCAATCCTTGAAATTCCACTGTTTCATCAGTTGGTGTTGCAACCACATTATCGTTTGTTTTTGTTCCACCGCAAGAAGCCAAAAGCACACCACCGACAAGCACCATAACAACGCAAGCAAAAATTGATAAAAATCTTTTCATTGTTAAACTTTTCATATTTCCCTCCTAAAACGTTCTCAGTCTAGCATGGGGGGGGGAATTTGTCAAATGATTTTCAAAGGTTGCAAATTTTTCTTTTCCCCCACCACCCTTCAATATTATTTTCGACAAAAAATCTCTTTTTATGCAAAAAATCTTTTTTGTGTGACATTTTTGAATGGTTTTTAATACATTGTTAATGTGCAGGTGTTTTGCACAACAAAAGTCGTACATAAAGAAAAATTTTAGGAGGCACAAATGAACTTTTTCGGAGGCTCAAACTGTGGCGATGTTGGCAGAGATTGCAACAGCATGGACTGCTGCTCTCTCATCTTCTTGCTTTTGCTCTTGCAAAATTGCGGTTGCGGTTTTGGCGGAATGAAGGGCGGAGAAATTTGCATTGACTGCGGAACACTCTTGTTTTTGATTTTGCTTTCAAACTGTGGCGGTTGCAACAAATAAGTTCACCACATAAAAAGAAAACTCTCAACAGACAAAATTTGAGGGTTTTCTTTTGTTTTTTCTCATCTTTTTCATGTTTAGGCGAACATTTAGGCGAAAATAAAGAAAAGATTTTCATCTTTTTGTTTACTTTTTTCTTTTTTTATAGTAAAATGTTTCATAATAAGTAGCAAAAGGAGAAAACATCATGAATGTAGAAAAAAAATTTGGCGAAGGAACAGAACTTATTTGGCATGACAGAAAAAGATGGTGCGGAATGCCATTGTCATTCACAAGATATTATCTCGTGAGAAAACCGGGTTCGTGGGTTAAAGTCTTTTCTGATATCGGACTTTTATATTCTGCCATTGATGAAGTCAATTTGTATAGAATTTATGATATTTCTTTCCACCAATCTCTCTCCGGAAAGATTTTCAACACTGGAAACATCGTGCTTTTGAGCAATGATGAAAAAAATCCAAGATTTGTCATGAAAAATGTTAAAAATCCTTTGCAAATTCGTGATATGTTCTCAACCATGATTGAAGAGCAAAGAAAACTCAACAATGTTCGCGTGACAGAATTTCAAGCGTAAATTTGTTTTGCACCTTTCAAAACGCTCAAATCAAATGTCTGTCATTTGAATTTTTATGTTTGGAACAAAAAATTTTCAAATTTTGTTGACAACCGCCCCAAAATGTGTTAATATTTTAGGGCATATGGGGGTATGGCTCAGTTGGTAGAGCACCTGCCTTGCAAGCAGGGGGTCATCGGTTCGAATCCGATTATCTCCACCAAATTGATTGAACTGTCAAATTTTAAGTTCGCCAAAAGCACACAAATGTGTGCTTTTTTCATTTTTTAAAAATCAAAATGAAAATATGTGGTATTTTTTGTTAGGTAAAAGGAACTTGGTCAGCAAATTTTTGCAGACTCTTTCAATTTTTCTTATCATAAGATTTAATTATCTAAACAATCTATACTTCTCAAACTAACAACATAACAAAAAACTCTATCATAATTTGATAGAGTCTCTTTCAAGTGTTTAATCTTCTTTCTTTTCTGATTTTTTGTTTTTTGTGTTTCTTATGGTTTTTGATTTGTCCTGTGATGCGCTTGTCTCTTCAACAACAGGCACCAATTTTTCTGCAACTGACATTTCTTTTTCTGCGTTCTGTTTTTTAAGTTCTGTCAATATTTCGGTCAGAAGTTGTTCCTGTGTTGGTTTTGGTGGAACAGGTGCTGGAGCATTTTTTGCACGAAGTTCTGCTGTTGCCTTGATGACAGCCTTACGATCCTTCATGTTTATACCCTGTGCTTTAAGTACCTTCTTTTCTTCTTTTGTTGGATATTCTTTTACACTCTTTTTCCAAAACCCCTGTGCGTTCATCATAAGTCTCAAAACCAAAAACAAAACAAATGCCACCAAGAAAAAGTTGATAATCGCCGTGATAAATGCACCCCAATCTATGTAAATGCTGTTTGCAAGGTCAATTGTTCCATCTTCAAGTGTCACCTTCTTCAAAAATGTAAACGCTGAGTCAAGTCCTGTGCCCCCTAGCGACAACAACCAGTTTATACACGGAGTGATAATCTTGTTTGTCAATGCTGTCACAATCGCCGTAAATGCACTCGCTACAATGACACCAATTGCCATGTCAACCACATTTCCTCGGCTGATGAATTTCTTAAAATCCGCAAAAAATTGTTTAATCTTTTTCATTTGTTTTCTCCTTGTCTATATGATAGCCTACTCTTGCCAAAAAAGCAAATGGTTTGTTTCCATAAGTGTAAATATTTTTTGTTTTTGTTCATAATTGCTTGACTTAGAGTTTGCTCCAAGTTGTAAAATAAACATGGAGAATGTAAATGACAATAAAAGAAATTAGTGAAAAATTCAACATCTCTGCCGACACTTTGAGATATTATGAAAAGGAAGGTCTAATTCAAGATGTCCCTAGAGTGAGCGGAAGAAGAGATTATGGGCAAAAAGAAATTGACTTAATTTCTTTTGTTATTTGCATGAGAAGTGCTGGACTTCCAATTGAGGTTTTGAAAGAATATCTTTCTCTAGTTCGACAGGGTGACAAAACAATCAAAAAACGCTTCGACATGCTGGTCAATCAACGTGAGATTTTGAAAACAAAAATTGATGAAATGAATGCCGCCTTCGACAAACTTAATTACAAAATCAATTCTTACAATTCCATGATGTTGAAAGCCGAAAAGAAACTTCAAAAAGCAAACACAACTAACAGTTTTTAATATTTTTAAAGGAGAAAATTATGAAAAAATCAATAGTTTACTTCACAAAAGATATCTCTCCAAAAGGCTTGATAAAAATTTATGAAGCACTATGCAGAGAATTGAAAGGAAAGGTCGCTGTCAAAATTTCCACCGGCGAACCTGGCGGACACCACTTTTTAAATCCAAATCTCATAAAGCTACTCGTTGACAAATTGCATGGCACAATCGTTGAATGTTGCACCGCCTATGGTGGAAAAAGACAGGATCCAAAGGACCACTGGAAAGCAATTGAAGATCATGGATTTAAGGCTATTGCACCATGCGACATCATGGATGAATTTGGAGAGAAAACTATACCTATTAAAAAGGGTTATCATCTAAAAGAAGATATTGTCGGAAAGCATATTGACAATTATGATTCTTTCTTGTTGCTTTCACATTTCAAGGGTCATATGATGGGCGGATTCGGTGGAGCCCTTAAAAATATGTCCATCGGTATGGCATCCACAAAAGGAAAATTGAATATCCATTCGGCGGGAACATCACTTGACCAGGAATATATTTGGTCACATTTACCAAAGCAAGATGATTTTCTTGAATCTATGGCAGATGCCTGCAAAGGCGTAATTGATTATGTAGGCAAAGACAACCTTTTATATATAAATGTGGCAAACAATCTTTCTGTGGACTGCGACTGCGATTCTAATCCATCAGCACCAAAAATGGCAGATATTGGAATTTTTGGTTCTACAGATCCTGTTGCTATTGACCAAGCGTGCTATGATGCGGTTATTAACTCAAGTGACCCTGGAAAAGCCGATTTAATTGAAAGAATGAACTCTAGACATGGTATTCACACTGTAGAAACGGCTTGTTCACATGGACTTGGTTCAAGAGAATATGAAATCATTGATATTGACTAATCTACAAAATCATCAAAATGAAAAAGTCACTCATCCAAGAGACTTTTTTAACCGTTTTCTTCTATATGAAATATTATATAAAAAGACATGAACTCCTCTGTTTTTTCGACAGGCATATGTTTTTGTTGACAAGAAAGGAAAATCGTGTTATTATCAAAACACCATAAAGAGTGTGCGAGGGACAGCCCCTTTGACCACACAGCAACCTGCCTTGTGCAAGGTGCTAAAGGCTGACCGATGGAAACTTTGTTGTGACAGAAGTCCATCGAAGTCGATGGGCTTTTCTTTTATTCTTTGTGGCAAAAGGAGAACAAAATGAGAAAAATTATTACAAGCGAAAGCGTAAACATAGGGCATCCTGACAAAACCTGCGACACCATTGCGGATGCCTTTTTGGATGAAGCATTAAAACAGGACAGAAACGCACAAATGGCGGTGGAGTGTGCTATCAAAAACAATAAATTGTTCATCTATGGCGAAGCGACAACCTCTGCACAAATTGATTATCAAGACATCGCTTCGCGAGTGCTCAAAGATGTAGGCTATGACATGCCTTTTGAATTTGTGGTGGAAGTTTCAAAGCAGAGTCCTGACATCAACCAAGCGGTCACAAAAAAACATCTTTGCGCAAATGACCAAGGCATTGTGTTTGGCTACGCCACAAACGAGACAAAAGAGTGCATGCCCCTGCCAATCATGGTGGCACACAAACTTATGAGAAGATTTGAAGAATATCGCAAAACCACAAACGAATTTTTTGCCGATGCCAAATCACAGGTTTCGGTGGTTTATGAAAATGACAAACCAATGTGTTTCGACACCATTCTTGTCAGTGTCAGTCACAGTCCGGATTGTCACAACATTCAAGAGAAAATCATGCAAAACGTCATTCTTCCCATTTTGAAAGAATATTCAAACTTGACAAATAATAATACAAAATTTATCATCAACCCTAGCGGAAAATTCACCATTTGGGGAAGTTTTGGCGACAGCGGATGTGTCGGCAGGAAGATTGTTGTGGACACATATGGCGGTGTGGCTCATGTTGGTGGTGGATGTTTTTCTAGCAAAAATGCCACTAAAGTTGACCGCTCAGGCGCATATTATGCAAGATATGTCGCCAAAAGCCTTGTAAAAAACAGTCTCTGTGACAGGTGCGAAGTTGCTCTTTCCTTTGGCATTGGGCTTGAAAGACCACTATCAATAAACATTGACACCTTTGGCACAGAAAAAATTCCACTTGAAAAAATCTATCAAATTGTCAATAAAAATTTTGATTTTTCACTTTCAAACATCATTGCCGAACTTGACCTTTTGAAACCTATCTACAAACAAACTGCTTGTTATGGACATTTTGGCAATAAAAATTACAGTTGGGAAAAGATAAAAAAACTTGCACGCTAATATTGTGCATGAGTTCTGTTTTCAAGTTCCATGCCTATTGACTTTTGCTCCTTCCTGTGCTAAAATTTTGGCAAACAAAGGAGGAAAACAAAACAACTATGAAGTTAAAAAAATCACAGGTTTTTATTGGAGATATCTACATGCAGACAGAACTTGAACCAATGGTTAAACATGGGCAACAAGAAGCGTTCTTGATGAAAAAGGATGTCTTTTTGGTAAAATTTGGTTTGATTAGTTATGTCCCACTGCAAGATATAAAAAACAGTCTACATTTTTTAACATTACAGCACAAGGTCAAATCAAATGGCATTGCAAAGTATGCTCGTGAATTTCTTGCTGAAGGACCAACTTACAGACAATGTTTGTGGCTTTCAATAAAAAATATTCATCCGGCATTTAATCCTGAAAAGGCAAATGAAAAAGTGGATGTTATGAAACTCAAAAAATTTGAGAGATATGCCAACAAAAAAGAAAATTGTTTGACACAATCCAAAGAAAATCTTGAGAAGTGAAAAAGAAGTCACATTTTTGTGGCTTCTTTTGTTAATTGTATGTCAATGCGACCAAATCCACAACCTATTGTATATCTCTAGACTTCCCTTAAATAAAGGCAAAAAGTCCTTTCTTTCCCCTTGACAAGCATTTTCGCACATGCTATAATCGTGTCGCAAAAGGAGATATAAAAATATCATGAAAATATTAAAATCAAGAATTTATATAGGAACAATTTACAAAAGTTTTAATAGATTGACCAAAAATTCAGTAGATGATGATGCAAACAATTTTGGCAGAGACACAGTTCAAGAAAAAGCTTTTCTTGTCAAGTTTGGTCAGGACAGTTATGTCCCTGTCAATGCAATCAAAAACAATCTTCATTTCTTTGTTCTTGAGCAAAAAATTCAAATGAATGGGACAACCAAGTATGCTCCAGAATTTCTGCACACTGCAACTGACATTGAGACTAAGAAATTTGTTGGCAACATCAAACCAGCATTTTCAAATGAAACATCTCATAAAAATATTGGATTTTCCACTCTCAAAAAATTTGTCAGAATTATGGAATCATCAGAAAAAACAATGGAAAACATTTAATCCCGTTATTCGCGACATTTGAAAATAAAAAATAGTGGTTTGTGCCACTATTTTTTACTTAGAAAATTGTCGTTTTTGTTGATTATTTATCCAAATTCTCAAAAACAATGCCAATGTCATCAAGTTCACCAGTCCATTGGTATTTTTTCATGTCAATTGTTCCATCTTTCTCAAAAATTATACCCTCGTTTTCTAATCTGCGCCTTTGCTCATCCCTTCCTCCAAAGGCAAAACTTCCGCTCAACTGCCCAAACCTATTGACCACTCTGTGACAAGGAATTTCTTTTGGATTTGGATTGGAATGAAGGGCGTAGCCGACAATCTGTGAAAACTTTGGTGCTCCCAAAATTTTTGCTATCTGTCCGTAAGTTGCCACCTTCCCCTTTGGAATCTCTTTCACAACATCATATACTTGTTTGAAAAAACCATCCCTCATGCATTTTCTCCAGATGATGCACTGCTCGGATTTTGCAGAGATGAAATCAGTTTAAAATCCATGTCTCCTTCATATTGAATGTTTGACACAATATATCGACATATTGAAAAATTGTTTTCTCCAGCACTTTGGAAAATGCTGTCCATCCAAGAATTGCAAATCGTGGTGTCTGCAATTTTAAACTCATTTGTTGCTATGTGTTCTCTGTTGCTTGTGGTAAACCTAAATGCCACCACACTTCCACCTGTCACAGCCATTGTTCTTGGGACACCATTTGAAAGCGGTTGCCAATCGGCATCATCTATATTGCCATCCTGTCCCAAAATAGCAAATTCCACATTTTCAATTCTTGAATCATTAAAAGCGTAAGAAATGTTGATATTTTTGTTGAACATTTGGAAATTTCTAAATTCAAAAATCATATCTTCTGTGCAAGTAAAATCAAGTTGGAAATAATCAAAAGTTTCAGTTTCTTCATTGTAATATGCTCTGAAGGTGTAATCTCCAATCTCTTTCACCACATCTCCTGTCTCGCCAGCAAGTTGTTCCTTGACATTCAAAATCTTGTCATCATCAGTTGGCTCTTCGCCGACATTCAAATAGATGTCATAGTCGCAAAGGTCATATGGGTTGACATATGCCTCAACAGAACTGTCATAAGAAAATCCCCAAGCAATTGCGTTTCTCTGCCCAGCAAGTCCAAGAACCTGTCCATTTGAGCCCATGCCAGTTATGCCCAACGCTGTTCCATCTTCATCAACCGCATAAATAGTTGGAATCAAAACTTGTTGGTTGGCGATTGGCTCCACAGAATTTGCGTAGAGAGAATATTGCTCTGCATTGTATGTGATGCCTGAAATCTTGACTTCATAAAGTGAATAGCCCCCAGTTGAAATTGGTGTGATGTGTTCCGGAATTTGATACTGAACAGTTGTGTTTCCATTTTCATCTTCACTTTCACTGCCTTCAATTTGGTCAAGTTCAAAATTGTTTATACAAACCACCATGTTGCTATAATCTGCATAAAACTCTTCATTTGTGTCTGTCAAAAGTTTGGTAATTGTCAAAACTGCGCTTGTGGAATAATCAATAATTGCATTATCCACACTTGCACTGAATGTCAAATTTGCCCTTGGCAGTGCAATGTTGAAAGACCGAAAGTCAATATCTGTGAAATCAATGATGATTGTGTAGTGGTTTGACCTTCCTATCTGTCCCATGTCAACCAAATAAAAGCCATCATCTTCATCATCAATGTAAGTCATTGAATCAATATTCTGTTCTTGCTCGCCATCCGGCAAAATTCTGAAAGGATACGCATTTGTAAAATCAAATGGTGCACCGGCATTGAATTTTACTCTAAATGTTGTGTATGGATTGTAAATATCTTCTGTGTAAGAAAAAGGTCTTGTAAAACTTGTTTCTTCCTTTTGAAGGTATTCATAAAGACTTTCAAAAACCGGCGCCGGTTGTTCTCCTTCTTCCTCAGTGATTTCGCCATATGTCAAACATATGCTTGTCATCTGCAATTTTTCAATCAACTCTTCATCTTCAATTTCGCTTACATCATCATAGCCCGCCACCTGAAAATCAAAGGTTGATTCAACAGTTGATACCCCCGAAAATTCAATATTGATATTTGATGTCACATTTGGCAGAATAAAATAACCATAATTCAAACTTTCCCCATTTACAAGTGGACTGTAATTTTCATTGACAACAACATCTTTTTCAACTCCATCAACCAAAACTTGCAAATCTGACATCTCAATGCCAAAATCAGTGGCATCCAAAACCACTCTTATACTCTTTCCGCGTTCCACCTGATAATTTTCATTTGCATCCGATTCTATTCTGTTTTGACCATCATAAAGCGAAACAGCAAGCAGGCTTGCGGTGCCATCACTTTTTGATACAGAAATGTTATAAAAATCCGGCTCATCACAAGCGGTCAACATAATTCCCGCAATCAATGAAAAACAACATATCATCAAAACCGAAAAGATTTTTTTCATAAGTTTTCTCCTTTGGTTTTAGTATAACACAAAACCAATTTTTCACAAATTATTTTTCAATTAAATTTGAATTAAAGTATATTTTTAATATAACACTATTTTCTCTCGTTAATTTTCAGCAGAAAAAACAAACATAAAAATATATTAAAAAGAGATAAAAATGTTCAAAAAATTCAACAGGAATATCACTTTTTGAATCATTACTTATCAAATTCAATTAAAATTTAAAAAAACAAGCATCAAATAAAATTTTGACACTTGTCGGCAAAACTGAACATAAAGCACAATTTTTCTCTTGGTGCACCCAGAAGGACTCGAACCCTCCATAATGGTTCCGAAGACATTGTTTCAAACTTCTATAATTCAAACCACCCAATCGGTAAAATGATGTACACTACTTTAAATAAAATAAAAGGTTTTTCAAATCACATTATCAATTTCAATGACAACTTTGATAACAGTGAAAATTTATATAAGCAACTTCTTTTTCTTCCTTTATCAAAAAACATTAACGAAAAAACCGCAAAAAACATCGCACTGTTTTTAAACAGCGTAATTGACCAAAAACCAAAACAAATAAATGACAAAAATGAAATTAAAAACTTTGATGGACTTTTCTTATGGTAATGCTTGCATGAAATTTATAAATCATATATAATAAAATCGATTATTAGGAGGGAAAATATGGATATAACTTACGTTACTGGAAACAGCTATAAAGTTGAATTGGCAAAAAGAATCCTTGAGCCACATGGGGTAAATGTATTGCAAAAGAAAATTTACTGCCCTGAAATACAAGATGATGATATAACAAACGTATCAAAATACTCTGCAAAATACGCCGCAAACGAGTTAAACATGCCTGTAATTAAGAATGATAGCGGACTTATTGTTGAGGCTTTAAAAGGTTTTCCAGGACCTTATACTTCATATATTGAAGACACAATAACAGAAGTTGGCTTGTTGAAATTGATGCAATCTGAAACAAATAGAAAAGCTTGCTTTATTGAAGTAATTTCTTACTGCGAGCCCGGCAAAGAACCAGTATCTTTCGTTTCATATACCAACGGAACAATCGCCACAGAACTTAGGGGCAAATATGGTTGGAGTTTTGATAAACTCTTTATCCCAGAAGGCAAAACAAAAACTCTTGCAGAGTTTGAAGATGATGAAAGATGGAAGTTCTGGTCAGATGATGCATACCTTCAATTAGAAAAATATTTAAAAAATCTTAAATAACCAAAACTTAATAATTGATGATGTTGGGGATTTAATAAACCCCGATATCATTTCTAATAGATTTAGAACACTATTAAGAAAAAATCATCTTAAACATATTCGTTTTCACGATTTAAGACATAGTTGTGCCAGTTTGTTAGTTGCAAGCAAAGTCCCTATGAAAAACATTCAAGAATGGCTAGGTCATTCCAATTTTAATACCACTGCCGATGTCTATTCACATTTAGATTATTCTTCTAAATACGAATCTGCAAACGCCATTAACCAAGCATTAACACAAACTAAAAAAGAAAAACAAGTTGATGATAAAAACAAACAAAAAACAAGACAAGAACTAGAAGATGAAATTTTACATCTTCAACAACTTATTAAAGAGCAAGAAGAACAAGAACGCATAGAAAAAGAACGAGAAGAAAAGCGTAAACAGAAAAAGCGACAACAAGCAGAAATGTAAAAATCTTGCAAAAAAACACTTTATAATAAGATATAATATTACACGATAATAAACGGCATTTTGCAAAAATTTGGAACAAATTCGTGACAAATTCGTAGACATTGGCAATTTGTAAATGTTTTTAATAAAAAAATAAACAATTTTAGTTGAAAAAATTTGAACCCACAAGTTGAGATTTAAGTCTTGATTTGTGGGTTATTTTTTTGTCGTAAATAAGAACCTGCGTTGCAGAACCTTGCGTAAACTAAAAAAAATCTAGCGAAACCTAAAATCGCCAGATATCCCTAAAATAAAGGAATTTATGGTGCACCCAGAAGGACTCGAACCCTCCATAATGGTTCCGAAGACCATTGTGATATCCACTTCACTATGGGTGCAATGACTTGACAATTTCACCTATCTTTTTTATTTTATCACTAAAATTGACAGTTGTCAAATTTAAATTTTTATATTGTTCTTTCAAGTCTGCTGACCAATCGTGTATACAATTTTTCTATTGGCTATATTCAAATTTTTTTCTGCAAATATATCATATCAACAAGTTGAACTCCACATTCATAAATTGGATGATCATAGTTATCGATAAAAAAATTTTTTATGATGTGAGAGCGAACAAATCCACATTTTTCATAAAAAGGAATAGTCAACAAGCTGTTTCCTGTGCCTACCTGCAAAATTGAATAATTCTTTTTATATTTCAAAGCAAGAAAATCAATCATGGCTTTTCCATATCCTCTGCCCTGATATTCTGGTTTTGTGGCAATATTTTTGATTTCAAGGACACCATTTCCTTCATCAGTCACCACACATTCACATTTAACACCATTATCATCCAACACAAACATTGTCACTATATCAATATATCTATCTATCATACTCTCTTTTTCGTCTGCTAACAACAATAAAGATAAAAATGTTTTTTATTCTTTTTAATTTCTTTAATTTTCATATATATTCTCTCAAATTTATATATAATTTATCACAATATATAACAGTGTGTAAAGTTTTTATTGATGTTTTCTTTCTTGTGAAATTCAATAAATATATCACCTATAAAACTTGTCAAAATAAAATAATAAATTTTGATTTTCTTTCTACTTAAATCAAAGCAATAAAAAAAAGAGATTCGGCATTTCTCTTTTTTTTGTTTGTTTTTCACAAACCCGCTAACCATATCTATCAATCGGACACAATTTGAAAGCACTGCATAGTTTTGGTATGGTTTCATGATTATCACTAGTTTCGACCGGTTTGGAAAAGGACTGAAAGTCATTGACCCCTTTAATTTCTCCAAACTGTCTTGAAATTTTTGTAAGTGTTGCATAATTGCTTTCGGAATTTGTTGGTTTTCTTGATTTTGAAAAATCAAGAACAATCACAACAATCAAACAGATTGTTTCCAATCCATCTTCAACAGCATTGGCGTATGCCATAACCATGATATCATACACAACCAAAAGTGCGTTTGCCAAAAGATACATAAATCTGATTTTTTTAACTTCCTCTTTGTAAAGTGCTATCGTGTACCATGCATAAGTGACAATTGGTATCAAGTCCCAAGCGTTGGAAAAGTCCAAAGCGCCCGCACCCACAAAGGAAAGCACAAACAAAAGCGCTATGCTCTTTGGCATCTTCTTTCCTTTCTTTTCAAAGGCATAGAAGACCAAAAACTGAACACAAGACAAGAGTGTTATCAAACCCGCGCCCAAAGAATCGACAAATATGAATGTCAAGCCATAAACAACATCTCCCAAAAAACCGATAAGCAAAAATTTCTTTTTATCTTTAACTAGATAGGAAATGCACAAAATTGCTGCCGAAGTTAAGCCCAAAAGTTGAGCAATAATAAAACTGACAGACATAAAAAATATTTATCAAATCCCTTTTTCCGTCAAAAGTTTGTCGCCTTGCCACCATAGACTGAAGTTTTGTGACATTTGCCTGCATGCCTTTGCCTTTTATTGCCACCCTTCTCACATTTAAGCAAGAACTTTTGCCAGAGATTTCTTGCGGTATTCCACAAGATGTTCAAGACCTGCGCCGTTATGCCGACCAACCGGACAGACACTTCATCTTTTCGGAACTAGAAACCGAACCCGAATAAAATGCAACACTTATGCCCGTTGGTGCCTAAGTTAACAGTCCAAAGCATAACAGTATCTATGCTTGAAACTTGGTTATTATATCACAACTCAAATATTTTTGCAAATGACATAAATTTTATTATTTTTTATATTAAATAATATGATACAACATAAAATTTGCATTTTTCTTGCTTTTTTGTTTGTTTATGGTTAAAATAGATTATGAAAAACATGATTTTTGAGAAGGAGCAATTATGTCAAAAAAATTAAAAACCTTTCTTATATCTGTGCTTGTGCTTGCTGTCATTGGTTATATCGCTGGTGTGTGCTTGCACTACTTTACACAAAATCCGGACAGTTTCACCGACTCATTAGGCACGGACTATGCCTTTGTTGGTGCTGGCGTTGGTGCCGTGGCTGGACTTTTGTATACCTTTGCTTCAAAACCTAAAAAACAGGAAGACAAGAAAGAATCCAAAGGAAAAACCGCAAGTGGCGTAGAAATGGATTTGAGTTATGATGCAAAATGGCTCAAGGCGGAAGACATTTCAAAAAAGTTTGGACTTATCTCAACAAACTGGCAGTCCCTTCCATCCCTTAAAAAAACTGGCATTGTGTTTAGAAACAGCATTGAAGGACACAGTTATCAAATTGCCATGAAGGATGAATATCACTGCTTGGTTATCGGAACAACCGCATCCGGAAAAACCTCTTTGATTTTGATTCCTTCTATAAGAATTTATGCTCACTCTGGCGAAAAACCGTGCATGGTCATCTCCGACCCGAAAGGTGAACTTTATCAAAAAACCGGAAAGATCGTGGAAGATGAAGGCTATCGCGTTATCACACTAGACTTGCGTGACCCATTTTCATCCACTCGCTGGAACCCTATGGAACACGCCTATGACCTTTATCACCAAGCGTTAAATTGCAAAAGCAATATTAAAAAATGCACCAACGGCACAAGACCCAAAAATGCAGGATATCAAGAAATCCCTGGTGAAAACTACGGCAAAGAATGGTTTGGTTTTGAAGGAGTGGCATATCCAAATGAAGAATCTTTGCGACAAGCAGTGAGAAGTGCCGAGCAGATTTATCGCGATATGGCACAAACCGAACTTCGTGAAATCTGCAACACAATTGCTCCAAAATCAAAAGCACAGGACCCAACTTGGGAAGAAGGCGCACAAGACTTTTTGTATGGATGTGCACTTGCTATGCTTGAGGACAGCGAAAATCCAGAACTTGGCATGACCAAAGAAAAATTCAATTTTTACAATCTTTACAAAATTGCGACTTTCCGTGACCCTGATGCAGATGCTCCATTTGAAACCTTGAAAAAATATCTTTTGCAAGGTAGAGATGCCGAAAAATCAAATGTTCCAAACATGACATCAAATGTGGTCAACAATGCACCAAACACCACAAAGGGTTATCTTGGAGTTTTGAATGGCAAAATCTCCTTCATGAACGACATGGGTATTGCTTATTTGACTTCGCAAAGCGACATCAATTTTGATGACTTCACAAGCAAGCCAACTGCCTTCTATCTTATAATCCCAGATGACAGAGAAGAGCGTCACAACCTTGCAATTTTGTGTATATCACAACTCTACAAGAGACTTGTTGACAAGGCAAACTCCTATCCAGACAAAAGACTGCCACACCATGTTTACTTCATTTTGGAAGAGTTTGGAAACTTGCCACCAATTCCAAAATTTGACAGCATGATCACTGTCTCGCGTGGAAGAAACATCTTGTATGAAATGGCAGTTCAATCTTACACCCAACTTGAAACCAAATATGGCAAAGATGCTTCCAGCACAATTCTTGGAAACTGCAACGCCAAAATCTTTATCGGAACGGATGACCAGCCAACTCGCGACAGTTTTTCAAAAGACTGCGGAGAAGTACAACTTATGCACGAAGAAAAGAGCACAAGCACATCCAAAACCGACAAGGACAAAGATGGAAAGAGCACAAGCACATCGGTGCAAACTCAAAGAACAACCCGCCCACTTATCACATCTTACGAACTTGGGCAACTTCCGTTTGGAACGGTTATTGTCAAGTTATTTAGATATGACCCGATGAAATTGACTCCAACAAGATATGACAAAGTGCCGTTCTTCTATCCAAAAGAAGCCGAAAAACCGGTTGGCATCATGAGAAGTTTGGACACACAAAAAGTTTATTATGATATCAAAATGAGAAACAAGAAAATTTTGAAAAACACAAATCCTTTTGATTTTTAATAATCTTAAACAAATTCAAAAAAAGATATATGCCAAACACATATATCTTTTTTTTGTCACAATTTTTTGTGGTTGCATAAAAAATGGTATGGAAAAGTTTTATGATGACAGCCTTATGCCAGACAACTTTGAAGAGATTGCCAAGGCATATTCAAAATCGCTGAAAAACAAGGGTTTTGTGTTTGTTAGACTTGAAGAGGAAGAATTTAATCTTCTTTTAAACGAAGTTTTTGTTTTGATTGAAAAAATGCTTGCCTCTCTTGAAAAGTTAAGACAACATCTTGACGCGCGTGTTTTGCAGGAAAGACTCTGTGAAGCGGAAACATTGTTATGTGAAAAATTTGGAAACAAAAAACCACACAAATTTTCTTGTGTGGAAGATGAAAACAATGCTTTTTTGAGTTTGGTGTCCATTGAAAACTTGCTTATCATCAAACTCATGCTTTTGTCTGTCAAGAGTGGGGAAATTGAACTTTGTCACAACATCATCACAAACATTGCCGGCATTTTTGCCGAAAGTTTTTCCTGTGAAGGTTTTATTCTAAAACCCTAACTCATCAAAAAGTCAACCACTTTCTGTTGGCTTTTTTGCATGGCATCCAAAAATGGTCTGTTCTTTTCTGGAGAATATCTCGATGGCTTGTCATTTTGCACTTTGATAAGTTTTTTGGGGTCAAGTTTAAGTTCATCTGCCATGCCTTCGCAAATCAAATTGCTGATGACATAGAGTGCGTTGTCTTTTGTGATGTTTCTGTGTCGAAGTGCCGTGGCAATTATTTCTTCATTCCCAACAATTTGGTCAAGCACTGGATTGATAAAAAACTCAAGTTTGTCGATTGCAAACTCGTTTCCATTTGCTCCTGCCAAAATCTCCCAGGACATATAAAGTTCATAGTTTGGCTGAAGATGACCTGGCACCCCGCGGTTATAAAAATAGGCAACCAAATCCTGTGCCACAGGATTGTTTGTCATGGCACGCGTGCAGACTTCAGTGAAGTCATCATCAAATGTTCCGTTGTCAATGCTGTTTAAAAGATCTTTGCGGATGTCAACAAACATCTTGTATGCAACATCTCTGTTGACAAAATTTTGATAATCCAAATGTGTTCTCCTTAATTTCTACAAGAAAATTATAAACAAAATCACAAGAAAAGACAAACAAAAATGACTATTGTGGCAAATTTTGTCTTTCAATTTTTTGATTTTTTGCCAAAATATAAATGTCAGCAAGCACAAACTCCATCATTGGTATGGCAAGAACAAACAAACTTGCAAACCCGGCTGTCAGGACAAGCACCAAATAAATCACACTTGAAACATTCAAAAATGTGTCAAAAATCAGAATAATCAAAAAAACAAGAGACATCATCACGCACACCAATGCCAAGGACAACAACGCCCAAAAGAAAATTTCCAACCTGTGTCCTTTGGCAAGTTCTTTGCTGAGCATCAATGTTCCTTTGACATCAAGAGAGTCACTCTCAAACAAAATAAATGGCGTGAAAGAATAATTCAGCAAGTAGATTATTCCTGGGACTATCAACAGAACCGACCAAAACAACACCAAAAACATTTTTATCACCGCGGTGCAGAAAATTTTGAGATATTTTTTCAGGGGTACGAAAATGTTTTCATATTTTGTTTGTCTTCCATATTCTTTTTGCAAAACATAACCAAACACGCCCACTTCAAAATATATGACAAACAAAACAGGTAGTCCAAAACTCAAAAATGGCACAAGAGCCGAAAGAAAGATGGCAAACAAGGCAATAAGATTGACAAAAATGGTGTCACTGACTTGTCTTGGTTTGTTTAAAGTGACACTTGCCACTGTTGTTGAATTTTTGATTGCTTCTTTTTGCACATTTTGAGCATCCGCCTTTTCAATTTTCTTGCCTTTTTGCGCACTGCTCTTTGTTTTTGTGCTTTGCAGATTTATTTTTTTGTTCTTTTCCATGCAAAAATTATTGCACAAAAAAAGCGTTTTATTCAAAAAACGCTCTTTCTTTTCCTGTCACAAAATCGGTGAAAACAGTCGGAAAATTGCTTGTGCAAATTTTGTCAAAAACAATTTCTTTTTAAAATACAAAATATCTGCGTGCTTGCAATGTTTCAAGTCTTCATTAAAATATCCGCGATATTCTTGGTTTAATTCTTTTGAATACATGATGACTGTGTCCTCAAAATTGAGATTGAATGACCTGTTGTCAAGATTACAAGTGCCAATTGACAAAATTTCATCATCCACCACAATTGCTTTGCTGTGCACAAAACCATCAAAGTAATATACATCGACACCGAGTTCAACAAATTCTTTGAGATATGATTGTGTCGCCCAAAAAACTGTGCGGTGATCGGGCTGTGAAGGAACCATCATTTTGATTTTTACCCCACTTGCAAGTGCAATACGAAGTGCCGACATAAATGCTTCATCTGGCACAAAATAAGGAGTTTGAATCAAAATCTCTTTTTTGGCATTTGTGATAAGTTTGATAAAGGTTTCTTTGATGTTTTGAATTGGACTGTCAGGTCCAGAAACCACAACCTGCAGGTAAGCATTGCCTGATGTGATAGGTTCTGGAAACATACCCTGTTCCATGTAATAAGAAGATGGATAATTTTCTTTCTTGACATAACGCCAATCGTTTAAAAAGATGTTTTGAAGTGGATAAACCCCTGTCCCAACAATTCTCAAATGCGCATCACGCCACGGATGTAGTTTTTTCCCTTTATTCATGTGGTCATTTCGAATATTCATGCCACCAGTGTAAGCAATCTTGCCGTCAATGACAACAATCTTTTTGTGGTTACGATAATTCATTTTTAGATTTATCATGCGGATATAGGCAAATGGTGGAAAAAATTCTGCCACTTCTCCGCCTGCTTTTTTTAACTTTCTAAAAAATCTTCTAGGTGCTTTCAAGCAACCGATGGAATCATAAATAAGTTTGACTTTGACTCCTTCTTTTGCTTTTTTGATAAGTGTATTCATGACACTTTTTCCTGTTTCATCATCATCAAAAATGTAATATTCAATGTTTATACTCTCTTTGGCATTTTCAATGTCTGCAAGCAAATTCTTCAACTTATCTTGACCATCAATGAAAATTTTGATGCCATTTTTGGGGCATAGAATACTGCCATAGTTATAACAACATCGCACAAGACTCAATGTGTTTTCATATTCTTTTGACATAGACTTTTCATCATCAAAATATTTTATTATTTTTTGATCATATTCCAAGCCATAAAGTTTGTGGTTTGCTATCATGTGTCTAACTCTAATGGACAGACCACTGCCAAAAATCAAATAAATCAAAAAGCCAACAATCGGCAAAAAGGTCAAAACAGTCACCCAACTTATCACTGTACTAAGAGACCTTCTTTCAATGAAAATCATTGAAATCATAATCAGGAAATTTAAAATGATGTAGGCAATAAATACCCAAAACCATACATTCATAACTGTTTAGACCTTTTAATCTCGTTTGTTGTTTTAAATGTTTTATTGGATTGTGAAGTTTACAGTAATAAGGTAATAAGCATCTGCTGTGCGAACATAATATGTCGCTGTTGTATCTTCTTCAAGCATGATTGTTGTCACTTGTTGGATGCCATTATCTGTCAACTGATAGTATCCCAAAATGCTGTTTGCAAGGCTTACATCTCCCAGCACTTCTTCGGCAATTTGTGAGTTTAATGCTGACAAAGTGAACGCATTGTTCAAAACGGTCTGATAGGTTATTTCATCAACTCCCGTTGGAGTATCATGGTAAACATAGAATGTGAAGTTGTATCTTGCAAAGCGTGTCACACCTTGACTGTCGGTGTATGTGATGAGATATCTTCCTGTCACCAAATTCTCGCCTGCAATCATTTGTTGTGCCGTTCTGTTCTCTTCTGTCAAGATGTTTCCTGTGCCGATTATTTCAACAGAAGTGATGTTTGCTTGTTCAATTCCAAGTCCGCTTGCCACTTCGTTTGTTATAACATCTCTCACATTGTCATTTTCGCCAATATAAACACCTTCACTTGTTTGGGTTGAAGATGATACCTTGTAGGTGACATCATATTTTTGGATAGAGGTATATTCGCCATTTTCTCTAATTGCTACAATATATGAATATGTTGTTGAACGGTTTACTCCCAAACTCAAAGTCTCGGAAATTACACTTTCAATGGAAGATGAGTCAATTCTGTAAAACTCTACACTCTGTCCTGCCTGCAAAGATACGAGATTTGAAAGTTGGAAGGTGGAAGAAGGAATCAAAACCACTGACATTACCTTGCTGTCCTGCTCATCTGCACCATAGATATAGAATGTCTTTGTCACAAGTCTGGACTGTCCACCATTACTTGGCTGTGCAAGATAATTCATCGTGAAAATTCCTATCTCGCTTGATGTGAAGTCTGTGACTTCTTGGATGGTTCCATTACTGTTTAACAGATACCAAGTGTATGCGGTGTCAAATGCTTCTGTAAAGTGGTCATTTTGTCTGCCAAAGTAAGATTGTTCTTCTCTTGTTGAGGTGTTGTAAACAATTATCTCCGATGTGAAGTACCTTGCAGTAATTTGTCCACTTACACTTGTTCTGCCTGTCACAACAACAGTGATTGCATAATTACCGGCATTTGTAAATCTATAAGAATTGAGATTGTCAAAAGAAATGTAATTTGTATCTGTTGCTCCATTAAGTCTATAACTTACAAGATGATATGATCTGTTATATCCAAATGTGCCAGCAACAACACTTCCATAAATGTTTTCAAAATCAACTTCTTCCCCGACATTTGTCGCAAAGGATGTCAAATTACCAAATGACTGAGTTATATTCTGTGTCGATAATGATCTGTTGGCATAAAGCGTGTAGCCCGATGGCACAACAATGACATCACCATTTACGGTGTATATGCCCGCTGTGCTGGTCACTTGTGTGGTAGGATTATTAGCAGAATTCAAGAAAAATCTAAACGAACCAAGTCTTATGCGCGTGCTTTCTTCTTCAAACGCACCATTTTGTCCCGACATTTTCATGTAAACATTGACAGTGAATGTATGTGTGCCCAAAGCAATATCTGTCGAAGTTGTGACAAGTCCTTTTTCATCAATAAATGCCGAACCTGCACCTCCGTCTCCTGTGCTGATTTCAAATACAAATTTGAACGATTCATTGCTATTTGCAATATTTGCTAAAGTAGTGTCATTCTGCCCATGTAATGTCACATTTGTTCCCCAACTTGAAAGGGAAACAAGATAATATGTGCTGTCTCCATTTGACATTCTGTAATAGTTTGTGACTCCAAACAAACTGCTTGATGTCGCACTGCTGTAAAGAGGAACAATAGTGAATGTCTGAGAATATTGATATGTCTGTCCATTGTCTTGATGCAAGAAGTAAAGTGTTTCTGTTTTGCTGTTTGATGACAAAAGTTCATCTTCGCTTTCAATGTGTTGAACAAGCGCACCAGAATTGTTGGTGTAGCGAGCAATGGTTGTCCCTGTTCGGCCGTTAAGGTTCTCTATTGCTCTTCCATTATAATTGATTGTCGGACTGCCTGTGCTGTCAATCACATCAATATAGAAGCTGTCTCCGCTTGCAAAGTTTTCATTCAAATCAACCACACTTGCTGAAATACCGACATATTCAATAGTTGTATAGCCACCATCTTCGTTTGTGTTGGTGTTGTTTGTGAAGGAAACAATCCTTGCAGTCTTTGTCCCACCTGCGCAAGTTAGAATTCCATCTTCTTCATTGACAGCAGAAATTGATGTATCATTGACCACAAATTTAATGCTTTCGCCTGGGTCAAGCACAACTTCAAGTGTGTCGTTGAGAACGGTGTTCCCGGCATTTACTGTTGGAGAGTTTGTGTCATAAATTGTTGAACTTGCAAACAAATTGTCAGAAGGCTCTCTTTGCAATGTGACATATTGATTTACCACGCAAGTTTCTCCATCGCTTGCTGTGCCAGAAACATCAATCAACGTAATTGCCATTCTAACATTAGAAATTGTTGTGCCGGTGCCATAATATACTCCACTTACAACAGGAACAACAAATTCTTTGTCTTCATCATAACCTTCGCCTCTTGAAATTTCTTTCGTGCTACCATTTTCACTGATAAATGAATATTCCGTATTTGTGATCAAAGAAACTTCTTCTTTTGTTGCTCTATTAAATGTTGTTATATTGTTTGTTGACATTGCGCCGGAAGAATTTTGATATGTTCCACCAAGCCAAGTCTCTCCGAGATAGAACTCTATTTGTTTAACTTTGATTGTTCCCATGCTTGAAACACTAGCATCTGGTTCATTTACTGCTCCAAGCCTGTTTGCATAGCCGTATGCCGAAATGCCGGAAAGTGAGACTGAAACATCTGGAGATTCAACCCTGATATCTGTTGGAATGAAATTTGGTTCAGTGTAGCCACTTGCAATTGTTTGAACTTGTCTAAGTTCTGTTTCATTGTAGGTGACTGTATAACTTCCAACTGGTCTCGTGTTTTCAACAGTGTTGTTGTCTTCTCCCCATGTTGTCTGTCTTACGATTGTCAATGACAAAACACAAGAAGCGCGTGAGAGATTTTCTTGAGTCAAAGCATAATTTTCGCCTTCAAAATACCATTCTTCTTCATCATTGTTGCAAATTGTGAGTGTGATTTGTGCATTTTGAACAGTCAAATCAATCCAAGTCTTTGTCAAAACGGAACCTGCTTGCAACTGCCCCACTGCACTGTCAAGAGTGACAGCAAGGGATGCTCCGGTGATTGAATAGTTTGTGTTGCCACTATATGTGTTATTTTTCAATGCAATTGTAATTGTGTTGATATATTGACTGCCACTACCCATATCTGATGATTGAACATATTCAAATGCATTAAATGTGACAGTTGTTGATGTTGTTGATGCTCCAGCCGGAGTGACAGTCTGGAATCTCAAGCCAACACCAATTGAATCTCCTTCTGTGATTGTAGAATCTGCATTATAAATAACCGGATTGACTTCAGCAGTCATTGTAAAGTAGAAGTTAAGTTTATAACCAAAATCATTTTCCGCTTGAATGATAAAGTTCTTTTCTCCAAGATTTATTTTAGATAATGTGACTGCGAGATTTTCTGCATCAAATGCATCGGATGTATAATTTCCATTGGAACCTGTCCATCCAGAATTTGTTCCAAAATTGATGTATGAATCTCCATCTGCATTTGTCTCATTATAGTCATTTCTTATGTTTTGAGTGTAAGTGTAAGTAAATTCATTTGCTGAACTGTCTGTTTGTCCATACATATTTGCCACAACTGTTGAAGCCAAAGCTACTTGATTTTCTAGTGTTGTCCAAAGATTGAATGAAACAGTGGTTCCGCTCTGTCCCAATCCACTCAACAAAATTGCGTATGGCGAATTGCTGTTGCTTGCAATGCTCTGCCCATTTTCGATTTCATTTGCACTGTTGATATAGTTTTGATCATCTTCCTGTTGGCTCTTGAATCTTATCTGTGAATTTGGCAAAACTCTAAACAAAATATTGTGTGATTTTGTGATAAATCTCCCTCCAATTTCCACACTGTAGGTGAGTTTCATCATCACATAATTTCCATCATTGTTTGCCCCGTTTGCCTGAATGAGGAAGTCAACATTTTTGCCCTGTGCACGAACACCAGAAATGGATATAAAGTTTCTGGAAACATCTCCACCATTTTCTGCTACATTTATTGGGACTCCTGCTCTCGGTGAAAGTCCAGTGCTGTAAACAATGTCGCTTGGGCCCTTTCCATCTGTGCTTATCAGAGTGTTGTGAATTTCTCCCGCTGCTTTTGCAAGTTCATCGCTACCTCTGCCTGTAAGATCTACCGGCAAATCTGTAAAGCCATAAATCTGCAAGGTGATATTGCCAGCCGAATTTGTCATGCTTGTTTGGTCATATGCCTGCCCTGTGCGTGTGTTTGTGATGCCAAATGCTGAGTATGATAGCAAACTATGCTCTTCTCCTGCATTGATGTCCACGGTTGTGTAATCAAGGGAATCGGCGTTTCCTGTCACTTCAAATTCAATGTCAAGTTCAAGATTGTAGATTCCATTTGTTTCAATGTTTTGTCCATCAAGTTGAATAGAGATAGACAAACTTATCTGCCTTCCATAATCATCAACAGAAAGTTCAAAGTCCTCTGCGTTTTCTGCAACAGAATCTTGAGTTAATCTCAGAATGATATCATCATCAAAAGTGATTGGCGTTCTATCATAATAATAAGCCACAATTCTGCTTGTAAGTGAAGGCGCTTGAATGTAAAGGTTTTCATCATTTTCAGCGGATGAGCCTGCTTCGGCAGATTCTCTTGTCAAGAATGTGCCAACATATTCATATCCTCCAAAACTTCTGCCAAGGTCATAGTTTACAAGTCCAGAATTATCATTTGTGACATCAATAATTTGCACTTCATTTGTGCCGTTTATCAATCTCAAATAATATGTGGTGTTTGTCTGTGCAGAATCTGAAAATTCATATCTCAAAATTCTGTTTTGAGCAAACAAGTTTGCACTTGCCATCCGTGTCAAATCTTCGGCATAAACAACCTCTCTGTTGTCCAAATAATTTGGTGTGTTTGTCGAAATTTGAATAACTGAACCTGCAACTATCACAACTGAATAAGTTGTGTTCACGTTGTTTACTGTCACATCAAAGGAAACACTGGCATTGCTGGAAGAGTTGATAATTCTAAACTGCAAATCAATACCAGAAACATTGTCTACTCCTGTGACAATAGTCATGTCTTCTGAATCTGCACTGATATTTTTGAGAACATCTCCTGTCACCAAAACTGTAGCATTCGAAATGCTTGACACACTGATATTCCAATTGTTTGTAATGTTTTCTGTTGAAATTGCATCAACATTTGCCACGACAATTCTGTTTTCTGTTGCAAACATTGCCGGACTTGTGAAGAAGCTTTCAATCACTTCTGTCGAATAAGTTTCATCTGCTCCCTGTGTTGTAGCGATATATTCTGTGTCAATTTCATTTGTTCCGTCTGGTTTTGGATAATGTGGTGTGACCACAACATTAGGAAGAATTCTATATCTGTAAATCACTGTAAAACGGAAAATCTCTTGGCTATTGAAAAGATATACTAAGTTAAAATTGTGGTCAACTCTTGTTTCATTTGCCACGTTTTCTGGAACAATTGACATCTCATCAACGAATGAACCATCCGTTGAGACAAATTGATATGCCGATCTGGTGTCTTCAGCATCGTAAAGTGGAAGAAGATTTGAAATATACCCCCTCAATTCTTCCATGGAAACAGCAAATGACAATGTTCCGTAATGTTCTGCATTGTCGGTAGCTCTTCTTGTTTGGTTGATAACAAAGGATGAGGAAACTTCAATCTCAAAAGTGAAGGAATATTTGTTTTGATCTGAATCAGTTATTGTTGCTAAAAATTCGAAAGTCACATCGTTTGTCAAATGTGCAAACTCAATTGTATTTTCTTGATAGGTCTGAGCATCGTTGTTTATAAACACAAGGTCTGACAAAGTCAAATTTTCACCAAATGCTTCTTCTCCATTAAGAAGTGCGATATCCAAATCCAGAACTGTAAGTTGTGAAAGAGAGCTATCAATTGAAAGGTTTGAAAAAATGGTATTGTTTTCTCCAACAAATTCATATCTCTGTCCTCCAACAAATGCAGCACTATCGTTGATAGTCCACTTAAAGTAGCTTGAAACGGTCAAATCAATTCTAAATACCACTCTCTCTTGTGTGTAAAAACCGATTTCGTATGTTCGATCTTGCGAAACTGTTTGTTGTGGCATAATATGCAAACAATGACTTGCATCAAGATAAGCAAAAGTCCATCCAACAGATTCTTTTGAAACATAATATGTGTTGTCTCCATCATTCAAAGTGATGATTGTTGGGTCATCAGCAAAGTCATCAATTGAATTTTGCCAATCTCCAATTATGATGTCTTTTTCAACTGTGCCATTTGAAGTGTTCCCTGTTGCATCGGTGTAAAGAGTTGAGCCAGCCTTAATGTAAACCTTCGCCTTGAGAGATGAGATAAGATTGTCATTTTCGCCAGAAATGTATGCCCAATATTCACTCACCGTGCTTTCCGTGCCATTGCTGGAAATTCTTATGTTTGTGTTATATTGCACTTCATTGCTTCCAGCATAGATCGTCGAAGAATATCTTTGGTCATTGTCTGTATCAACTAACGGAGTCTCTTTCCCTCCATCAATTTGTGTCACACTGTGAACATAGTTGAGCCCTTGATTGAAGTAGATGATATATTGAAGTTCGCTTCCAATCATTCTATGCCCGTCAACCGCAAAACTCTTTTCAATTATAATTGTAAGCTTGCTTGTGTTGTCGACAAGTTTGATGTTGAATACTCCATCTTCAAAATTGTAAGTGAAATATTGTCTATATGAATCTATATCAAGTGTTTTTTCTCCAATGCTTGCACTCTTGATAATATAGGTTGAAGTGAGTTGTTGCCCCTCTTCTAAATCAGTTTCCCATTGTGCAACATCACCAAATCTCTTACCGGAATCATACCTGCTGTTTTGAGCATTGAAGTTTTCTTCAAGGTCAATGGTGTAGGTTTGTGTCTCGGAATCATAGTAATTTGAATAAATATCTAGATATTCTCCGCCATCGCCATAAGGATATGTCACCGTGCCATTTGTGAAACTTGGAGAAACCTTGACACGATAATACCATGAGAATGATTCGCTGTCATAAGTGTGAATGTTGAGTCTTAAAACCACGTAAACATCAGTCATAGAACTCTCAAGGTGATTGAGTTTAAGTTTTGTGACATTTCCTTCTTCATCGCTTTCCAAAACTGCCAAACCGTTTACATAACCTTGTGCAGTCGTGACAATTGAAAGTTCATAAATGGCATCGCCTGAATTTATCAAAGTACTGTCACCATCAAAATAGAAGCCAAAAGCATCACTTGTTGAACCAAATGTTTTGCTTATGTCATGAACAATGGTGTAAGTTTTGCCAGCTTGCAACTGTTGATAAACATTGTCTTCTTCAAGTGCAGTATAATCACCAATAATAGTGCTGAAGTCAACGTTTTCAAAGTTGTTGAAAATCATTCCTCCCTCATCATCCGGCAATGCACCATTGTTGTAATAAACAAACCTGTCTCCAATCTTGCTGACAATGGCATTGAGTGCCACAGTAATTGTCAAAGAATGTCCTTGAGTGTCAACAAATCTCTTTTCTGCACTAAATGCGTTTCCTGTCAAACTTACATAGCCTGAAATTGTCGGATTTGTTCTCAAAGAGTTTTGAATATCACTGTAAAGATTTCCTGTCGCAGAATCTTGTGTGATAACAAAATCATTTTGTGTCAAATATGTTGAGTTTTGCATCAACAACAGGTATGTCTGTCCATTGTATGTGACAACATTCACTCTTTCTCCATCTTCTGCACGAAGTACACTCGAAGCCATGTCATTCACATTTTCTCCACCAAAACCAATGTCAAGTGAAATGGTCATCGCTCCGGACTCTTCACATAAAACAACCTGCGTTTCATCTCCGGCATCCAAAATTTTTGCCGCATCCAATGTCTGTACCGTACTTGATCCCCAAACCTGTGCGTCAATTCGGTAAGTTTGTTCCACTTTTTGTCCTAGAGTCAAATTAAGAGTTTTCCCATCTTCAAAAGTGTAAATATATGAGTTTGCCACAGTAGTGTTTCTTATTATATTTAGGTATACGTTTGTAGAAATATTATTATAGACAAAAACAATATTTCCTGGTGTAGCGTTTGAAACAATTTCTTCTGCGCCATCAAATCCACCGTTTTCAATATAGGATGTGAAGCGGAAAAGTTGGAAACTTGAAGAAAGCTGAAGAGAACTGATGTTTTCAAGATCAACGAAAGGATTGCTTGAAAGATCACTAACTCTCTGCCTAATAACAATGTTTGGATTTATGTATAGTGTGACAGTCACACTGCAAGCGTAATAAGAATTTTTACCATAATAAAGTGTAAACGTGACAGTGTCAAACTGATAGATGTCTGAAATGTTGAGATAAACATGATCCCCATCACCTTCTTGTACGATTGATAAACTGCAAAAATCTTCTGTCGCGTAAAACACTCCATTGATATCCGAATTGAGTGAAAGTCCACTCAAAACATCTGCCCAAGAATAAGGATTTCCAAGATGAGATGTAAGTGTGACATAATCTGCAAGATCATAACTTTGTCCCGCAAACACACTAATAGAATTTCCACTTGTGACAAGATATTCAGCATTTTGCTCGTAATAGGTGTTAAAGTTTTGTCTAACTTCAATGTCTGCTTTCAAAATCAAAACAAGTGTAATATCAAACAAAGCCTCTGCACTATCTCTCACTGAAAAGATGATATGTGTGTCCTCTCTGAATGGATTTATGATATTCAATGTCGAAATAGGCATGTTGCGATAATTTGTTATATCATCTGTTTCATCTTCTTCCAAACCGGCATCATCATTAAAACTTATCATATCCATGATATCTTGTCGGTTTGTTGCGCTGAGAGAGGAAACAAAACTCTCATCAAGTTTGTAGACAACATCGTTGGCAAGGTTTAATTCTCCATCATTGCCTGATGTGTAAATTCGAAGCAAGGTGTTAAGGTCAATAGTTTGATTGCTTGTGACATATTTTTCCACTGTCGCACGACTCAAATCATCACTAGATACATAATCATCATCAGTCACCACACCAACTGTGTCTGTGGTGTCATATTCCAATCTTTGAATCCCTTCGCTTTGAACAACAAAATTTAAAGTTTGCGATATCATTGGTTGTGTTGTCACGTTTCCATCTTCATCAAAGACAAAAACTTCATTTCCTTCTCTATTCACAACATGTGCGGTAAGGGATGTACGGCGTGTTTTCCCTTGTGTTGAAATAAAGTTTTGGATGTGTTCCAAATTGCTGTCAAGACTCAAAACCTCATCTTCAATGCCATCTGTTGTAGTTTCAACAAGTCTTACAGAATAGATGTTGGTGTTGTCTTGAATAATATTTCCAAATTGGTCAGTCAAGGTGAAAGTCAAAAGTTCGTTAAGTTGTGCAAGAGCCTGCTCTGCGGTGCCTTCAATCACTCTGTCTCCCCATGTGATTGTCACCCCTTCTGCTGCTGAGATATTGACAATGATGTCATCAACAACTCCATCGCCATCGTTGTCCAAGTCATTTGCACTTTCAAATTCCGCTTCCATCAAAACCGGTTGTTGATAATAAACATAGAAATAGTCTTTACCAGCATCATTGCCAGAAATTGTGATTGGTTTTGTGTAAATTTCGTTTCCATCATTATATTGAAGTTGTAATCTTATATACGTGCCCATATCAAGAGATGTTCTTCCTGCCGCGAAGAAATTTTCTTCAATAGCAAGACTCCCTTCAAATGTGATTGATGTGCCTTCAATACCCGTTCTGACAAGTCCTTGCCATGTGATGTATTGGTTTGTTGTCTGACCACTCATGTCAAGACAAGCAATTTGAAGATTACCTGCGTTAAATGCATCAATAACTTTTTGAGCATCTGTTTCTGGATCTTCGCTATTGCTCAAAACAAGATTAAATGTCAACATATTCCTTTGGGAACCTGTTTCGTTTCTGTTCACTGCAGGAATGTAATAATCATTATTATGATCAACGTTTGGCATGATTGTAGCATCAATAACCACTGACGGTGTCATGTTGGCAATTGAAAGTGTGCTTTCCACCATGACTTCTTGTGCTCTGGAAGTATTGACAATGAGACACTTTCCATCTTCGGTAAGATAAGGTCGATTGTCAGCATCAGTTCTTATTGTTGCAGCCACAACTTTGACTGTTCCTGAAAAACTCTTGATTGCGGTTAAAACAGAATCATCATCAATTTCATAAAGAGTGTAATAGCCTTCTGGTGGCATAATCGCATTTGAAATTTGCAGAGTTTGTCCCAAATAGTTTGTGTTATAAGTCGCTCCCTGTCCGCAAACAAAGACATCGTTGATGTCAATCTCGGCATAACCCTGCACCGTTGTGTCAATCAAAAGGAAGTATTTGACAGTGCGATAAATATTTTCAGAGTTTACAGGTGCAAGTCTGCTGTCAAGCCTTATGCTTGCCGGCACAACATTGCCATTTTCATCATAGTTGATAGTGAGAGTTATTGTGTCATTATTGACAAAACTTGGTGGGTCCTCATTGTCTTTTGTCTCCGCATTCAAAACAAAAGATTTTTCCAAATTCTCTTGTCCATTAAAAGCAAAGAAGTTTTGCCACATACCCTCTTCATTTTCAAAGAAGAAGTTGACAGAAAGCGTGTATATTGTTTCTTCTGATGAAGCCATTCTCCAGAAATAATCATCATAACTTTGTGGAGTGCTGTTTGCTAAAATATAATATTCTGTGCCATCTGGTGCTGTTGCGTAATCAAAATCTTGGTCAAAAGGCAATCTTGTGATTGTCACCGCTCCATCATCTGCAGTCACAACTTCCATGACATCTCCACCAAGAATTTTCAATCCTTGCTGATTTTTTGGAATTTTTATACCAATGTTTCCGTAAAGGGATGGCAGTTCTCCACCACTGCTGTCCAAAATTGTCAAATCAAGATTGCCGTTCCCATTTGCAGATGAGGCAGTCAAGGTGAAATATTGGTCGAGATAGGTGTCAAATGTTGTGTCAGCATTCCCAACAGTCACGCTGTCAACATCAACATCCAACACGCGCACATTGACAGTGGTGGAAACACAAGTTTCAGGATGTTGTTCAAAATAACGCAAAACCTGTGAAGTCAAAAGTTCTCTATCTTCTGTTATGTTGGCAAATTCATTCATAACCCGCCATTGATAATAGGAATTTTTAAATGTCGAAACTGTGATAGTGTCAAAATTGTTTCCGCTTCTTTGGTTAGCATAAAAACGACCACTCTCCCAATCATATGAGATGTATGACCTTGTGTAAGAATAGAAAATTTCCTTCTCTCTTGTCTCATCGCTGAAAAGATATTGACTTTTTTCTGGCGAAAAAGTAGTATCAAGAGTAAAGTTTGTGCCAATCACAACATCCTGTGTCAAGCCTTGTTGCTCGGTGCCAGAAACAGAGACATCAATCGTGGAAACCGGTACATCAACATTGATGGTCACTGTCTGCGGAACAAGTTCGATGTTTGTTGAACGGGCTGTCAAAACAGAAGTTCCCCCAACCGGCCAGTCTTGAAAAATTTCAGCATTATAATCTTGGTAAAGAGTCACTTCAAAAGGCGTTCCGATTCTCACGGTTTGTGGAACAATGACAATTCCATCTGTTATGTAATCTGCATTGTAAGTCCTTCCATTTTGCAAAGAGAGTGTGACATCTCTCTCTGTCACACCTTCGGTGGTGGAAGTGATTGTCAATGAAAAATCAGAAGAGGTCTCAAACCTGCCAAGACTTTCATTGAAATAAGCCTCGCCTTCATCCACATCTCTCACAAAAGAAAAATCATTCGGCTCAACTGGCTTTTCTCCAAATCCTCCATTTGCAAGATAAAATCCCAACACTGCAACTCCTGCAACTGCCAGAACTCCAACTATGACAAGTATGATAACTTTCCAAAGACTGAGAACTCCTCTCTTTTTCATACAGACTCCATTTAAAAAATTTTACGCAAACAATTTGAGCAAAGGAAAATCGAAAACAAAAATCTCACAAAATATTGTTTGCTTTTTTCGACAAAATAATTATACAATTTTTAGAATTATTTAGGCAAGCAAAAAAGATATTTTTCAAAAAATATATATTTAATATATAAAAGCCAATTTTTTGATAATTTTTCCAACAATAAAATCCTATTTTATTTTTCCATTTTTACAATTATTTTTTTGGATTTTTGCGACAATAAAAGCATTAAGGTTGACAGGTCTTTCAAGATAGGCTATAATATTTTTATGATAACAAATCTTGAAATTTTAAACTTTTTAAACTTGATAAACGAACGATTGGGCAGGGCATATCGCCTTTCGGGCAAAAATCCACTGCCAAAAAATTTTTCTATGGACAAAAATCTTTTGAAAGAAAGATTTTATCTAAATCAAATGGCAGAAAAAATAAATTATCCTGATTTTATTTATCAAGAAAAAGAAAAAATTAAAAATTATTTTAAAAATTCCATAAAAAACATCAAAAAAATCGAAAAAATAATAAAAAATTGTGATTTTTCGGATGAATTTTTGGAAAAATTACAAACTTATTTTGAAATAAGGTTGGAAATAACAAAAATACTCATCAAAGAATTTAAAAATCAGAGATTTGATGAAAAGGATGCCTATCAAGAGATTTACACTCTCAACCCCGTTCTTTCAAACCTCATGCCAGAACTCTTTTCTGAACATATTGATGTAAAATCTTTGCTTGATGATTTAGAAAAGAAATATCAACTTTCATATCTTGAAAAATTGCAAATTATTGAAAAGAAACAACAAAAGAAAAACCAACAAAAACAACTTGAAAATGTGAGCCTTGAAAGCGATAAAAATTTGCAAAAAAGCAAAAAAGTTGAAAAAACAAAGCAAAATCCTGCAAAAATTGAGAAAAATCTCAAAAAAAATGTAAAAATTAAAGAAAATAAACCTAATAAGGAGAAATAATGATTCAAGTAGTAAATGTTTCTCTCGCTTTTGGCGGAAGAACACTGTATAAAGATGTCAATTTAAAATTCACAAAAGGAAATTGCTATGGCATTATTGGTGCAAATGGCGCTGGCAAGTCCACTTTTTTGAAAATTTTGACCGGCGAGATTGAGCCAAACACCGGAGAGGTTCTTATATCTCCAGGCGAGAGAATGTCTGTCTTGGAACAAAATCAAAATAAATATGACCAAGAAACCGTTTTGGATACCGTGCTTTTGGGGCATAAGCGCCTTATGGAAGTGCAAAAAGAAAAGGATGCACTATATGCAAAACCTGACTTTTCAGAGGCGGATGGCATACGTGCAGGCGAACTTGAAACCGAATTTGCCGAACTTGGCGGATGGGAAGCAGAAAGCGAAGCAAAAACCCTCTTGCAAAACATGGGGGTGCCAGAAAGTTGTTATTATGACCTTATGTCCACCCTTGACCCGAAAGTAAAGGTCAAGGTTTTGCTTGCACAAGCACTTTTTGGAAATCCAGATATCTTGATTTTGGATGAACCAACAAACAATTTGGACTTCAAAACAATAAGATGGCTGGAAAACTTTTTGCTAGATTTTGAAAACATTGTCATCATCGTTTCACACAACCGACACTTTTTAAATAAAGTTTGCACACATATTTGTGATGTCGATTTTGGACAAATCAATATGTATCTTGGAAACTATGATTTTTGGTATGAAACCAGCCAACTTCTCGCAAGACAGGCACGCGACCAAAACAAAAAGGCTGAACAGCGAGCAAAAGAGCTTAAAGAATTTATTGCACGTTTTGCAGCAAATGCTTCAAAATCAAAACAAGCAACCAGCAGAAAGAAAGAACTTGAAAAATTGACCATTGAAGATTTGAAACCTTCATCGCGCAAATATCCATATGTAGACTTCAAATTTGAACAAGAAATTGGCAAAGAAATTTTAAAAGTGGAAAATTTGACCAAAAACGGAATGTTTAAAAACCTTTCTTTCAATGTGGAACATGGACAAAAAATTGTCTTTTTGTCATCCAACAGTCTTGTTTTAACCACACTTTTCAACATTTTGGCAGGAAAAGACACTGCTGACAGTGGAACAATCCGCTGGGGAAAAACCATCAAATTTTCTTATCTTCCACAAGATAACAGAGAATATTTTGAAAACTGCCATTTGAGTGTTGTGGATTGGCTCAGACAATTTTCAAAGGACAAGACAGAAAGTTATGTGCGTGGATGGCTTGGAAGAATGTTGTTTTCTGGCGAAGAGAGTTTGAAAGAAGTCAATGTTCTCTCTGGTGGAGAAAGAGTGCGTTGCATGCTGGCAAAAATCATGCTGGAAGCAGGAAATGTCTTGATTTTGGATGAACCAACAAACCATCTTGACCTTGAAAGCATCACATCACTCAACAAAGGCATGATAAACTTCAAAGGTTGTATACTTTTTGCCACCGGTGACCAAGAAATTATTGAAACGGTAGCAAATCGCATCATTGATATTGTTGATGAAAACACCATCATTGACAAAGAAATGACATATGAAGAATATATGGAAAAATATAAAAATTAAATAATTTCAATAATAAAAGTCGCATAAATTGTGCGATTTTTTATTTTTTTTATAAAAAAGAAAGAAAAATAATAAAAAACCACTTTTTTAATTAAAAAATAATATTTTTACATTTTTTAAAGCGTTTTTCTCTCAGTTATTTAGTGATATGTTGTTTTTTTAATAAAAAATATTATTTATTTCTAAAATTTATATAAATATAATAATAAAAAAGAGTTGGTTCTTTCAACATTCCTTCGCCCAACTCTTGAATTTTGTCTATTTTATCCCTTCAATTTTTACTTATTTTGTTTTTTCATCCGTTTTTTCTCTAAATTGTGCAATCTTTTGACCTTTGATTTTGAAAGTGTAAGTCTTTTCTTGATTGCCTTCTCTTGTTTGGAAAATTCCATTTTCTTTAGTCAAAAACAAGGATTTTGAAATATACACTTTTTGTGGATCATCACAACTGAACATATCAAACATCATCTTTTTGTCTCCGTTTTCATCAATGCGTATTCTCTCTGACCATTTTGTTTCTGTGTATGGTGCAAAATGAGCATAGATTTTTTTATCATTTAGATAAAGTGTGGTCTTTGCACTCTTGATTGTTCTTTCTGCTTCATTTGTGAGAAAATCTCTCACATGTCCACTAAATTTTTGCAATTCTCCAATCTTTGACCTTTCAAACATTGTCAAAAGGATATCCAAATTGTCTGAGATTCTGTTTTCTTTCATAAATTCCTCCAAATTACATATATGATTATATCACTTTTAACTTTACTATTCAATAGGTTCTTCTCAAAAATTACCTTCTTTTTTGGCGAAAAAAGATTGACATTTTGTTTTTGATTGTTGTAGAATTTTTCTAGCAATGACGGAATTGGCAACTCCCGAGCAAACGCTTGTCGGCGAAAAGACAAAAATGAGATAAGACTTCAAGTTCTTATGAAATAGGGTGGAACAGCGGTCAAGATTTGGTCGCCCCTGTGCAAGTTTTTTTGGCACAGGTTTTTTTATAACAAAATTGTCAAAAAACACATTTTTTTGAAAAAAGGAGAGAAAAAGTGAGCGAAAAAACAAACAAGGAAAATATTGTTGGGGAAAAACCAAAATTGACAATGGACAAAATTGTCAACCTTTGCAAAGCGCGAGGCTTTGTTTTTCCAGGCAGTGAAATTTACGGTGGCATGGGGAACACCTGGGACTATGGTCCTGTCGGTGTCGAACTGAAAAACAACATCAAGCGTGCTTGGTGGAAAAGATTTGTTCAAGAGAGCAAAAACACTTATGGTGTTGATGCTGCAATCCTGATGAATCCAAGAGTATGGGATGCCAGCGGACATACCCAAAACTTTTCTGACCCAAAAATGGACTGCAAAACTTGCAAACAGCGTTTCCGTGCCGACAATTTGATCGAAGAACATTCCAAAGGCACCATTTCTGCCGAAGCCATGACAAATGAAGAGATGGAAAAATATATTCAGGAACACAAAATTCGTTGTCCACATTGCGGAAGTTTTAATTGGACTCCAATAAGACAATTTAAACTGATGTTTGAAACAAGCCGTGGCACTTTGGATGGTCAAAAGGATGTGGTTTACCTTCGCCCAGAGACCTGCCAAGGAGAATATGTCAACTTTCTCAATGTTCAACGAAGCATGAGAGCAAAAATACCATTTGCCATCGCCCAAATTGGAAAATCATTTAGAAACGAAATAACTCCGGGAAATTTCATCTTCCGCACAATCGAATTTGAACAAATGGAGCTCCAAAAATTTTGCAAAGAAGAAGATTCCTTCAATTTCTATGAAGATTACAAAAAACAAGCCGAACAATTTTTGCTTGATTTGAATTTCAAGCCAGAACATTTGAAATTCCATGACCACGAAAAACTTGCATTTTATGCCAAAGCCGCTTGTGACATCTTCTATCTTTTCCCAATGGGATGGAGCGAACTTAATGGCATCCATCATCGCTCAACACACGATTTGACAAGACATCAAGAATTTAGTGGTAAATCCATGCTTTACACCGACCCTATGACAAATGAAAAATATATTCCAAATGTCATTGAATATTCCATCGGTGCTGACAGACTCTTTCTTGCTGTTATGTGCGAAGCATATGATGAAGAAAAACTGGAAAACGGTGAAACGAGAGTAGTCTTACACTTCCATCCTGCTCTTGCCCCTTTCAAGGTTGCCATTTTACCTCTTCAAAAAAATCTTTCTGAAAAAGCAAAAGATGTCTATGAAAAACTTTCAAAAGATTTTATGTGCGACTATGATGAAGCAGGTTCAATTGGAAAACGCTACCGCCGTGAAGATGAAATAGGTACTCCATTCTGCGTGACTATTGATTTTGACACTCTTCAAGATGACACAGTCACCATCCGCGACCGTGACACAATGGGGCAAATTCGTTTGAAAATTGATGAACTTAAAGATTATTTGACAGACAAAGTGAAGTTTTAAGATTTGCAAATTTTGAATTTGTTTTTATATTAAAGCATTTTATGTAATAATTTCCTTTCATATTTATTGAAAAAATCAACAAAAAAGACCTTCAAAACAGAGGTCTTTTTTGTTTGCGGTTATCTTATTAAATTTTATTAAATTATTTTGTTTTTGTGTTGTTCTAGTCAATCCAAAGGACTTTGCCATTGATAAGCAATGTGATTATGTCGATAATCCAGAAAAGTACTGGGCAAACAATCAACATAATTATTGCAAGAATGATACCAACAGCGTTTCCTTTGTCGATTGAACGGCAAAGACGATAAATTGCCCACAAAATATCAAGCGCAGGCAATGCAAAGATTACCTTCAAAATAAGTGGCAAATTATCGAAAAACTTTACTACACTTTTCATCCTTATTCTCCTTTTAAAATTTAATTGTGACAACATCATTGTATCTTTTTTCAAAAACATTGTCAACAATTTTTACAATTTATATATATGTTGAAAAAAAATTTTTATATCTTTTTTATAATTTTTTTCTGTTTTGCAAACAATAATAAAAAGGAGGGTTATGGTGGAAAAGAAAAATTCCGGTGTTAGATGCAATGTAAAAGACTGTGTTTACAATGAGCGCGGTTGTGACTGCAACAAACTTGTCATTGATGTGTCAATGGGAGAGAAAAGTTATCTTCCAAATGATACAACACCACATTTTTGCAAAAGTTATATTTGTAAAAATTGTTCTGGTTCTATTGATGAAGCAGAAGATTAAAAAATAAATAAAAAAGACATCATCTAAACATGCTGTCTTTTTTTGTTAGCATAGTCCATCCTAACATTGTGCGGAAAAGTCCGGCCCAATATGTCAATCTTGCACTGTTTAAAAATTCACGGCAAATGGAGATTTCTGGTTCGGTTAAAATTTCTTGCAAAAATTCTAATGCAAAAATTGATGCTTCCTTTTCCACTTGAATTTCTTTGTATTTGAGAACTAGCGCAAAAACAAAAATCACAAAAGCTATCACCAAACACGAAAGCCCAACAATCAAAAAGTAAAGCCCTTCAAGTACTCCAAACACCTGCAACAAACTTAAAACCACACCAATCAAAATCAATGGCAAAAAAAAGTATCCGCAAATTCTGCCCGTTCGGCGTAATGACCAATGTTTGCGCAATTTGTTCCCTGAGGCATCCTGTCTAGCGTGACCGAGTTCGTGAGAGACAATGGCAAGAGAAGCAAGGCTGTTTGAATACATGGTCTTTTCACTCAAGGCTACCACACCAGCACTGTAATGGTCCTGATATTCTGGACATTGCATGATTTGAAGTTTGGAAGCAAAATATTTTTTGTTGACTTGTGACACATAATCAAGTGTGGAAATTCCATAACTGTTTTTCATGTCATTTGTCTTTTTTAAATTTTCGGCATAATTGTCAAACGAAAAACTTGCCACTGCAAGAGCAAAGCAGAGAAAAATTACCAATATGACACAAATTCCTATCACAATATATGTTGTTATCATGTTGATATTATAGAGCATTTTTGTTTGTTTTAGCAAACTTTAATAACATATAAACCGCAATTTTGTTTTAAGTTATCAGCAAAACTGTGGTTTCTTTATCCAAAATTGTTCCGGCAGGTGGAAGTTGTCTCAAAATCACTCCACCACTTCCATCAATTTCATATTCTAACCCTGCTTTTTTGATTTGTGCAACAGCGTTTGCAAGACTCATGCCAACAACCTGTGGCATAACAACTTTTTCCACAACCACACTTTCATCATCCTTTGGCAAATTGTAAAAACTAAAAAGTTCTTGAAAGAAAGTTTTTCCGTAAGGCGCTGCCACAAGCGAGCCATAATATGCTCCTGCACTTGGTTCATCCACCAAAATCATAAAGAGGTATTCCGGTTCATCTGCCGGATATGTGCCAATAAAACTCGAGATATATTTTCCTTGTGCAATCTGTCCATTTTCGCCATACTTCTGCGCCGTGCCTGTCTTTCCGCCAACATTATAGCCTTCAACAAAGGTAAAATCTCCAGCCTTGTTTTCCGCTTTTTGCAAAAGTGCATTAACGCTTTTGCTTGTCTGTGATGAAACCAGTCTTTGTTCTGTCACTCTTGGCGAATATGTCGCATCGCCTGTTGTGTCTTTTATGTTTTCAATCACAGTTGGTGTGTGATATATTCCGCCGTTTGTTATGCCTGCCACAATTGACAAAAGTTGAATTGGCGTGACTGCAATTGCGTGCCCAAATCCCATCCTTGCCAAATCAACACTTTTGACCTGTGATTTTGGCATTAAAATTCCTCCACTTTCTCCACTTATTGTTATACCTGTCTTCTGTCCAAGCCCAAACCGTTGCATATATTCATAAAATTTATCCACACCGAGTCGAAGAGCCAAATCCATGAAACAACAGTTGCAAGAATTGGCAAAGGCTTCCGCCAATGTTTGGTCTCCATGTCCAATGGTTTTCCAACACCTTATGCGTTGTCCATCCACAATGCGATATCCAGGACAATAAAAATGGTCATCCAAACTTGTCACACCTTCTTCAAGTGCTGCCGCTAAAGTTAAAATTTTGAAGGTGGAACCTGGCTCATATGCATCAGTGACCGCTGTCATTTTTGATTGGTCAAAAAGTGCCTCCAAATTGTCACGCGGTGGAGAATTTAAGTCAAAACTCGGTTTTGTGGAGATGGCAAGAACTTTACCCATCTTTGCCTGCATAACAATGCCTGTCACAGCCTTCGCTTGTTGGTCAATGTATGCCTGTGCCAATATCTTTTCAAGGATGATTTGAATTTTGCTGTTGACAGACAGTGTGACATCATCACCGGAAATCCCGCCGACATAATACCTGATACTGCCTCCAATCTCTTTGCCTTGAAGGTCGCTTTGCACATAACTGTAGCCATCCTTTCCGGTCAGGTAGTCATTCAAATAAGCCTCCAAACCCGCCTGACCGGCATTATCCACCGAAACAAAACCTAAAAGTTGTGTGAAAAGGTCTCCATAGACATAGTATCTGCCGACATTTTCGGTCAAATAAATTCCATCCAAGTTTTCTTTGTAAATCTCTTCTGCTGTGTCCGCATCCACCTGCATTTTTAGCAGAACTTCAGAAACATTTTTTCTCGACACCTTTTCAAGTGTGCCTTCAAGATCCAGTTCCAATATCTGCGACAAAACAGATGCGGTGTGCGTTGGACTTTTCACTTCTCTGCCACGAACATAGACATCATAAGTCGTATAACTCACCGCCAAAGAGTCCCCTGTCACATCAAAAAAAGAACCTCTTGGCGCTGTCAATGCCAAATCTCTGGTCCATTGGTCAGTCGCTTTGAATTGCAGTTCTTTTCCATTTATTATCTGAACAACAAACAACCTTACCACAAGACTGCAAAAAACAAAAAGCAAAACAAGCAAAATTGCCTTTATTCGTTTTTGCAGAGAGAAAAGTGTGTAAGGTTGTTGCAAATTTAACCTCCAAACAACCCCGCTATGAACGAACAAATTTTGTCAAACCAGTTGCTGTGCTGTCCCAAGTCTCCGGCTTCATTCTTCTCTTCCGGATAGGTTTCAATTATATCCATTCCTTTTTTTGTCGTGTCAAGATTATAGAGATTTTTGAGGTATTGTGCAAGGTTGAGATTGTAAGTTTCATCTATCTGCACAAAACTTGAATTCAGATTGTCAATAATCACGACATTTGTCACACACACAATCGCACTCACACCAAGCGTGCAGGCAAGAGCAATTCCTGCCAATTTCTTTTTGTTTATGCTTTTGGTTTTTGCTTTCTTTCTTAGTTTGACAATTTTTTTGTTTTCTTCTATCAAATCATAGTTAGGTTTTTCAATGACTTTTTCATTGACATCTTGTGCTTTCTCTTGCTTTTCTTCCACATATGCCTGAGAATTTGAAAATTGTGCTTGAATCAAATCTTCTTTCTGTTTTTCAAATTCGACAACTTTCTCCTCTTCCTGCTGGCGTTTGATGTCTGCAACCGTGATGTCCTTGAAAGAATTTATATATCTGCTGTTTTCACTCTCTTGTTGTGGCAGTTCTGTTGGCTTTTCAACGTTTTGTTCCGTTTGAGAGATTGGTGCTGTCTCTTTCAACTTGATTTTAACCGCAGGATGAATCTCTTGTTTTTCAGTTTGTGTTTCTGCAACAAGTCTGTCCATATATTATATCTTTCTCCTTTTGTGCATATTACCAATTTTTCTTAACTTCAAAGTTTTTCGACAATGCGAAGTTTGGCACTTGTGCTTCGCGAATTTTCTTTTTGCTCTTCTTCGCTTGCCACAATTGGTTTTCTGTTTACAAGTTTAACACTTGCTTTGTGCCCACAAATGCAAACAGGTGTTTTGGGTGGGCAAATGCAATCGGTGCTGTCAAGTTTGAAAACATTTTTGATAATTCTGTCTTCAAGACTGTGAAAAGTAAGCACACAGGCTCTGCCCTTTGATTTTAACATTTCAATCATCTCTTGCAAAAAAATGTCAAGTCCATCAAGTTCTCGATTGATGTAAATGCGCAGCGCCTGAAAAACTTTTTTTGAGGCCCCGCCACGAGAATAAACCACTTTTTTTGGCATGCTTTTTTCAATTATATCTCGAAGTTGAAAGGTCGTTTCAATTGGGTTATTTTCTCTTTCTTTTACGATATTTTTGGCAATAGAAGAAGAAAACTCTTCCTCTCCATATGTTTTGAAAACGTTTGCAAGTTTTTCATACGAAAATGTGTTGACAATTTCCTTTGCAGTAAGCACATTTTCTTCTCTGTCCATTCTCATGTCAAGTGGTCCATCATGAACAAAACTGAAGCCTCTGTCTCCTTCATCAATTTGATAGGAACTCACACCCAAATCCACCAAAAAACCATCTATTTTGAAAGTGTCAAATTTCTCTTTCAAAATCTGTGGTGCTTGCTTATAATTTGCTTTGACAAATGTCACTCTGTCCTTGACATCTTTAAGAGTCTTTTCGCTTTTGGCAATGGCATCAGCATCGCGGTCGAAAGCAAAAAGATGTCCACCTTTGAGTCGCTTGGCAATTTCCAAAGAATGTCCACCGCCACCAACTGTGCAGTCAACATAAATGCCATTTGTTTTGATGTCGAGCCCGTCAATCACTTCTCTGAGCATGACCGGAATATGTTTAAATTCCATTTTCACCGCCATTTTTAACAATTTTAGCACACAAATTGTATTTTACCAAAACTTTTTTCAAAAATTTGTTGCTTGAAAGTTTTTTATATCTAATAAACAATGTTTTAGACATTTTTATAAAAAAGATAGCGGAGAGATTATTCCGCTATCTTTTATTTAAGTTTTTTGACAAATATTTGGTCTACGCAATTTCAAGCAAGGTTTTCAATGCCTGTGCAGTCTGTGTTGCATCCTCAAAGACTTGATCAATAGCAGAGGAGATTTCATCACGATATTGTGCAATTTTTGCTGTGTCGAAAAGTTCTTCTCTTTCTGGGTTTCCATCAAGGAGTTTCTTGACATTTGCAAGCATCTGTGCGTTTGTTTCATCTGTGCCTGCAAGAGAGTCGATTGATGTTTGAATTGCTTGAACAAACTGTTGGGCAGTTCCCAAACTGAGTTCAATCCCTGACAAATTGCTTGAAAGTGTTGTGGCAAAGTTTACAACTTGTTCGAGTTCTGCCATGATATCTTCATAACTTTCAACTGCGTAATATCCATCTCCTTCAACACCTAGATAACCTTTCACATCTTTGTAGAAATCATTTTCAGGAGCGACATCATAACTTGCATTATCCACAATCTTATCTCCTGTGATATACCAAATGAGATTTGCAAAAATTTCGTTGAACACACCATCTTTTGCTCCACCATTATAAGCGTTTGTTTTGAGAGTGTCCAAAACAGAACCAAGTTGTTGCAATGTCAGGTCGCTTTCTGTGTTGATTGTGCCAAGAATTTCTTGAATTGTATCAATGACATCTTCTTTTGTGACTTTGAGATTGTCAAGTTTGGTTTCTGGTTTAACTTTTGTTATTGACTCAATCGCACTGTCAATCGAATCAAAAATTTGACTTGTCAGTCCCTCAAATGCTGTTGCTGAAAAGACAGGGTCAAGTGTGTCAGCAAGAGTGTTGTTTGCAATCATGTCATTTAAAATTTCTTTCATATTAGCACTGCCAGACAAAAGCGCACTGAGATAGGTTTCATTTTCTGTTCCAACTTCGCCTTTGTTAAGTGAAAGCAAAACTTGCCCAAGATAACCAAGTTCTCTATCCCAAACTGCAACTCCATTTTTCTCTGCGCTTGAAGCTTCTTCTTTGACTTTGTCAAAACTAAACATTCCGTTTGTGTTTTCTTCACTGCCAAGTTGTGAGATAAGTTGGTCGAAAAGTTCATTCAAGTTCATTGCATTTAGTTGATAGATTGGCAAGAACATGTCAGACAAAAGGTTTTCATTTTCTTCAAGTCCAGTCAAAACAGCACTCAAAAGTTCATCAAAATTCATGTCCGCACCAATGTTTGTAAGTCCAAGGTTTTGAAGTTCCAAAACCGGTGTTTTTATAAAGTCAACAAACTTACTATAAGTATCAAGTGTGATTGGAGTTTCATCTGTTGGGTTTTCATAAACTTCATCGCCAAGTAAGTTGAAGTTGTAAAGTGTCAAGATGTTGTCAAGCACATAGACCGTTTCTGGTCTTGTTTCGTTTTGTGGAAGAACAAAAATTTCAAGGTTTCTCACATTGTCAAGTGTGGTGCCAAGTTGTGTCAAAACATTGTCCAAATCATCAATTCCAGCAAGATATTCCACAACATTTTCCGCTTCCATCATCGCTCCAATATCAACCATATTGTTGATATTCAAGAAGTCATTCACAGTTTGCAACAGTTGGTCAATCATCTGTGACTTGTCGGATATGGAAGTGTTGAGTCCAATTTCAAGCCCTTGATCATTTGCAAACTGGTCTGAAAGCATTTGTGAAGCATATGAGCCAAGTGTTTCAAAGGTGTCGTTTACAAGATTGAGATTGAGTGCGTTGTTTGCAATAGATTTTACAACTTCACTGTTTGTGTCAATAATTGTCAAAATGTCAGCAAGTCTGTTTTCGCTGTCTGGATTTATGCCTTCAAACTGTGAAATCAAATCACTTTGCAAAACTTCATCCGCAACATCCAACACACTCAAAATGTCATGTCTGAGATATTCATAAGTATCAAATCCTTCACTAGAAAATCTTTCATAAAGGTCATTCACAATCTCCTGCACCATCTCTGGCAAATCTTGAAGGTTGAGTTGGTCTTTGAGAGTGTCAAACTTAACCACAAAATCGTTTAATGTGTCGGATATAACTGTTTTGAAAAGTCCATTGTTGATAAATTTTTCAATGCTTGCTTTAAGTTCTGTCAAATTGATGTTTTCAAAATTGTTATCGATCACTTCGTTGTAAACCACCACAAAATCATCATAAATTTGTGTAGAATCCAAAATTTCTTTTCTTATTTCAATCTTTTCCCCATCCAATTCAAAATTTGAAAGTCCATCAAAAAGAGCATTGTCAAGTCCACCGGCTCCGGCAATTTTTCCAATCACGCTGTCGTTGTAAGCAAAAATGGCTTCATTGACCTCCGGGGGCAAGATATCTGAAAGTGCTTCGGCAATGCTTGGAAGTTTTTGAGAAGTTTGTTGTCCCCCTTGTGTGTCGCCTTCTGCAAGCATTGTGATCTGTGTTTCTGCCGTTGGAAGTTCGACAATTTGTTGATATGTCTTTGTCAAGGAAGTGAGTGGTGCAAACAACAAAAACACAAACAAAAAACCTTCGACAATTCCGATAAGTCCGCCATAAGCACGATATGGCTTTGCCTTGGCAAAATCGTTCTTTTTCTTTCCAAACGCAAGGCGTGCCACAATCAAATAGATGATATCAAAAATCAAAAAGACAACAAGTGTCAAAAGGATAAACATAATTGGCGAGACAATGGCATTTGGAAGTTGTTCCAAAAATGTGGTGGCTGTTTCAAATTGCGAGATATCAAAATTTGATTGGATGGAAGAGATGATAAACTGGCTGATTGTTTGACTCTGTCCATCAATATTCAATTGAATACCCAAAATGGCGTTTGTGATTGGCTTTGTGATAAAAAACGCCACAACTACGCTGACCACCAAAAATAAAAGGTGAAGTGATGACCTTTTAAGTCCTCTAACAAGTCCTCCAATAAGACCGATTATCAAAAATAATGCAAAAACTCCAATTGTCACCCACATGATTATGTCTGCCATGGCTGTTCTCCTTTTCTCTTTCAAACTTATTATATATGATTCGTTTCTTTTAATCAAGAAATATATTCATTTGTATATTTTGATTTTTTTTAATTTTTAAAAAGTTTTGACTATTTTTCCATTTGTGATGTTGTAAATTTTTCCTGAAATCTGTTTTTCATCAGTACAAGTTATAAATGTCTGCGTTCGGTTAACAAACTTCAAAAGTCGTTTTTGTCTGTCTAGGTCAAGTTCGCTAAACACATCATCCAAGAGCAAAACCGGATATTCGCCATTGATGTTATACATGTTTTCAAGTTCGGCAAGTTTGAGCGAAAGTGCCACCGTGCGCTGTTGTCCTTGCGAGCCAAACGCCTTGACTTCTACATCATTCAAAAAGATGTCAATATCATCTCTGTGAACTCCAATTGTGGTGTAGCCAAGTTTGTAGTCTTTTTCAAGGTTTTTTTTCAAAAGTTTGTCCATGTTTGTTTCAAATTTTTCATCCAAATTGACACCACAACCGCACTTATACTGCAAGGTCAAATTTTCTTTTCCCCCACTTATATATGAGTGTGCCTTTTGTGCGTATGGCGTGATTTGTCCGACAAATTTTTCTCTCTCAAAGGCAATAAATTTTGCCGATTGAACAAGTGCTCTGTCCCAAATGTCGATTGTCTCTTTGACAGTTTCAATAGTTTGACTATTTTTGAGAAGTTTGTTTCGGTTTGCCAAAATCTTTTCATAGCGAGCAAGTTGATAAAAATATCTCTTGTTGTTTTGGCAAATGTCAATGTCCATAAACTTTCTGCGCTCTTCTGGACTTTCTCTCACAAGTTTGAGTTCCTGCGGTGAGAAAAAGACAATGTTTATCTCTCCAATAAGTTCTCCCATTTTTCTTATTGGAAGGCTGTTTATTTTGATACTTTTCTTCTGCGATTTGAAAAGATTGATTTCAATTTCAAGTTCTCTATATTTTCTGCTGCCACAAAGTTTGATTGATGAACTTTCTTCTCCCCATTTGACAAGATCCTTGTCTTTGCAAGATTTGAAACTTCTCCCAATGCAACAATAATAAATGCTCTCAAGAAGATTAGTCTTTCCTTGAGCGTTTTTACCGATAAAAACATTGACCTTGTCATCAAAGTTCACACTCTGGTCGGCATAATTTCTGAAATTGTGAATTTTCAAACTTTCAATTTTCATCAATGCTATTTTATCACAAAATTTTATTATTGCAAACTTGCTTGACAATTTATTTTGACTAACTTATAATTTTTAAAGAAAAAATCTCTCTTTTCTCCGCTGTTTTACATAAGATTTTTTGAATTTTAAATACTAAAATTGGAGATGAAAATGCAAGACATAAATGTTATTTGGCAAGAAATTTTGGAAAAGTTGGAACTGCGTATTTCATCAGTTTCTTTTATGCTTTGGATAAAGACCATAAAGCCTGTTGATATTGATGATAAGGACAATTTTATCATTGCCGCTCAATCTGTTTCGGCAAAAAATCAAATTTTGAGAAACTTTATCGACAAAATCAACGATTGTTGCTTTGAAGTCATTGGCAGACCTCTCAAAATTGTGGTGCTTGACCCAAATGAAGAGATTGAATATCTCAAAGACCATCGTGTTGAAGAAAAAAATTCCGCTTCCACAGAAGAAAAAAATCCGTTTGTGGAAAAATTTACATTTGACAATTTTGTTGTCGGCAAGAGCAATCAATTTGTCTATGCCGCTGCAAGAACTGTTGCAGAACATCCAGGCAAAAGATACAATCCACTTTTTATATATGGTGCTTCCGGACTTGGAAAAACTCATCTTTTGCACGCTATTGGAAATTATATAAGAGAATATCAACCAGAACTAAAAATCAAATATGTCACTTGTGAACAATTTACAAATGACTATATATCATCGCTCTATTCTCCATCCAAAAACAAGGCCATTATGGATTTTCGTGAAAAATATCGCAATCTCGATGTTTTGATGGTGGATGATATACAATTTATCTCAAACAAAAAAGAAACACAGGAAGAATTTTTCCACACTTTCAACGAAATGACATTGTCAAACAAACAAGTTATCATCTGCTCCGACCGTCCCCCAAAGGAAATATCCACTTTGGAAGACAGACTTCGCACGCGCTTTTCAAGTGGACTTATTCATGACATTCAAAAACCGGACATTGAAACACGCATTGCCATTTTGCACAAAAAGAGTCAACTTGAAAAATATTATGCCGAAGATGATGTGATAAATTACATCGCCGAACATGTCGACACAAATATAAGAGAACTTGAAGGCAAACTTTCTGAAGTTTATTTTCTTGCCACCCTTTCCGGCAAAAAAGTTGCCACCATGGAAGAGGTCAAAGACATCTTTTCAAATCAAAAAGAAGAACTCAAAAACGACCTTACACCAGACAAGATTATCTCGGTTGTGTGTGACTATTTCAACATCTCTTATCAAGATATAACAGGCAAGAAAAAGAGCAAAGAGATTGTCGAGCCAAGAATGATTGCTATCTATCTCATCTCCGAACTTTTAAATCTTCCACTTGTCAACATTGGGAAACTCTTCGGCGGGCGTGACCACACAACAATCATGCACTCTCGTGACAAAATCACTCAGGACCTTAAAAACAACAAAAAGACACAAGCCATTGTTAACGACATAAAAAATTCTTTGAGTGTTGACTAGAAAAAGTTGTCAACATTGTCAAAGTGAAAATGTGTATAACTTTTCGTGTTTATCCACATACTTATCCACATAAAAACCGGAGCAAAAAATCAAATATGTTGTGTCTAACTTGCTAAAAATCACACCACATATTGTACTCAAAATTTGTCAAATGAAAGTTATGCACATATCCACAGGTGCTTATTAAGAGTGATATTACATAAACAAAAAAAATTAAAATATAAATTTAGTAAGGCTCGCGTAGGCACGAACGAAAAAATGTTTGAAATTTAAAATTATTTTAAAAATTCACTTTATTTTTTTAGCCCGATGTGTTATAATCAAGATAAGTGAATTTTTTGTTCACAAATTCAAAAGGACAATCAGTCCACAAGGAGAACAAAATGTTAGTTTCATGTCATGGTATAGACCTTTCAGATGCTTTCTTGAGCGTTAGCAAAGCGATTTCAAGCAAAATCACAAATCCTATTTTGGAAGGTATCAAGATTGTAGCCGAAGATGACACTTTGACTTTGAGTGCCACCGACACAGAACTTTCCATTGAAAAGAAAATCAAGGCAAACATCAAAACCGAAGGCGAAGCCGTTGTGCCAGGAAAGTTTATCACGGAGTTTATCAAAAAATTGACAAATGAAATGATAGAGCTTGAACTCAACGACAAAAATCAAATGATTATCAAATACGATGACAGCCAAAGCATCATCCAGTGCTACAATGTTTTGGAATATCCAAGTTTCAAAACTGTTGAGAGTATGCAATATTTTGGAATCTCCAAAAAAGACCTTAGAACTGTTATAAACAAAACCATCTTCTCTGTCGCTGTTGATGATGCAAGACCAATCCTTAAAGGTGTACTTTTTGACATTGACAAAAATGTGTTAAACGCCGTTGCACTTGATGGCTACAGACTTGCAAAGGTTAAGAAAAATATAGTTTCCAATTTGACAATGGGCATTGTTGTTCCAGCAAAGAGTTTAGCAGAAATCTCTCGACTTTTGGATGACAGTGATGACATCATCAATGTTTATGTGGACAAGAGCACTCTTATGGTGGACTTTGGCGACACAAAACTCACCACCCGCCTCTTGGAAGGTGACTTTGTCAATTACAAACAAATCATCGCTGCAAACTATGAGACAATTTGTGTTATTAACAAAGAACAATTTGAAGATGCGCTTGAAAGAGCATCACTTTTGTCGAAGGTTGGGCAAGGAAACTGTGTAAAGTTTGATGTTAAAGAAAAGAACCTTTGCATCACATCAAACAGTGAAATTGGAAATGTCAAAGAAAATGTGCCAATCAATATGACAGGCAAGGAACTTTTGATTGCATTTAATGCAAGATACTTCATTGAAAATTTGAGAGCAAACACAGATGAGTTTGTCAGACTTTGCTTCAATTCTCCAGCAAATCCATGCGTGATTGTGCCGGTTGAAGGTGATGAATTTTTGTATTTGATTTTACCAGTTAGAATGATTGGTTAAAAGAAAAATTTTTAAAGAGAAAAGACACATCAAATTTGATGTGTCTTTTTGATATTGTTAATTTTTTAACTTCGAAAAAATGCCAGGGTAAGAAAAATTTAAAAGAACCATAAATAACTGACAAAAAATGTCAAAATAAAAACCTTGTTTATCGAAAAAATGAAGGCATCATTGGTTGACAAAAGAAAAAAATTTAGATATAATACCACCGTAAACCTTTTTGCAACAGAAAAATTTACTAAAATAAGGAGAAAAAAATGAAAAGAACATATCAACCTAAAAAGAGACAAAAACAAAAAGTTCATGGTTTTCGTCAAAGAATGAGAACTCAAGGCGGAAGAAAGACTTTGAAGAGAAGAAGAAACAGAGGCAGAAAAGTTATCTCTGCATAAGGCTTGAACATGGACCACAGACTTAGAAAAAACAATCAATTTTCTTACATCTACAAAAAGGGCGAAAGAACACATACCGAACACTTCACTCTCTTTGCAGTGAAAAGCAAATATGAAAATTTCAAGATTGGTTTTTCAATAAACAAAAAACTTGGAAAAGCAAACAAAAGAAATTTGCTTAAAAGAAGGATGAGAGAGATTTGCAGACTCTATGTCAAGATTCCTTCTTTTTGTAATTATGTTGTCATGGCAAAAGAAGGTGCAACCGCATTGTCTTTTGAAAATTTAAAGACAGAACTTGTCAAGTTGTTTGAAAAATATGAAAGCAAAAAACATTCTTAAAAAAGTAGCACTGCTACCGGTCTATATTTATAAATATGCCATTTCTCCACTGATTCCACACGCATGTATCTTTACACCAAGTTGCAGTAATTATATGATAAAAGCAGTGGAAGAATTTGGAATTTTCAAAGGTTTTTGGCTTGGCATAAAAAGACTTTGCAGATGTGTTCCATGGCAAAAGAAGAGAGGTTATGATCCCGTTCCTATAAACATAAAAGGAGACAATCTATGGATTTTATAAGCACCGCCCTTGTCACCATAAGCCAACCTACAGGTTTTTGGGAAACAATCTTAAATGCGTTTAGAGGTGCAACCGGCACGTATATTATGGCGGTTATTTTGTTGGCACTCATTGTGAGAATTTTGTTTGCACTTGTTGACATCATAAATAAAAAGGTCAACATGAAAAATTCCGACTTAAATGCAAAGATGCGCCCAGAACTTGAGGCTATTCAAAAGAGATATGGTCATGATCAACGCCTTTTGCAACAAAAAACAAACGAAATTTACAAAAAATATCAATTTTCCATGTTGGGAAGCTGTTTGCCAATGCTCATTACCATGGCCCTTCAACTGACCGTGTTTTTGACACTTTGGAATTCTCTTCAAGCGGTCTCAAACTTTAATATTGTCAATCAATATGAAAACATGAAAGATTTATACGCAAATGTAATTTATCTAAACGAAAATGATGATGATCCGAGTGTCGCTCACATCAAAGACACAATCACATCACATATTGAAACTGAAACACCTTATACTATTGATGCTGAAATTGATATTGAAGCAAATCAACTTGTTATTACAATCACTGATGAAAGCGGAAATGATGTTTCAAGAATTGATTTTAATCCAGCTATTGAAAATAATGAAATTTATCGCTTGATTGCACAGTATGTTGGACTTCCTACAGATGAAAATCCAGATGATAGTGAACAACCTGCCGAAGAGGGAATGGTTGAGCAAACAGATGAAACTGTCGAAGAACAACCAGAGGAACCGACAGAACCGCAACTGCCAACTTATGAATATATTGACACTGGCTTCAACGAGATTTTCAAGACCTTGGCAGAAAGGAGTGTGGAAGAATATTACAAAAACACACAGGAAGGCTTTTTGTGGATAAAGAACATCTATAAGCCAGAATCGCCAACAAGTCCACTCTTTACAAAGAGCGAAATTGAGAACTATATGTCAAGATACTACACCGAAGAAGAAAGAGTGGAAGAAGAAAACTTTGACTATGAAGGCAGAATTTTTGACAATGTTGTGGCAGGAATTGACACGCAGGCACTTGGACTTAATGGTTATTACATTTTGACTATCATTGCAGTTATTTCATCCTTCCTTTCAATTTGGCTTTCAAACAAACTTATGCAAAAGAAGGGAGAACCAAAACAGGCTGGCGGAAAACTTATGTATTTCATCATGCCAATCATAATCGGTATTTTCACATTTATGTATACAAGTTTGTTTGCCATCTATTTGATTGTCGGTCAACTTGTCATGATAGCATTGACACCACTGACAACTTGGATTGTGAGAAAGTGGATTGAAGCGGATGCGAAAAAGAAGAAAGAAAAAGATGTCATTGAAGTTGACTACCGCCGAAAAGATATGTAAAAAGTAAAAAATTGAGAAAAGATAGCGCATTTTTGTGCTATCTTTTTTATTAAAGAAAAATAATTTTTCAAACAATTTTTTGCATTTTAAAAAATGACAGAAAATTATTGCAAATTATTCAAATTTGTCAAAGAGTTCCATGTGTTTGCACCGACAATTCCATCAACGGAAAGCGACCTGTCTTGTTGATATTGTCTAACTGCATTTTCTGTTCGTGTGCCAAAAACGCCATCTATTGTGCCGACAGGGATGAGATTGCTTTCAAGAAGTTGTTGCAAAAATGTCACATATTGTCCAGAATTCCCGCGCCTTAAAGTCGGATAAGGTGAAAGTGTCAAAAGTGTTCTCCAAGTGTTTTGACCGACAAGACCATCGACAGAAAGATTGTTTGCACTTTGAAAAGCACGAACAGCGCGTTCTGTTGATGAACCGAAAATTCCATCAATGGAAAGATTATTCCCAAGTTGATTGAGCAAAAATTGGAGCAAAAAGACAAAATTGTTTCTGCTTCCGTTTCGAAGAAGTGGATAATTTGCAAGGTTGTCGCGTGGAAGATAACTTACGCCCAAAAAGTCACACACTCCGTGGCACGCCTGCTCACCGACTTCCGTTTGAAAAAGAGGATTTATCATCAGTTGCGCTTCTCGAAGATTTGTCATAAATCCCGCTTCAATGAGGGATGACACGCAGTTCACATTTGACAAAACTCCGACATCCAAAGTTTTCACACCCCTGCCATTTTGTGAAGTGCCTTCTATCAATCGTTCATACATGTCAGTGGCAAGTTGCCTGCTTTGTGTGGCTTTTGGATTTGATGGAGAATAAAACACTTCAAGTCCGCTTGTTGAATTGAAATCTGTGCCATAGGCATTGTAGGCAAATGTGACAAGCGCGGTCAAATTTTGTCTGTTTATTCGGCGCACGCGCTCGGTTATGGAAATGTCATAAAGTTCTGGCTTGACATCATAAACCGAAAAGCCTTGCCTTAAACACGCTTCAATAAACTTGTTTTTCGCCGCTCTGTTAAATTCGTTTTCATATATCTGTCTCTCCAGACCTGGCACAACAGGTGTGCGCTTGCCTGGTGTTGGCGGTTGAACACCGTGTTCATCATTTGCACCTATATAATACATATCGTTTGCCATAAAAACTCCTTTCAGGAATTTATATGAATTGAAAAACAATTTTGTCTCCGATTTGGAAAATTTTTGAGATTGTGATATTATTATTTCAAGGAGAGATAGGATGAGTGTCACAAATGGAAAAGAACTTGCAAAAGAAATCAAAGAAAATGTCAAAAAAAAGGTATATGAAAATTACATAAGCAAAAACAGGGATGTACCATGTCTTGTGTGCATCATTGTTGGAGATGACAAGGCAAGCAAAGTCTATGTAAATTCAAAGAAAAAAGCCTGCGAAGAGTGCGGAATCAAGTCGCTTGTCTATCAGTTGCCGGCGGACACAACAAAAGAATTTTTGCTTGATTTCTTAAATAAACTCAACGCCGACAAAACGGTTTCTGGAATTTTGGTGCAACTGCCACTTCCTGAAAAACTTGACAAAGACAGAGATGAAATCATAAACACCATTTTGCCAAGTAAGGACGTTGATTGTCTTACACATGAAAATCTTGGAAGATTGTTTGCAGGAGTTGGCACAATCGCCCCTTGCACTGCAACAGGAATTATCAAGATTTTGGAGCATGAAAAGTTTGATATTGATGGCAAGGATGCGGTGGTGATTGGAAGAAGTTTGCTTGTTGGAAAGAGTGTCTCATCACTTTTGCAATCTAAAAACGCCACAGTGACAAATTGTCACAGTCACACTAAAAACTTGAAAGAAAAATGCCAAAACGCTGATATTTTGATTGTGGCAGTTGGCAAACCGAAAATGATTAAGAAAGATTTTGTCAAAGATGGTGCATTTGTAATAGATGTTGGAATAAATCGCACAGAAAACGGACTTGTGGGAGATGTGGATTTTGAAAGTGTCAAAGACAAGTGCTCATATATCACCCCTGTGCCGGGTGGAGTTGGTCCTCTGACAGTGGCATGCCTTATGGAAAACACCTTGCTTTTGCACGAAAAGGCAAAAGAGAACACAAAGTGTGTAAATTTGGAATAAAAAGTTTAATAAAAAAGAATGATGTTTTGAAAAGCACCATTCTTTTTTTTTAAATAATTTATCATCACAAAAATTGTGAGAGAAAAGTTTTAAGTTTTATGTGAGAGAAAAAGTCATTTTGACAGGATTATGGTCGGAATACATAAAATCGGTGTCAATGTTTTCTATGAGTGAAACAGAAACATTGTTCGAAACAATAAATCCATCAATAACCACGCTGTAATTTACTCCTTTTTCATAAGGCATATCTGTTGAGCGACAGGTTGGTGCATTTTTGCTGGATGCAAACGAAAAGCCATCTGGCAAATCTTCTTCCGTGATTTGAGCCACCCAAGATGGAACAGTTTGTTGAGTATCAAAAGTGTTTAAACTGTCTGCAATGTCGTGATTCCAATCTCCACCCGCGATGACATAATTGCCCAGTTCATATTCTTCGCTCAAAATTGTTTTAAGTAATTCGAGTTGTTTGGCTCTAATTTTTCCACCCTCATCGTAGGCACTCATATGAAGATTGATAAGGACAAGTTGTTTATCCGAACCTTCAATGTTCAACCGATTGACAACAAAGCATCGGTCAAGGTCAAAAAACTTGTTGAAAAAGCCCATGTCAATTGGAAAGGACCTTCTCACACTTTCGGCAATTTGATATTTTGAAAATGTTGCAATGCCGGAATTTACCGAACCATGCGGATTTGTGAGTGGATAGAAAAGATATCCGCTGTGAAAATTGCTGGCATAAACAGAAGAATAATCTGCGCCCAAGCCATTTTGCAACATTTCATATTGATTGACAAAGTGGCTTCGGTCGGAATGTGTGTCCACCTCTTGAAAAAATGCAAAATCGGTGTCTTGATTTTGAATGATTTGCAATGCTCCTGTGGTGTTGTCAAGCACAGTCTGTTTGTTTTTGGCACGACTTCCGCTTCCGCTGACCTTTGTGCCATCCAACATCTGCCCAGAATCCATGAAAAAGTCAAAATCTTGCGAATATGCCCCGAAGCCGATGTTGTAGGTTGTGATGGTGTAATCTTCCCCGATTGAAACTTGAGATGTCTGGCTGTTTGTGATGTCAAGTAAAAGATTGTCTCTTATGCGATAAAATGTGGCACTTAAATAAATCACATATCCCACCAAAATTAGCACAACAAGTCCAACAATGCCCAGCAAAGTGAACAGTGAAATCTTAAGTGCCTTTTTTGCTTTTGTATTCATCCAATTATCCCCTTTTGTTAAAAAGAGTATAACATATGAATGAGAAAAAACAAATCAAATAATCACCGAAAAATGTTTTGAAGAAAAAATTATTTGATATATAATGATAATATTAAGAGGAGGAAGAAATGAAACTGACTGCCGAAGAAAAAGCCATTCTTGAAGGCAAAGAAGGTCAAACCAAAGCCAAAATCATGAAAACTTTGGTGGAGTTTGGTGAACTTTTTGGAGCAAAGAGATTTGTTCCGGTCACGCACGATGGTCACCTTGTCACATCTTTTGGGATCGGACTTTTGAAACCTGTTTACAGAATTATGGATGAAATCATTGATGCGGGTTTGAAAACGGACTATCCTTTCACGGTTGACCCACGCCCAATTGACTACAAAAATGTCAAGTGCGGAGTTTTGGATAAACTGATTTTCAGCAAAATTATGTATTCAAAACAAAAACATTATGAAGAACAACTTTCCAAAATCGGACTCAAAAGCAAAGATTCTTTCACTTGCACTTGTTATTTAAAAGAAGTTGGAAACACTCCAAAATATGGAGACATTTTGTCATGGGCAGAGAGTAGTGCAGTGGTGTTTGCAAATTCTGTGCTTGGCGCAAGATGCAACCGCAACAGCGGGATGCTTGACATCTTTGGATCAATTTTGGGGAAGGTTCCAGAATTTGGACTTTTGACCGATGAAGGAAGAAAGGCAGATTGGATTATTGAAGTAAAAACCTCATCTTTGCCAGAAGCACAGATTTTGGGCAGTGCCATAGGCATGAAAGTTATGGAAGATGTGCCATATGTTGTCGGTCTTGACAAGTTTTTGGGCAGGACCTTGGATGATAAGACAATCTCCTATCTCAAAGATTTTGGAGCAGCCACCGCTTCAAATGGTGCGGTTGGACTTTATCACATCGACCACTTGACACCAGAGGCAAAGAAACTTGGGAAGAAAAATCTTGTCAAAGAAAATGCCAAAGTTTATGTCATTGATGATGCTGAACTTGAAAGAGTTTACAAGAGTTATCCTGTTATGTGGAAGGACAAAGATGCTAAACCAACATTGTGCTTTATTGGATGTCCACATCTTTCATTTGAACAACTCATTGAATGGACAGAAAAGATTGAAAATGCACTCAAACAGAGTGGAAAGAAAAAGGTTGTTATACGCACAATCATGACAAGTGCGCCAAAGGTTTTGGAAAAATTTAAGACCACACCAGAATATAAAAAACTCAAAGATTTTGGCATCAACTTCGCTTCAATTTGTCCGCTTATGTATACCAACAACCCAATCGCCGGCGGAAAACCAATCATAACAAATTCAAATAAACTTCGAACATATTCAAAGTCGAGATATTACAAAGATGATGACATTGTGAAAATTATTTGTGGGGTGAAATAATTATGGCAAAGAAAGAGAAAACAGTTTTTAAAGGCAGAGTGATTTGTTCAGGAACTTATGAAGGAGAATGCGTGGTTTCAAGACAGGGATTGAACACTCTTGCCACCTTTCAAAAATCAGCACTTATGAACAAGAAAAAGGTCATTGGTTCAGACCAAAACAATCCAGATGTCTATGGGAAAAATTTGACAGGAGTGGCTTTGATTTTGCCACAGACAATCGGCTCAACCACGGGCGGACTTGTCATCCAAACAATCTGCCAAATGGGAATAAATCCTGCTGCACTTTTGTTCAGCGAAGAGATTGACTCTCTGGCTGCGAGTGGAGTGATTTTGGCAAAGAATTGGGAAAACTCAAAAATCATTGCCATTGACAAACTTGGCAAAGACATTTTGACCGCCATTAAAACTGGTGATAAAATCTCTGTTTCGGTGGATGGAACAGTCACACTTTTGCAGAAAAAGGAAGAAAAATAATCTTTTTAACAATATTATTTTTGACAGAAAAATCAGGCAAAACTCGCCTGATTTTTTGTTTGGTTTTGATGACAATTTATAGTTTGGAAAACATTTAAAATGTTTCGACAAAATTTAAAAACATTAGAAAAAATTTAGCAAAATAAATTTAAAATTTTGTATTGCAAAGTGCTTTTTATGGTGCTATAATTTCGATGTGTTTCTTCAAAAATCGATATAGATTCCTTTGAGAGAAGAGCATGAATTTTGACCTAGTTCTATAAGACAGGCAAATGGTTTTCAACTTTTTTGTCAAAAAAAGTTTTTTTATTACCTTTTTGTAGGATGAAAGTCTTAAAAGGAGGATAAACAAAATGGACGAAAAAGAGTTGGCAAACATGAGAAGAATTATCAAACTTACATTGATTCGTATTGGAATTAGATGTGATTTGATTGGATTCAGTTATCTGTGTTTTGCCATAGAGTTGGTAGTTCAAAACCCTAAACTGATTCATAACTTGTGCAAAGGACTCTATATTGAAGTTGGCAAAAAGTTTGATGCGGGGAAGGAAAGTTGTGTTGAAAGAAGCATTAGACACGCCATTGAAAACACCTACATAAACAAGAGTTTCGCAGAGTTAAACAAGATGTTTAACACTCAGCTTTACACCATAAATGACAAGCCTACGGCTGGCGAACTTATTCGTTTGGTAGCAGAATATTATAGTCTGGGTTTATACAAAGACAGCCTTGTTGTGTCTTAGCTTGAGAGAACATTGAGAAGATGTTCTCTTTTTTATTAAAAAACACAACCTAAAGAATTGTCCTTGATGGTTGTGTTTTGTGAAAAAATTGTCAAACAAGAAAAATATATGACTTTGTTATCAAAGTTGTTTTCCTTTGATTCTGGTAGGCTCTAGCATCTTGTTTGTTGAAAAAACTTTGTGAAGAAAGACAAAATCTTTCTGTGAAAGTTTGATAGTTTTAAATGCGTGTCTTGCAAGGCGAAAATGAATTTGTGACAATAAATTTGTCACTTTTGCCATACGGTAGCAAAGCTTGTTTTTTATCATCGGTGTAAGATAATCATTTTGTGGTTTTCGATTGTTTTGTTTGTGATATTGTGCTCCAATGTAAAATTTCATATTTTTGTCCACAACCTTACCACGTTCTTTCATTCGACGAAGAGTGTCATTTTGTCCCTTTTCTTTTCTAAACACAAGAGTGGAAACACCATCTGTGTAGGTGCTTAAGCAATCAAGTGTGGCAGTTTTGCAACCTTTTTCCTTTCCATAACTTTCTACATATGCAAGAAGTTCCTTGCCAATGCCAAGCCCCTGAAATTCAGGATGCACTTTTATATAACTTATGTGTATATTTTTGCTTCTTTTTGATATGTCAAATTCGACAAAGCCAATTTCTTTTGGATGGAAAGAGACAAAAGTGTTGCCATTTTTTTGTTTGTATTCTTGATATAAAAAAGTCTCGGCAATAACCTTGTGTTTATTGTTGCGCATAACAAAAAGTTGCTTGTTGTTGGTTTGTCCAATACCATAGAATTCTCTTTCCGATACGGTGAGGGAGTTTTCATAATCTGTGACCTTGTCTACTAGACTTAATGAAATAACTGCTCCGCCTACAAAATATGTCATTTTGTCACCTCCATAATAAGTTTTTTTGAGTATAGCATAAAACAAAAAAAATGCAAGAGTAAAACAAAAAATGCCCAAAAAATTTGAGCATTTTTATATTAAAAATTAAGTTAGAATTACAATTTTTCGGCAACATCCCATGCACGCCAAATAACTGTGCGAAGATTTCCAACTTTGAGAGCATCTCCCACAACATGAACATGTTTGCTTTCTTTTGAAAGTGGAGCAGGATTGTAGCCTATTGCTGTGATAACAGTGTCAGCCTTGAGAGTGTGAGTTTCTCCGTTTTTGTCTTTGACAATCACGCTGTCAGGAGTGATTTTTGTGACAGCACTTTCAAGATATACCGGCACTTTTTTGAGTTTGAAGTAGTCACGCAAATATGAGGAGTTTGCAAGACAGAGTCCAGCCGTTGCCATAAGGTCATTTTTCGCTTCAACAATGACAGGTTTCTTTCCTTGCAAGAAAAGATCATAAGCGATTTCGCATCCGGTAAGGCCTCCACCGATGATAACCACATTTTCTTTTGCTTTGGAATTGTCAAGGAGATAGTCGATGGCATCCAAGCATCTTTCACTTCCTTCCACCTTGAGTTTTCTTGCAGATGAACCTGTGGCAATGACAATTTCATCGGCATCAAGGGCTTTAAGGTCGGTGATTTCTGTGTTGAGTTTTATATCAATTTTCAGTTGTTCCATTTGGCGAAGATACCAAGCAATAAGTTGTTTATCCTTCTCTTTGAAAGATGGAGCAGAAGCTGGCACAAACACACCACCTAAATGATTTGATTTTTCATAAATGGTTGCTTTGTGTCCGCGAATTGTGGCAACTCTTGCCACTTCCATTCCGCCAATTCCGCCACCGATGATGGCAATCTTTTTAGATTTTTTAGCAGGTTTTAAATCGTGTTTGCCATTGTCCATGGTCTGTGGATTTAATGCACAGCGAGCCATGTGTGCAGAATCTTGCATTGGAACATCGCAAGCCACGCCTTTGTAGTGAGCCATTGGGAAACATCCATTGTGACAGCAAATGCAAGGCATGATGTCTTCAAGTCTGTCCTCTTCAAGTTTTGTCACCCAATGTGGATCTGTCAAAAATTGTCTTGCTACACCCATTGCATCAATGTTTCCGCTTTTGATGGATTTTGCAGCAACATCCGCTTCCATTCTTCCAGCGCACACAACCGGAATATCGACAAATTTTTTGATATGAGCAACATCTTCAAGGTTGCAGTTTTGTGGCATATATTCTGGTGGATGTGGCCAATACCAAGCATCATAAGTTCCGTTGTCGCAGTTGAGCATGTCATAACCAGCATCTTGAAGATATTTTGCTGCCTTTTCGCTCTCTTGCATTGTTCTGCCAACTTCAACATAATCTTTTTCGCCCGGCAAAGCACCTTGACCAAAGCCTTTGGTCTTGCTTACTACTGAATAGCGAAGTGAAACAGGGAAATCTTTTCCACATTCTGCTTTGATGGCCTTGACAATCTCCACAGGATAGCGATAACGATTTTCAAAACTGCCACCATATTCATCCTTTCTGTGATTTGTGTAAGGCATGGTGAATTGGTCAAGAAGATAACCTTCATGAACAGCGTGGATTTCCACACCATCTACTCCAGCTTCTTTGAGCATTTTTGAAATCTTTGCAAATGCCTTTATGCTCTTTTTGATTTCTTTGACTGTGAATTGTCTGCACTTGAAACCTTCAAGCCAGCGAGAAGGAAGTTCACTTGGAGATGCGCACAGTCTGTCAATGTCAATAATAGGTTTGAGAAGTCCTCTCATAAATTTGTGCTTGACAATGCCCGCCATGGAATTTGGAATGGTAAATGACCTTCCAAAACCTGCAGTCAACTGCACAAACAGTTTTGCCCCTGTTTTGTGGAGTTCTTCCATATAAGGTTTGAGTTTTTTGAAAGCTCCTTTTGCTTTGTAAAGCCAACGATTGCCAATCATGTTTCTTATTGGTGCAATGCCAGGGATGATAAGTCCAACATCATGTTTTGCCAAATCCATAAAGAAGTCAGCTGCATCTTTGTCAAAGTGATGTGGTTCCATCCAGCCAAAGAGAGATGTTCCGCCCATCGGACAGAGAACAATTCTGTTTTTGATTTCACAATTTCCTATCTTCCAAGGTGTGAAAAGTGGTTCGTAAACTTTTTTCATTTTTCCTCCTCATGTTTTACAAATTGTTTCTAAATTTATTATAACACAAACAAAAAAATTTCCTAATTATTTTCAAACAAAAAATAATTTTTTTATCTTTCATATTCTTGTAAAAAAACAGATAATTTGTTAAAATAAAAATTGAAGAAAAAAGGAAAAGAAAGTTATGGCATCAATATATAAGTATTACAAAGAACGACTAATTGAAATCAGTGGAAAAAACAGGAGTCTTTATTCAAAGAATATTAGCAAAAAATATTCCTATGACATCGGCGAAATCATAGGAAAGGATAGCGATGAGATTGATGAGTTTTTGTCTTTTTTATGGAAAGGGAAAAGAACAAGTTATGCACTCATCAAAAAGGAAAATAAAGAAAAACTCTACCAAACTTTTGATCTTGAAGGAAGGATAAAAAACTCTTTCAACGACACCTCAAACATGTCTGCTGAAGACAAGAGAAATGAAAATTTGCGTCGTGAAAGACTGAAGAGAGAAGAAGGTAAGAAGATTATCTCTTCACAGGTTTCGGCTCTGAAAACTTTGAAGAGAGAGATTGAAGAATTTGCCAAGGAAACAGGAAGATATGAACTTTTCATTGGTTATCCTTTTGTGACAGGGATTTTGAACAGAGATGTCACAGTCAAAGCTCCACTCATTCTGTTTCCTGTGGTCATCAACATTGAAAGCGACACCACAGTTTCAGTGTCACTCAAAACCGATGAACTTGTGCAATTCAACAAAGTGCTTTTGCTCGCTTATGCCAAAGAACATCGACTAAATTATGATGGCATGATGATGGAATTTGACAACTTGATGGACTACAAACTTAAAAATATCAACGATGTTTTGGATTATCTGTCGGCATATGGTTTTAAGTTTGAACTTGGCAGTCGTTTTGACAAAGGTTTTGTCAAGTTTGCCGATTTGAAAGAAACAAACTTCAGATTTGGAGAATTGAAAGTCTCAAACGCCTGCGTGATTGGTCGTTTTCCACTTGCAAATGCCATTTACAATGACTATTCTTTGTTGGAAAAGCGCCATCTTTCTTCCATGGCAATTGAACAACTTTTGCAAGGAAAAGACGCCAAGAAAAACAAAAAGTTTGACACAAGACTTTACACCATAAACGACTTGGATTATGCTCAAGAAAACGCCATTGAAAAACTCAACGAATTTGGAAATATGGTCATCTATGGACCGCCGGGAACAGGAAAAAGCCAAACTATTGTAAACATCATCTCCGATGCTCTTTGCAAAAACAAGAGAGTGCTTGTCGTATCGCAAAAGAAGGCTGCACTTGATGTCGTTTTCAATCGTTTACAAAACTTGAACTCAAAATGTATGTTCATCACGGATGCGGAAAAGAACAAGATTGCTTTTTATGAAAGATGCAACCAAATGCACCAAGCGGTTTTAAACGGTGGAAAGAGTGAAGAGAACTATCAATCTTTTGATGAAGTGGAAGCAAATATTGCAAAGGAAGTTAAAGAACTTGAAATTATCTCTAACACCCTTTTCACAAAGACACCGTTTGGACTTTCACTGCAAGAGATGTATACAAACTCGGCAAAGATTGGTAAACACAGTTCGGACTATGAACTTTACAAACTCATGCTCAAAAACAAGAATTTGATGGCAATGAATTACAAAACATTGTCATCCACTTTGCGTCTTATAAAAGAGAAACATAAGCACCAACTCTACTATCGCTACATACAACTCAAGAAAGCCAATCCGCTTGTAGACCACATAAAACCAAACGTGGAGATTCATGTTATCAATCAAATGAAGACATATCTTCGCGAAGTGATTCAAAGAAACATTGTGCCATTTGACACAGCAAAACACCAACATGCCCGCCAACTTTTGATTTACATGACCGAAAACAATGTTGAAGATGCCAAACAAATGAAACCACTTATCAAGATGATTGCCACAGTGGAAAACAAAAAACTCTATGAAAGTTTGAAATGGTCAAAAGTGGCATTTGTGGCTTATCCTTTTGTTAAACAGCAAACAAACAAGAAAGAAAAAGAGATTGAAGAAAAACTTCAAGACACAATGAGTGAAATCAAAAATTATATTTCTCAATACTCTTTGCTTGACAAAGTGCTTGACCAAAAGGGTTATTTGATGGCAATGGATAACATCATCAATGGAAATTCCATCTTTTTGAAAATGCTTTTGAATGCACTTGGAGATTACATTGAAATTCGTGACATAAATGTTGCTCTACAAGGACTGACAGATGAAGAACGCGTGGTTTTGAATTTTGCCTATGAAAACACAAAAAGCGCAAAGCAATATCGTGATGTCATAGACAAACTGTTGCAGATAAGAGTTTATCATGAAGCAATAAAATATGAAGAAGAAAACAAAGAAAAACTTTCCAAGATTTTGGATTTCGAAAATGTGAGAAATCGTATTTTGTCACTCAAAAAAGAAGAGAAAGAAATCTCTCGAAACATCTGTTTGGCAAAATTTAAGGATGATTATATAGAACATTATACAACAAGTTCGGAAAGCAAAAATTATCTCTATCAAATCAGCAAACAACAAGGGCTTCTGCCGATAAGAAAAATGCTCGACCTTTACAGTGATTTTTTGCTTAAACTGTTTCCATGTTGGCTTTTGTCGCCAGAGAGTGTTTCGACAATCTTTCCACTCAAAAAAGAGATGTTTGATTTGATTTTGTTTGATGAAGCAAGTCAGGTATTTATTGAAAACACACTGCCAACAATTTATCGTGGAAAGCATATTGTGGTTGCCGGAGACTCCAAACAACTTCGTCCAACTGCCACCTTTGTCAAGAGATATTTGGGCAATGACAGCGATGAAGAGATGGACCTTGCCACACAGGCAGCACTTGAAGTGGAAAGCCTTTTGGATCTTGCAACGTCAAGATTTAACAGCACAAACTTGACATATCACTATCGCAGCAGAAATGAAGAACTCATTGACTTTTCAAACTATGCTTTCTATGATGGAAAACTTCAAATTGCGCCAAATGTCACCAAGAACATCGGAAACAAACCAATTGAAAGAATCAAAGTCAATGGCAAGTGGCTTGGCAGAAGAAATGATGAAGAAGCAAATGCTGTTGTTCAACTTTTGAAGAAACTTATCAAAAACAGAAGAAACAAATCTTCAATCGGAATCATCACTTTCAACACCGAACAGGAAAATGCTATTGAAGATGCCATTGACAGAGAATGTCAAAAAGATTCCGCCTTTCGTGATGCTTACATAAGAGAGCAAAACCGAAAAGAGAACAATGAAGACACATCAATCTTTATCAAAAACCTTGAAAATGTGCAAGGAGATGAAAGGGATATCATCATTTTCAGCATTGGATATGCAAGAAATGAATATGGAAAAGTTGTTGCTCATTTTGGACCACTTTCTGCCGAAGGTGGAGAAAACCGCTTGAATGTCGCTATCACCAGAGCGAAAGAAAAGATTTATGTTGTCACCAGCATTGAACCGGAAGAACTTGCCGTTGAAGGAACAAAAAATGCAGGACCAAAGATTTTCAAGAGTTATTTAAAATATGTCAGAGCGGTTTCAAACAAGAAAAACAAAGAAGCGCAATTCATCTTGGATTCCTTCAAACCTGCACTTCCACAGACAACCGATGAGGTTGTCATAAACCAACTTGAAGAAGACATCAAAGAAGAACTTGTCAAACTAGGTTATGACGTGGAAACAAATCTTGGAAACACAAACTACAAACTTTCGCTTGCAGTTTATGACAAGAAGATTGACAGATATCTGCTTGGCATTGAGTGTGACTATGCCGCTTACAAGAGCAGTGATTCTATTTTGGAAAGAGATGTCTATAGAAATAAATTTTTGCAATCACGTGGTTGGGACATCATGAGAGTTTGGAGTCGCGATTGGTGGCTTGACAAAGACAAAGTGATAAGAAACATTGTCAAAGCCATAAATGCCAACAAAAAGAAATTTGAAGAGGGGAGAAAAACAAACGACACAAAAATTGTTTTGACAAAAAATGAGACATCAAAAACTTCAACCGAAACAAAACCGACCAATTCAAATGTTTTAAGTTCTGCAAAAGAGAAAAAAAACAAAACGACTGCAAACAAAAAGGCTGGCAAAGCACAAACAAAAGTGAAAGAAAAATCAACTGTGACAAAAGTAAAAAGTGTGGCAAAAATTCCAGCGAAAAAAGAAACAAAGACCACTTTAAAGACAAGCACAAAACCTGTCACAAAGAAAGCCAGTCAGCCAAAATCTACAGGAACGAAAAAATCGACAAACACAAATAAAACAAAACCGATAAAGAAAGTTGTAAGAAAAACGACCAAACTCACATCGAAGAAAACAAAATAAGTTTTGTCTGCAATGAAAAAACAAAAGATAGTGTTTTTCACTATCTTTTTTTACGTTAAAAATGGAACAGCAAAGATTTTAATAAAAAAGATTTTTGTTTGAAAATGTTTAAATTTATTTGACTTGGAGTTTACTCCAACATATATAATATAGTCGTGAAAATTTAAGGAGGGATTTATGAAAAAACAAACTGCGGGAAGAAAAAATCTTGGAGATTTAGTACCAAAGTTTGCCGAACTTAACGATGATGTTTTGTTTGGACAGGTTTGGTCAAGAGACAAACAGTTATCTCTTAAAAGTCGAAGCATGATAACCATCACCACCCTTATGGCAAAGGGAATTTTTGACAATTCTCTCAAATCACACATTGCCATGGGCAGAGCAAATGGCATCACGAAAGAAGAAATGGTGGAACTTGTCACTCATGTGGCATTTTATGCCGGCTGGCCAAATGCGTGGGCAGTTTTTCCACTTGTCAGAGAAGTTTATGCAGATGAAACAAACACAAGCGAAAGCGATTTTTCTCCACTTTTTGGCAAGGGAGAACTTAATAGCGCGTATGCAAAATACTTTATTGGAAACAGTTATCTCAAACCGCTGACAAGTCAAGGAGTGTCAATTGCGAATGTCACATTTGAGCCGGGTTGTCGAAACAATTGGCACATCCATCACAAAGGCGGACAGATTTTGCTTTGCACAGATGGTGAAGGCTGGTATCAAGAATGGAAAAAGAAACCACAAGCGTTGAAACCAGGAGATGTCGTTTACATTGCGCCAGAAGTGAAACATTGGCATGGAGCAAAAAAGGATAAATGGTTTGCGCACGTTGCCATTGAAGTACCGGCAAAAGGACAAAGCAACGAGTGGCTGGAAGAAGTCAGCGACAAGGAATACAACAAATTGAAATAGAAGTATGTAGCCCTAGTGTATATGATAATAAACAGGCAAAAGTAGACAAAAAATAAACAGCGATAAGCTGTTTGTTTTTTGTATAAAAGAAAACAAAAAATTCAAGTCGATAAAATGAATTTTGATGGCGGAGGACACAGGATTCGAACCTGCGGATGCTGTTAAACATCAACGGTTTTCAAGACCGCCGCTTTAAACCGCTCAGCCAATCCTCCATATTTTGACAAACCTTTGTTTAAGTTTGCAATGTTATTATACACATTTCCTCCATCTTTTTCAACTGTTTTTGCAATTTTTTTTATTTTTGACACAAATATTATTTATATCACATTTTTTGTAATATTTGCTTTGATTTTTGCTATTGTTAGTGTTATGATAGAAACATCAAAAGATAAGGAAGTTTTTATGCAAGAGTTTTTTAAGTGGACAGCGTGGGAAATGACTCCGCCACAGTCTTATGGCTTATTTCACATTTTATTTGTTGTCATTGGAGGAATTGTTGCCGTGCTTTTGGCATGGTTTTTGCGTAGGGCAAATGACAAGCAGAACAAAATCATTTTAGGTGTTGCTGGCGGATTTTTAATTTTAACTGAACTTTATAAACAATTGTTTTATTTTTATGTTGTCAAAGATTGCGAATATAGTTGGTGGATTTTTCCTTTTCAACTTTGTTCTGTTCCGATGTATCTTTGTATTTTGTGCCTGTTCATCAAGAACGAAAAAGTGCTTAATTATATCTACAACTTTATGTTTGCCTTCAACTTCTTTGGCGGAGCAATCTCATTTGCCGAACCTAGTGGACTTAATCATTCATATTGGACGTTAACTCTCCACGCATACACTTGGCATATGATTTTGGTGTTTATCGGTCTTTATCTGTTTTTCAGTGGTCGCGCCGGACAGAATTGGTATGACTTTTTTAAAGGCGTTGTGGTGTTTTTAATTTGTTGTTGTGTGGCACAAATTTTCAATGTTGCATTGAAAGACAAAGGCGGAGTTAATATGTTTTATATCTCGCCTTATGTCAACAGCCCAATCTTCTTCTTTGACAATTTCAATCGACAATATGGTTGGTTTGCAAACATGTGTTTATATCTTACCGCAATAATTTTGGGAGCGGGAATAATGTATTATGCTTTTTGGGGAATTCGTGAGTTAATAAGAAAAAATCGAAGAAAATCTGATGATTCCACTGATATGATTTTGAAGATTGTCAAGACCGATATTTAAGAATAAAAAAGATAGTGAAAATGCTCACTATCTTTTTTATTGTTTTAAAATGATAGATGTGTGGAACTGTATATTTTTGTGGTTTTTGGAAAGAGTAATTTGTGGAGGAAACTATGAAATTTAACCCTTTTCTTGAAAAACCAAAAAAACTTGAATCATGTATAATGAGTTGGAAAGATTTGGCACAAAAACCTTATGACAAACTTGAGTGCAGTCCATATACGCGTGTTAGGTGCATTTTGATGAATGGAACAGAATATGAGTCTGTTTGGTTTGGTCATCAATTTCACAGACATTGCAACGACAACGATTTGCGTCGAACAATCGCCATGGTCAGACGCAGTGAACAGCAACAGCAAAAGTTGATTGCGGGACTCAAACCAGTGAATGAAAATCTTTTGGAGACAACAATCGGTTATGAACAGTTAGCGGTGGATTTGACAGCTTTTTTGGCACAGAAAGTCAAAGATAAAACTGTCAAAGACGCACTTGATTTTGCCCTTCTTGAAGATTTTGACCATCTTTATCGTTATGCCAATCTGCTTGAAAGTGACATGGGCGCAAAGGCAGAAGATTATGTTGGAGATTACACGGAAATCACACCCGCCCGCCCAACCGTTTCACATCATCGACATCCCTATGAAGAAGTGAAACCGCACATCGACAACAAAAAGGCCGATCTTTTCACAAAGTGTGCAGTAAACATCATTACCGCGGCTGAACAGCAGACAATGAACTATTATATGAACCTTGGCGCATTTTACAAAAACCAAAAAGGCAGAGAACTTTACACAGAAATTGCTATGGTGGAAGAACAGCACGTGTCACAATATGGCAGTTTAATTGATCCAAATGCGACATGGTTTGAGATGTGTCTTATGCACGAGTATGTGGAATGTTATCTTTACTATTCCATGATGTGCGATGAAAGTGACAAGAGAATCAAAGGCATTTGGGAGATGTTGTTGGAACAGGAAATTGCCCACCTTCATGCATCGGTTAAAAACTTGCAAAAGTATGAAAAGAAAGATTGGCAAGAAGTGATACCGGGCGGAGAATTCCCAGAACTTATCTCTCTCAAATCCAACACTGAATACATCCGAAAGATCTTGAAAAACACTGTGGAAAACACGGCATATAGAGAAGGATATATAAATATCAATGATGTGCCAGATGATGCAAACTTTTTTAAATATCAAAACAAAATTCAAAAGAAGGTCGAAGAGAATGCCAGCCACAAGGTCATTGTGGAACACATCAACAAGTTTGGCCAGGATTATCGTTTTGAAGTCAAGGAAAATCCGGTTAAGGAATTGCAGTCACGCCAAGAAGACAACATCACCCTTGGCAGAGTTAAGAAAAGCCAACTTAAACAATCAAGATAGAGTGATTAAAAGAAGATGGGGCTTTTGCCTTCCATCTTTTTTTTGACTAAATTTTTTTGATTGTGGCATTAAGAATTGTTTTTGCAGAATTTTTGATATTCCGCCCAAATCTCATCAGCAAGAGTTTGTGGACTTTTGTCAAAACTGTCAATGACAAAATCAAATTTTGTAAGGTCGGTGTTGTCAATGCCATAGATTTTTTTGTAGCGCTCATTTTCAAGATTTTCTCTTGAAAGCACCGCTCTTTTTGCCTCTTCAAATGAAGGATAATCTTTTAACCCTTCTCTGTCAATCAAGCGTTTTGCCATTTCATCATCGTTTAAGTTGACAAACACTTTGAATGATTTTGGAACAAAATACCATGCAAGTCGGCTGTCGAAGATATAGTTTTGTCCCTCAAATTTTTTGCCAAGTTCTGCCGTTTGACTGTCAAGCAATCTGTCAAGAGAGAAGTCGTTCATACACTTTCGATTTAACTCTTCCACTGTAAGCCCCTGTCTTTTTGCTTCTTCCTTAAACATATCGCCAACGCCGATTCTTTTGAAGTTGTGGTCCTTGACAATGATTTTGGCGATGGTAGACTTTCCACTGCATGGTTTTCCTGTTATGGTTATAATCATAAAACTCCTTTTTTGTTGATTTATGATAGCACAAAAAGATTGCAAAACAAAACAAATCATGAAAAAAGATTGAAGTTTTTGAGCAAATGTGGTAAAGTATAAAAAAGAAGAAAAGGAGAATAGAAAGAAAATGCGTTCATGTGAAGGGACAGGAAAGACAATTGAACAGGCTATTGACAATGCGTTGTTTGAACTCAAAGCATCAAGAGAAGATGTTGACATCAAAATTTTAAGTCAGGGAGGATTTTTGAAAAAGGCAAAAGTGCTTGTGACAATTTCGCCGGATGCGGTTGAAAAATATGAGAAGAGAGAACAACTCAAAAAATCAATAACAGAAGAAGAAAACGATGAAGATTTTGCAGAAACATTTATAAAGCAAAAAATCAGCATCACAGAAGAACCAAAGAAAGAAGAAAAAATTGAAAAAGAACAACCTGAAAAAGAAGAAAAAACAGAACCAAAGGTCAAAGTTTTCACTGATGAAGAGTATGTAGCATCTGTTTCAACACCAAAAGAAAAGAGAGAAAAGAAATTTTCTGGCGAAGAATTTTTGAATGGCGTTTTGAATGCTCTTGGGCTTGAAGGGAACATTGAAAAGGTCACAGATGAAAGGTTTGAAAGATACAAATTGACCGGAGATAACCTCAATGACTTGATTGGACATCACGGGGAAAGCATGCTTGCATTGTCATATCTTATGAGTTTGGTTTGCAGAGCAGAAGACCACAAACGAGTGGTTTTGGATGTGGAAAATTATCGCGAAAAACGCGCAGAATCATTGTCAGCACTTGCAAAAAGGATTGCTGACAAAGTGGCAAGGAGCGGAAGATATTACAAACTTGAACCAATGGATGCCAGTGAAAGAAAAGTTATTCACACGGCATTGCAAAATGATGAGAGAGTGACAACGATGAGCAAGGGTGAAGAACCGCATCGTTATCTGATTGTTTTTCCAAGAGAATATAAAGAAGACTAAAAGCATATCGCAAAGATATGCTTTTTTATAATGAAAGTTCGGATTTTTTCAAAGTTGTGGAAGAAAGACCGGATTTTCTTTCAGAAAAGGTTTGTTTTGTGGAAACAACATCTTCAATTTTGGAAGTTGTTTGAGTTTGTTTAGCAAAAGGGTTTTCCACAACATATATATCTTGCAAAAAATAGTCATAGCCCGCCTTGATGTATTTTGGAAGATAGCCATATGTGTCCACATAATTTGAAAAACCTCGCTTGCCTGTCCAAAAAAGATTTCCTTTTAGCAAAAAATGTATGTCACGATATTTTCTGTCATAATAAAGTGCCACAATCCACTCATTGTTTTTCAGAATTTTGTGTGGTGCCCATTTTTTGATGTTGATTCCGGTGGAACTAACAAAATTCAAAATTCGGTCACGAACATCATCGATAGATTTGTCATTTTTATGTGAAAAGTTTGCAAGGGCATCGGCATCAAAAGTGTTGAACCGGCCCGTTAAGATTTGGTTGTTTTTAAGATTGAAAAAAGCGTGCTCAACACAATTTACCAAACTTCCATAACTAGTCTTAAGAATAGGATGAATCTTTTTGTAAGACTCATCTTTGCGCGATGGTGTATAGCCATCTATGACAAACTTGTTCAGTTTTTCAACAGTTTCGCTTTTCATATAGTTATGATAACATCAATATTTTTGCTTGTCAATAGTGATGTTGTTGCAATTTTGCACACAATTTGCTATAATTTCGTGTATGGAAAAACCAATTGTTTCAATTTCAACACCATTGGGTAAAGGTGCAATAGCAATTGTGAGAATGAGCGGAAAGGAAAGTCTACCTGTTGCGTTCAAACTTTTTCATAACAGCAAATTGACATCAGAAAACATCAAGCCACGATATATGTATTTTGGCAATTTCAAGCTTGATGAAGGGGAATTTGAGCAGTGCTTGATGGTCTATTTCAAAGCCCCATTTTCTTACACCGGAGAAGATATCGTGGAGTTTCAAATTCACGGCGGAGTGTTGATTGCACAAAAAGTGCTAGAGAGTTGTGTTAAGGCTGGCGCAAAACTTGCTGAGCCGGGAGAATATTCAAAGCGAGCATTTTTGAATGGAAAAATCACTCTTGATAAGGCAGAAGCGATTATTGGCGAGATAAACGCCGAAACCGAAGGAGAGCTCAAAAGCAGTTTGCAAGTGACAAATGGTAGACTTGCAGAAAAGATTTCGACAGAGCAAGATAAACTCAAAAATATGATTGCTGAAATTGAAGCAGGTCTTGATTATCCGGATGAAATTGATGAACTTGATTTGAAACTCAACATAAAAGAGAGATTGGAAGGAGTCAGAACAAACATAAAAGACATCTTACAGCAGGCACAAAGCGCAACCTATCTCAAAAATGGTATAAATGTCGCCCTTGTCGGAAAGACCAATGTTGGAAAGAGCAGTGTCATGAATGCCATGCTTGGCGAAAACAGAGCAATTGTGACAGATATTAAAGGCACAACAAGAGATGCAATAAGCGAGAGTTTTGTGTTTGAAGGCATCAAAATCAATTTGATTGACACGGCTGGCATAAGAGAAACGAAAGATGTTGTGGAAAACATTGGTATCGAAAAAAGTAAACAAAATCTTATGCAGGCTGACTTGGTGCTTTTTGTGCTTGATGGAAGCGAAAGAGAGTCGGCGGAAGATAGACAAATTGAAAATCTTTTGAAAGGGAAAAAGTTTATCACTGTCATCAACAAAACGGACAAAAAAAGAGTGGTTCCAAAACAGGAAAATGAGATTGAAATATCCGCACTTACAAACAAGAATATTCAAAAATTGAAACAAAAAATTTTGGACATGGTTTTGGAAGAAAAGATTGATTTCAACAGTTTGGTTTTGACCAATGAACGACAGATAGCCATTTTGCAGGAAGCAAAAGATATTCTTGATGAGATTTTAAATGCCAAAGAAAACACGCTTGATGTGTTTGCCATGTTAATTAAAAAACTGTGGCAAACTCTTGGAAAAATTACTGGAAACACCGAAAATGAAGATATCATTGATTTGATATTTTCAAAGTTTTGCTTAGGAAAATGATGAGAAAGAAAATGGAAGAGAGAAAAATTGATGAGATATTTGATTCAATAGTGATTGGTGCAGGACATGCAGGCTGTGAGGCTGCATTGGCTTTGGCACGCACAGGAAACAAAACTTTGCTTTTGACAATCAGTCTTGATGCCATCGCCTTTCTTGCTTGCAATCCTTCCATTGGTGGAACGGCAAAAGGACAACTTGTCTCCGAAGTTGATGCGCTTGGTGGAGAGATGGGTATTATTGCCGACAAAACTGCCATTCAAATAAGAATGTTAAACAGTGGCAAAGGTCCGGCGGTTCAGAGTTTGCGTGCGCAGGCGGACAAAAATGCCTATCACACAGAGATGAAAAAAGCACTTGAAAATGAAAAAAACTTGTATGTTCGCCAAGGTGAAGCGGTGGATATCTTTGTGGAAAGTGGCAACAAATTTGTCAAAACAAGTGTCGGACTTATCTATCAGGCAAACAGCATTGTGTTTGCGACAGGTGTATATTTGAAGAGCGAAATCATAATTGGAAAAACACGAGAATATGTCGGGCCAAATGGTTTTAAAAACAGTTCTCATCTTTCGGATAGTTTGAAAAATTTGGGAATAAAACTCTTGCGCTTTAAAACTGGAACCCCTGTTCGCTTGCATGCAAGAAGTATAAATTATCAAGAAATGGAAGTCCAAAAGGGAGATGATGATATTTTTTCATTTTCTTATATGACTGACAAACCGATTGAAAACAAAACTGTTTGTTATTTGACTTACACTACCCCTACGACACACGAGATTATAAAAAGCAATCTCGACAAGGCTCCAGCAATTTCTGGAGAAATTAAGGGAATTGGACCAAGATATTGTCCATCAATTGAAACAAAAGTAGTCAGATTTGCGGACAAACAACGGCACCAACTTTTTTTGGAACCTGAAGCGCTTGACACACAAGAGATGTATTTGCAAGGTTTTAGCACATCCATGCCGGCAGAAATTCAAAAAGAGATGGTTCACTCAGTTGCTGGACTTGAGAGTGCCGAAATTATGCGTGATGCTTATGCAATTGAATATGATTGCATTGAACCAACTCAACTTAAGCCAACGCTGGAACTTAAAAGCATTGAAGGATTGTTTTTCGCTGGACAGATAAATGGCACAAGCGGTTATGAAGAAGCGGCTGCCCAAGGTATTATTGCAGGTATAAACGCAAGTTTATACAACCAAAACAAAGAACAACTTGTTCTAAAACGCAGTGATGGCTATATTGGTGTGCTTATTGATGACATTGTCACAAAAGGCACAAATGAACCATATCGCATGATGACCAGCAGGGCGGAATACAGATTGCTCTTAAGACAGGATAATGCTGATATGCGATTGACTGAAATAGGCAGAAAAGTTGGGCTTGTCAGCGATGAAAGATATGCAAGATTTTTAAATAAAAAAGAAAAATTGGCAAAAATTGAAGAAAAATTGCAGGGAAAAGTGAAAATAGATGAAAAAATGAAAAAACTTTTTTCTGAAAATGATGAAAATTTGCCAAAGGAGAGCATGAAACTTCGCGATATTCTCAAGCGCAACAACATTGATATCTTCAAACTTAACGATGCATATCATATTTATGGAAATGAAGATAGACATTTACTTGAACTTATCAATATCAAAATCAAATATGAGGGATATCTCAAACAACAACAAGAAGACATAGACAAAATGTTGAAAAATGAAAACGCCATCATTCCAAACGATTTTGACTACTCACAGGCGAAAGGCATAAGAGAAGAAGCGAAAGAAAAATTGGCAAAGATAAGACCTTTGAATTTGGGGCAAGCCTCTCGCATCTCTGGAGTATCGCCGGCAGATATTTCAGTTCTGTCAATTTTGATTAAAAGAAAGGAAAAATGAAAGAAATTAGAAAAATTTTTGAAAAATATGGCATAATTTTGAGTGATTTTCAAATAAAACAATTTGAAGATTTTTTCGCCGTTTTAATTGAGACAAATAAATATATGAATCTGACAGCAATAACTGATGAAAGAGAAGTGATCTTAAAACATTTTTTAGACAGTTGTCTAGCGGAGAAAAATTTTCCAAAAAATTCAACAGTGATTGATGTTGGCAGTGGAGCAGGATTTCCAGCAATACCGCTCAAGGTAATTCGCCCTGATTTGCGGATTTGTATGCTTGACAGCTTAAACAAAAGAATAAATTTTTTAAATGCCGTGATTGAAAAATTGCACATGGAAGGTATATATGCTGTTCATGCAAGGGCGGAAGATTACGCAAAACAAAACCGCGAAAAATTTGATGTTGCCACCGCCCGTGCAGTTGCACAACTAAATACATTGTCTGAATATCTTTTGCCATTTGTCAAAGTTGGCGGATATGCCGTGATTTATAAATCTGCAAAATTGCAAGAAGAATTACAAAATGCTGAAAATGCAATTAAGATTTTGGGTGGGAAAGTGAAAAAGGTAGAAAATTTTGTGGTTGAAGAAGAAAATTTGGATAGAAACATTCTTGTTCTTGAAAAAATTGCCAAAACACCGCCGAAATATCCTCGTGATAAAAATAAACCAAAAACAAATCCAATTGTTTAAAATCTATTTTTTCTTAAAAAACATTTTCAATTTAAGAAAAATTGGCAAAAAAGTGTAAAAATTTATGTTTTTTGCACTTTTTTCTTTATTTTTTTGATAAATTTATGTATAATTTTACTGAAAGGAAATATTATGGGAAAAATTATAGCTTTTGCAAATCAAAAAGGTGGAGTTGGAAAGACCACAACATGTGTAAATGTTGCGACTTATATGGCGCTTATGGGCAAAAAGATTCTTATTTTGGATATTGACCCGCAAGGGAACGCCACAAGTTCTGTCGGCATCAACAAATCAAAAGATTTAAAAACAATTTATGATTTGATTGATGGTGCTTGTTCTTATGAAGAAGTAATTCAACCAACTATCATTGACAATTTGTATATTATTCCATCAACAGTAGATTTGGCAGGCGCAGAAGTTGAACTTATACAACTCCCCCAGAGAGAAAAGATTGTAAAAAGAATTCTGGACGAAATAAAAGGAAGTTATGACTTTATTTTGATTGATTGTCCGCCATCTTTAGGATTGATTACCGTGAATGCACTTACGGCGGCTGACAGCGTTTTGATTCCTATTCAATGCGAATTTTTTGCATTGGAAGGTTTGACACAACTCATGAATACAATTAGGCTGATAAAATATCGCAATCTCAATCCAAATCTTGATATAGAAGGTGTCGTAATGACAATGAAAGATAAAAGATACAATTTGACAACTCAGGTAAGTAATGAGATTGTAAAGTTCTTTAAACAAAAGGTATATTTGACAACAATTCCGAGAAATGTCCGCCTTGCTGAAGCCCCAAGTCATGGATTGCCGGTAGCACTTTATGATGCTACATCCAAAGGGGCAGAGGCATATTTGAGTTTAGCGGAAGAGATTTTGAAACGGAATAAAGTTCCATTTACGAAGATTAGTAAACTGAGAAAAATAAAATTTAAAGGAGAGCAAAATGATTAACAATAAAGGGCTTGGTCGTGGACTCGATGCGCTTTTCGGCGATTATAGAGCAGATGATAGTTATAAAAACATAACCACACAAAAAAATAACACAAATACAGGAGTTTTGGAAATTGATATTGATAAGATAAAGCCAAATCCAAATCAACCTAGAAAAAACTTTGATGAAGATGCTTTGAAAGAATTAGCAGCCTCGATTAAGGTCCATGGCATAGTTCAGCCAATTGTTTTAAACAAACAGACTGATGGCACATATCTTATCATTGCCGGTGAACGAAGATGGAGAGCGGCAAAACTTTGCGGTCTTAAGACTGTTCCTGCCATTATAAAAAATTATACAGATAAACAAATCAAAGAAATTAGTATAATTGAAAACCTGCAAAGAGAAGATTTAAATCCGATTGAAGCGGCAAGAGCGATCAAAGAGTTGATGGATGAATATGGACTTACGCAGGAAACTGTTTCTGAACGAATTGGTAAGAGTCGTTCCAATGTGGCCAATACATTGCGTTTGTTATCTCTTTATCCTGATGTGATTAAACTTGTGGAAAATGGGAAAATTTCTTCCGGTCACGCAAGGGCGCTTGTTGTGGTTGAGGATCCAAGAGAACAAACAAGGCTGGCGCAGCTTGTTGTATCAAAAAATTTGAGTGTAAGAGAACTAGAAAAAGCCGTGAAATCATATCTTAATCCTACGCACAAGGTTGTCGTAAAGGAAGAACAATCTTTAGAGCTTAAGGAACTTATAAATCAAATGCAAAAAACTTTTGCTACAAAGGTATCAGCAATAGGAAACGATAATAAGGGTAGAATATATATTGATTATTACACAAGGGATGATTTGGATAGAATTGCAGAATTGCTTGACCTTCTCAATAAAAAGGAAATGACTCTGCAGGACCTACAAAACTATAATAGAAGAAAGTCTAACAAATAGATATTAAACATGAAATTAAAAAGAGATTGTTTCACGTGAAACAATCTCTTTTATTTATTTTAAACATTTTTAATAAAACTCTTAATTTTTGGAAAGGCGCATACATATTTTTAGTTAAAATTGTTTCACGTGAAACAATTTTAACTATATTATGCGACAAAATTTTTGTCTTAAAAACCACTTTCGGATTTTTATATAAAAGTGTATTTCTCATTATTTAATTTTAATGATTTTATTTAAGTCCAAATTACTGATGATGGAGAATAAAAATGTTTCACGTGAAACATTTTTATAAAAAGTTATTCATAATAAGAATAAAAGATTAAAAGTTGGATAAACCGGATATTATTTTTAAATTTTCGGAGTGTCTAAAAATTTGACAAGAAAACGCTAAATAAATATAATAATATTGAAACTTTTAATGGAGGTTTAATATGAAAAAAAGTTTAAAAGGAACAAAAACTGAGAAAAATCTCATGGAGGCTTTTGCAGGAGAAAGTCAGGCAAGGAATAAATACACTTTCTATGCATCACAGGCAAAAAAAGATGGTTATGAACAAATTGCTGAAATCTTCACACAGACCGCTGACAATGAAAAAGAGCATGCAAAACTTTGGTTTAAAGAATTACACGGCGGGGCTATTCCAAAAACTTATGAAAATCTTCTTGATGCTGCAGCAGGAGAAAGAGGTGAATGGACAGAGATGTATAAGAGAATGGCAAAAGAAGCGAGAGAAGAGGGATTTGAAGAAATTGCCAAGAAATTTGATGGAGTTGCCGCTATTGAAAAACATCACGAAGAAAGATATAACAAAATTGCAGATTTGTTAAAAAATAAGAGAGTGTTCCAGAAATCAGAAAAGAAGGCTTGGATTTGCAGAAACTGCGGACACATTCATGTAGGTAAAACAGCACCAGAGGTTTGCCCTGTATGCAATCACCCACAATCATACTTTGAACTTTTGAGTGAAGAATTCTAAAATAATGTAGTTATGTTATAATAACTATATATTGATTTTAAGATAGAAGTCTCTATATTTGAGGAAATAGGAAATAAAAAGTCAATAAAACATTGACAAGGCGAAAGAAAATGTGTTAAGATGTTAGCACAAGGTTTACTTTTGCCTTGAATGGAGAGTTACTCAAGAGGTCGAAGAGGCTCCCCTGCTAAGGGAGTAGGGTTGTAAAAGGCCGCGAGAGTTCGAATCTCTCACTCTCCGCCAATTGTGAGCAATCCGAACCCTTTGGGTTTGATTGCTCCTTTTTATTTTCTATATATTTAATTTCTTGTGATATATCTGGCTTTTCACTTAACTTTAATTGCTTGCTTTTATCACTAGTTATATTAAAGTAAATTTCACAATGATCATCATATAAAACAACTCTATTTACAAACATGTCAATAAGTCTTTGTTTTGCATTTTCAAGAGAATAATCCAAATCTTTAAAAGATTTCAAATATTCATACACAAGTTCTTCACTTAATGGTTTAATTGTTAGCATTTGTCTGCTAGCAATTTTTTCTTTTATTTCTCGTATTCTAACTTCAAGTTCTTTCATTCTATCGTTTGTTGTGTCGTTAAATATTCCATTTTCAAGAGCAGTTAATATGTTCTTTAACTTTTTGTTATTGTCTTGAAGTTCTTTATTTAGACTTTCTAAAATTGTATCTTTTTCAATGCTTTTGTTATATGTATCAGCCAATACTTTGCTTATACTTTTTAAGTTTGTATGTTGCATAAATTCCTGTGTTGCAGACAAAACTATTTCTTCTATATAATTTTTAGAAACAGATTTCTTGTCACATTTAGATTTATTCTTCTTTTTTGTAAAGCATTTGTAATAATTGTAAATTGTGCCAAGTTTACCTTTACCACTATCTCCGGTCATTAAACTACCACATTTGCCACAAATTAACTTGCCACTTAAAAGATAATTAACTTCTGTTTTATGGTGAGCAGAAGTCCTTTTTGAAATCTTCAATTTTTCATTTACTTCATCAAAAAGTTGTTCACTTATTATTGCAGGGAAAATATTTGTATAAACAGTATTGTCTGCATATACACAACCTTTGTAGTTTTCATTCCTTAATATTCTTGAAACAGAGTTTATTGTCCACTCTTTTCCGTATGCATTCTTTATTCCTTTGTTTTGTAATATCTTTACAATGTCTTTAATACATTTACCACTTATGTATTCATCAAACATTAACTTAATAATGTTTGCTTGCTCTTCGTTAACACTTACTTTTTTATCAACAACATTATATCCATAAGGAGTTCTGCCACCTGTAAAGAGTCCTTTTATTCTGCTTTCTTTAAGTCCACGCTTAACTTTTTGAGATAGTTCAACAGAATAATACTCTGCAAGTCCAACAAGCACACTATCGAGCAAAATGCCTTCTGGTGCGTCCGAAATGTTTTCTGTTGCTGAAATCAACTTAACACCATTTTTAAGTAGTATTGCACGATTGACAGAGCTGTCATATCTTGATCTTGAAAATCTGTCTAACTTATACACCAAAACAAAATCAAAACCCTTATTCTTGCTATCATAAAGCATTTGTTGAAGTGCTGGTCTTTTATCATTTGTTCCTGTCATAGCCCTGTCAATATATTCATTAACAACAATCAAACCATTTCTTTCAGCATATTCCTTGCACACTCTAAGTTGTCCATCAATACTTTGTTCTGTTTGGCTATCACTAGAATATCTTGCATATATAACAGCTTTGTTCATATTATTTCTCCTTTATACTATTCATAAAATTTAATAACAATAGATCATTATTTAATTCTTCTTTAAATGTTTTAAAATTTTGAAGTATATAACTTATTTCTTTAAACGACAAATACATCAAAATTAATTTAATACAATCTTCTTCTGAAGCTATTTTATTATATATTCCATGGGCTAAATCATGTCTATTCACTTCATCATCTTTTTGCTCATTTGTATTTTTTAATAAATTTGAATAGTAATTATTGATTAAGTTCCAAACTTTAATATAATACTCAACCCCCATATCTAAAACAAATTTTGAAATTTCTTTTAATCGATTTGTATTTGTACTCTCTTTTATTAAGCCACTTGCCATTCTTTGTTCATTTTCAAGCATAGCAAACATCGTTCTAGCACATGAATTAAAATTTTTATTTTGTAGACATTCAAGGGCTTCTTTAAGGTCACATATTTTATTTTTATGTAATTCATTAGAGTATTTAACAGGATTTAAAATATTGCTTAATAAGTGTTTTAAATTTAAATAATTATATTCTTTAAATAAATTTAATACATAATCTTTAATCTTATTTTGTGTAATGTTATTAAAATTCAAATCTGGTGTTTGCATAAAATATAAAAATATTCCATCTTGGGCTAAGAATTCTAATGTTTTCTTATATTCTGAACTAAAATATTTTTCTCTATCATCATGTATCAATTTCCAATATTTATAAAATTGGGCATAATAGAGATATTTAATCTTTTCTCTTTTGTTTAAAATTGCACAGGACTCTTCATATTCAGGAAATTGTTTTAATTTGTTTATTATTTCATCAAATTTTGTTTTATTGGTTATATATAGATTTTGAGTTTGTTCTAAATTTTTAATATTATCATTATATAATTGAATGTTATGTTCTTGTAATATTTCTTTTAAAGGTATTTTTTCACAATATTTTTTGTATTCATTGGTTAGTTTATATAATTCATCATCAAGTTTTTCTAAAATGTCAGCCTCTTTTTCTTGGTTTTTAATAATATTTTCTAAACTCATATATTCTCCTAATGTTGACAATGTGACTTAAAGTCGGTTGTAATATAAGTCACATAATTGTTATTATTATAATGTAAAACTTTTATAAAGTCAATAAATATGGAGAATTGTAATGATTAAAGAAAAAGTTGGACAAAGAATTAAAGAATTGAGAACAAAATTAGGATTAAGCCAAGAAGAATTTGCGTTTAGATGTGAGTTGGATAGGACTTATATAACAAGTTTAGAGCGGGGAAAGAGAAATATATCTCTAACAAATCTAGAAAAAATAGCTAAAGCATTTAATATGACCTTGAGTGAATTTTTTAATTTTGATAACTAAAAGGGAGAAAATTAATATGATAACATTAGAAGAATTTATAGAAAAATTTAAAGAAATACAAAATATGGGTTGGGTTAAAACACATAGAAAAGGAACAACTGGAATTGGTAAAACTTTAGAAGATTTGTTAGGTATTAGAGAAAACAACATACAAGGACCTGACTTTGGAAAATATGAATTAAAGTCTAAAAGAAAAAATGCAAATAGTATGTTAACTCTGATAACAAAATCTCCAGATACACCTGATAAGGCAAATACTCAATTAAGATTAAAATTTGGATATAGCAGTAATGCGTATAATAACAATGAAAAGGTTTTACACACAACATTAACTGCTACAAAATTTACACAGATATCTAACACTGGACATTCTCTCAAAGTTGTTTGTGATGAATCAAAAATTTCAATAGTGTCTGAAAATAATACAATTGAGGCTTCTTGGAATATTGATACTTTAAAAGATGTAATGACTAAAAAATTAGGGGATCAATTTGTTTTTGTAAGAGCAGAAAGTAAAGGAACTGGTGAAGATGAAGAATTTTTGTTTACTGAAGCTTATTTGCTAGATGGCTTTAATTCTGATGCTATTATAAATCTTGTAAAAACAGGTGATATACTTGTAGATTTAAGGATTGGTCAATATCATTCAGGAAAAAATAAAGGGAAAACACATGACCACGGAACAGGTTTTCGTATATTTGAAAAAAGTTATCATTTAATATTTAACATGAAAAAAATAGCATAAAAAAGTTGAGACTAATTCTCAACTTTTTTTAAAACAACAATTATTTCTTTTGTCATAGTTGCAACTCTTTTACCAGTTTCGTTTGTTGGAGAGTTTTGCGATGGCATAGATTTGTTTATGATATTTCTTCCAAAAGTATATATATAATTAAGTCCATATTTTTCAGCCATTTCAGCAATTATCTTATCTGTTCTAAGATTTTCTCCTTTTACTGTTCTATTCCCAACTACCCAATATTGATATCCACCGGTTTTCATTTTCTTAGTTATTCCGTAAATACATTTATCCAAATCAATATAAAAACTAAAAACATCATCTGCCCTAAGCGGATCCACATTCGCTATTTTTGTTAAAGAATTAACCAATGTTTTACTTTGCAAAAAACTCCATTGTGTTTTATCTTTGTAAGGTATTCCACCAAGCAATGATTTATCTAATGTTTTTATATCAATATCATCCGAAATTTCTAAATCCAACCACTGTAAAGATAATCTTGAATATTGACCATACGCAACAGTAGTTTGGCTATCTCCATATGGCGGAGAAGTTATCACTAAGTCTATTGAATTATCAGGAATAGATTTAATACTTTTTATATTTCTTGTATCACCACTAATAATTTTAACATTTGAATTAGAATTTTCTAAAATTTTGACAAATTCTCTCATTTTAGAAATATTTTTTTCTAATATAGTTAAAAATTCATTTTTAGTATTTGTAGTGTTTTTTAATATTTGCTCTTTGCTTATTCTAACTAATTTAAATTCTCCCTTTTTAGTATTTGACACTTTCCTAATAGTTTCACTAAATGTTATTAATAAAAAATCCCTTATATCTTTTTGCTTAGACATTTTTATAACATTTTTTATTATTTGCAGTGAATATATTGTTTTTGGAGTAAACCAAAAACCAATATTCTTAAAAGTCGGAAAAATAAAATCATCGCAATATTTTTGTTTGTATTCTTGAAAATATATCTCTGTTTCATATCCCCAGCCTTTTTTTTCTGTGATATCAAGTTTCTTTTCATCAACAATAAAATGATTAAAATTATTAATTTTGTCGTTGTATTTATCAAATTCATTATTTAATTTTTTTATAAAATTATTTTCAATTTGATAAAGTTGTTTTTCTGACAATTTTGTGGTTCTAACTTTACTTAATAACTTGGCTAAAGGGTTTAAATCAACTCCATATATATTATTAATATTAGCAACTTGACTTTCAATTAACACAGAGCCAGAACCCATAAAGGGATCAAGAATTGAGTTTACTTCTTGATGTTTTTTTGCAATTCTAATTAAATTTCTACTAATAGGAGCAACCATTACTGCAGGATAACCATGTATTCCATGAGTATAACACCTTGTATCTTCATTTTTGAAATCCCAGTAGTTATCTGATAATGAAGAAAATTCACTTATTAAATCTTTATCTTGCTCAGTTAAACTATTATTCATTCTTGCCTTGCTCCTTTCCATTTATTTTTACAATCTCTTCTAAAGCTTTCACAACATAAGTATTTATACTCAAACCAGTTTCAATTGACAAATGTCTCATTTTCTTATGAAGTTCAGGTGATAGTCTAATTAATATAGATTTATATTTTTTATTATCATCCATAATTACTCCTATATGATATCATAATATAATGATATCAATATATCGTAAAAAAGTCAATTGTTTTGAAGTTTATTGTTAAATTTATAGGAAGCAGGATAAGGAAATAGACTCAAAATCGTTTTTTAGGTGTGAAGAAGCCTTATATAATAAGTCTTTCTGATGATTCACCCCTAAAAAGCCAAAGTTTCACTTTTGAGTCATTTCCCCTTATTAGACCAAGTGGGATACCCACTTGTCTTTTTTTGTCGAAAATATAGTAATGTCATAAGAAAAATGTTATAATAATTATGGACTTTAAATAGTCCATGTGTTTTCGGTGTTATTCGCTTTTTAGTAAGTAATTATGAGAAAAACGAATAACAATCAATGTTTTATTGATTGTAAAGATATAGATGAAAACACTGCTGTTTTTGATTTTAATTCAAACGAACTAAAATTAGGTAAAGTCAATTTAAACTCAAAGCAGATAGAAAAAATATCTTTTCTTCTTGCTCATGATTTAAAAACCTTTGCCGAAACAAACGGCAACATTTCAAACCTATCAGCAAATGCAGTTTATACCCATTTGCAAAACAATCAATAAAACAAAATTAGAAGAAGTTGAAATATACTTCTTCTTTTTTGTTAAAATATTTTGATTTTTTAAAGTAAAATTGTATTATATAATTATATTGTACATATAAAGGAATATTATAATGGAAAAATTTGAAATTAAAAAATTTAAAGAATGTAATATAAATGATACATTTTTTGATAGTTTAAAAAAAGATTATCCTAATTTTATTGATTGGTTTAATCGCCATCCGGATAGAAGTGTCTATATAAATCAAAATAAAGATGGTATTCGTGCATTATTAATTTTAAAAGATGATGAACAAGATGAAATTAAGTTAAATAATGAATTATTGCCTAAAAAAGCCAGAATAAAAATATGCACCTTAAAATTAAATGAAAATATTAGAAGTCAAAGACTTGGAGAGGGCACCATAGGAATTGCTCTTTGGCATTGGCAAAAGAGACCTGAAGATGAAATATATGTAACAGTATTTCCTAAACAAGAGCAATTAATTGCATTGTTGACAAAATTTGGATTCAAAAACAGTGGGGAGTTTGAAAATGGTGAATATTTGTTTATAAAATCTAAAACAAATCTAGATTTATCTTCACCATACACAATGTTTCCGTATATAAATTTAGCAACAGAAGAATTTGGTATTTTACCAATTGAAGATGTCTATCACGATGCTCTTTTCCCTTATTCTGAATTAAAAAATACTGAATTATATGAAAGCAACATGTCTGTATCAAATGGGATATCTAAAACTTTTATTGCAACACCATTTACTTCAATCGCTTATAAAGAAAAAGAACCAATATTTATTTATAGGAAATATAATGGAGAAAACCGCGGATATAAAAGTGTTATTACTTCGTTTTGTACTATAACAAAAATAATTAATATTAGAATAAATAATATATATTTAAAGACAAAAGAAGAATATTTGAATATTATTAGGAACAAATCTGTTTATACGCAAGAAGAATTAGAGAATATTTATTTAAATAACAAAAATATAGTTATTATTGAAATGGTTTATAATGGCTATTTTGGAAAAGGCAATAATATAAATTGGATTTATTTGAAAAACAATAATTATTTAAACGATAAACATCCTTATCAAGTTCAACTCAACAGAGAACAGTTTATAAATCTTTTAAAAGTAGGTGTTAATAATGAAAAAAATTTTATTATCAATTAATCCTGAATTCGTGGAAAAAATACTTAACAAAACAAAGAAATTTGAATATAGAACGAAAGTTGCTAAAAGAGATATAAAGGCTATTCTAGTTTATTGTACTTATCCAACTAAAAAAATTGTGGCACAGGTTAAAATAAAAAGCATATTGTCAGACTCTCCAGAAAATTTGTGGAAAAAGACGAAGGAATTCTCGGGTAT
>CALVTJ010000002.1 GCA_944362545.1 uncultured Clostridia bacterium
AAATTGGGGAGTTATTTAATAAAAAAAAGATATTAGTACAAATGATGTTGTTTGATTAAAACGGACAACAAATAAAAGAGAGAACATGGTAGATTTTGTAGTCTAATATGTTCTTTTTCTTGTATAATCTTTAAAAGGAGGATTTATGTATCAAGGCAAAAGAAAAAACAAAAGATGGACTATTCAAGAAAAAAGGAAATTGTTTTACTCTATCTTGACCAACATATGGGTTGGAATGAAATTTTAAGAACTTTTAACATCCCTGGCGATGGTATGCTTCAAAGATGGATTGAACAATATCGGATGATTATAATATCTGTTGGAGTAAAAATGGATAAAGGAATAACATTTTATTTTGGTTTTAATATTTCTCCAAAATTGCGAGCGAAAATGATTAGGCAGGCGGGATTTAATTATGTGATTACAAATGCAGACAAGAGATTTAATAGACAAAACGGCAGTATCGCAAAACAGATTAAGTTGTTTAACAAGAATGGATTGAAAGTTTCAAGTTTGCATATGACCTACAAATCTGAGGAATTGCCATACTTTTGGGAAGAAGGGAAATTTGGAGAAAAACTTAAAAAAAAGTTGATAAAAGATGTTAAAATTGCGCACAAGTATGGTTTTCGTTGTGTTGTGGTTCATGTTGATGGGCAATTTTCTCAAATTGGATGCAATCGTTTGAAAGATATTTTGTGTTTCTGTGATAAATATTGCATTCCTCTTGCTCTTGAAAATCTTGACAAAAATCATGAACTGTTGCAGAAAATTTTTGCAAATGTTCCAAGCAAGTGGTTGAGATTTTGTTATGACAGCGGACATAATAATGTTTTTGATAGACAAACAAATTATTTACACGAATTTTCTGATAAACTTGTGACATTACATTTGCATGATAATGATGGTAGGGCAGATTTACATACAATTTCAAAGATCGTTTCAAGCATTGATTGGAACAAAATTGCTAAGGGTTTAAAAAATCATAAAGATCTTATTTTAGATTATGAACTTTTAAACAGAAAAGAAAATATGTTGAATGCTGAGGAATATTTGAGAGAGGCTTACAAACAAGCGAGTGATCTTGAAAAGAAAATCTTAGGATCAAATAAAAGGGCATAGGCTTTTATAAGTTTATGCAAAAATTATATTATACAAAGATAGTGGAAACAAATAAATTGCCAATTTTTATATTTTTGCCAATGTGTGTGCCTTTTCAATATCTTTGCAAAATTCAATTTTTCCGTTTTTACGCAGAGGGGAATAAATGGAATTGGATTGTTTGACAAAAGTTATGGACTGAATTTAAAATTTTTATATTATAAAGTGTAAAGGGGTGGACAATGAATCCAAAAGTTTTTGGATGGCAACATTTGACGTTTTTGGCAATTTTTGTTGTCTTCATGATTGTCAGTTTGGTTTTGATAAAAATGTTTGCCAAGAGCGAGAAAAGCAAACTTATTGTTGTCAAGGTTGTGGCAGTGTTGTTGTTTGCTTTTATATTATGGAATAGAATTTCAATTGTTATATCCGAAAATGATTGGACAAGAATTGTTCCCGATTCATTTTGTGGCATGGGCAGTCTTGTGTTGTCGCTTGCTTGCCTGTTTGGCAAAAGAGACAACAATGTTTTGCACTTTGTCTTTTATGTGGCAGTTGTTGGTGGTTTTTTGACTTTAATTTATCCAGATTTTGTTGGACAAAATCCATCGTTTCTTTATCAAAACACCATTTCTGGTCTTTTGCATCACGGTTTTTCTTTTTATCTTTGTGTGCTTTTGCTTCTGGTGGGTTGGTTTACACCAAATTACAAAAAGTGGGCAAATGTTGTGATTGGCTTTATGGCATTTATCACAATCGGAACCTTTGAGATGTCCGTTTTTGGCTATGATAATGCGTTTTATATCAACAAACCAATCTTGTCTGGCACTCCACTGACAGTTTGGTTGATTGCTGTGATATTTATGGCGGTGTATGCTCTGTTTTTTGTTTGTTATGAACTAATCAAAAAGAAGATACGCAAACATAAAGAAGTGGTGAAAGAAAAATAAAAAAGTCATTCAAAAGAGAATGACTTTTTGTTTACTATGTTTGTGGCATTAAATATTTTGATTACCTTCTATATTTTTTGTCTGTGATATTGTCAATAGCAATGACAAGTGCAACTAAAAATGGTAAATCTTCATCATTTGCATCAAGTTCAAAACCATCTGCTATCAAATTGATTTGACGGCGAATAGTTCCGACAACTTCACCATTTTTTAATATCTGAGTTGTCAAACCGAAGAATTTTCCATTTATTTTGATTTCATCTTTATAGCCCAAAACAAAATATTCTTGATTAACATTAAACATTTTGTCCTTGACAGTGGCAATTTTATGTTTGTCTTTGTCATATATATAGGACTTATGAATAAAAAAGTTAAACTACTTGTTGCGAACTTTGAAAAGGCGGTTGCCATTTGTGTCACAAATGTGTTTTACATGGGTTATGCTAAATGGTCTTCCTTTTACCTTGAAAACCGGATTTTTGTTCTCATCAACAACTCTGCCTTGAATGTGAATTTGTGACATTCCAAGGTGGAGAATATGGATGTGGAGTTATCGGAAAAGTTGTCAATGTGACCGCCGATGAAAAGTGCTTTAAGGATGGAAAACTTGACATGTCACTTGTTAATGCCATCGCTTTTGACCCATACACACATGGCTATTACAAGATTGGCAGAAGATGTGGCGAGGCTTTTAAAGATGGTTTCAAACTTAAAGAAAAACCAGCGAAAAAGACAAAATAAAATCAATTTTAGGCTACTGAAAATCTGACAGTAAAACAATTAAAAAAAAGACTGCAAAATGAGGCAGTCTTTTTTCTTTAATGTTTCAAAAATTGATGTGCGCGATGCAATTTTTGTGCATTTTGTGATATTTTTTTTGTTTTTTATCTTTTTGCTTTAAGTTTTTGTTGATTTTATTCCAGCGTGTTTATAAGATAATAATATTCCAAAAGTTCGCGTGAATAATCTATGATTTTTCCTTCTGGCAAAACAAGCATGCGGGTTATGCCGAGTTGTTCGACAAAACTTGGGTTGTGACTGACAAGAAGGAGAGTTCCGCTGTATTCTCCAAAATTTTCACCAATCACGGTCTGTGTGTCTGGGTCAAGGTGGTTTGTTGGTTCATCCAAAATCAAAAAATTGGCCTTTTGCAGAAGCAGTTTGCAAAGTGCCACTCTGGCTTTTTCGCCTGGTGAGAGAATATCAACTTTTTTGAAAACTTGGTCGTCAAAGAAAAGAAAGTTTCCAAGGATATTTCGAAGTTGCAAGTCTGAAAAATGTTCGTTTTGTACATTTTCAAAAATGGTTTTATCTTCTTCCAAAATTTCAAGTTCTTGTGCATAATATGCGATATCTGTTTTGCTTCCAAAGTTGATTGTACCGGCGGTTGGATGAAGTTTGCCCATGATGAGTTTCAAAAGGGTGGACTTGCCTGTTCCATTTTCGCCGACAATCAAAAATTTTTCGCCATCTGTGAGATTGAATGAAAGGTTTTCATAAAGATTTTCTTTTTCATCATAATGAAATGTCAAATTTTGCACTGATAGTGGTATCTTTGAGCCGGTGCGCTTTGGTTCGATATCCATCTTCACTCGTTTATAGACCTTTTCACGCTGTTCAAGTTGCGCTTTTTTCTTTTCAAGTTTGATTTCGCGGTCTTGTCCCATGCGTTTGAGATTGTGATTTGTTCGACTAGCTTGTCTTGCTTTTAAAACAAAATCTTCAAGTTTTTTGATTTCTTTTTCTTGCTGTTGGATGCGAATTTCTTTGAGTGTGCGCTCCTGCAAAAGTTTTTGTTTGAAATTTGTGTAATCACCACTATATATTTTGATTTTGTGTGTGACTTTGTTTATGAACATCACTTTGTTTATGATTTTGTTTAAAAAATCGATGTCGTGACTGACAATAAGCACTGTGCCTTTGTAGTTTTTGAGATAATTTGTCACAAAATCTTTTGTGCTGGCATCAAGGTGGTTTGTCGGTTCATCCAAAAGCAAAAGGTTTGGATTGCCATACAAAATGCCGGCAATTGCCACTTTTGATTTTTGCCCGCCGGAAAGTTGTCCAACTTTGGAATTTAACAAATTGTCATCAATCTGCATTTGGTCAATGATATCAAGCAAAATGTTTTCGGCGTTATAACAATCTAAAAGGTCAAGTTCCTGTTGGAGCGAACCCATCTCTGCCAAAAGGGCGTTTGTGTTTTCGCTTTGATTTGAAAGTTCGGTATAAATTTCTTCCAAGCGCTTGTTTATCTTTTCAATTGGTCTGGATGCGCAGAGATATTCCCAAACTGTCATGTTTGGGTCTTCAAATTTGATTTCTTGTGGCAAATAGCCAATGCGAGCACTGCCGATGTAAAGTTGTCCAGAGTCGAGTTCTTGTTGACCGAGAATGACTTTGAAAAGGGTGGTTTTGCCCGCGCCATTGACGCCAACAATGCCGACCTTGTCGAGATTGTCAATTTGGAAAGAAGCATCATCATAGATGACTTCGGTGCCAAGTTTGAGATAGATGTCTGTCGCTTTCATAACATTCCTTTAAAATTCCGCAACAAAAATGCTGGCATCATCACGAACTTTAAAGCGTGGAAATTTGTTGCATTTTTTGTCTTTTTCTTGTGCATCAAAAAGAATTTTGTATATGTCTTTGAGTTTTTCGCCGTTTGATATTTTTTCACAGAGTTCGGCTGGACTTGTGATGTTGAAAGTTTCAAAAATTTCACTGAAACCATCTGTCATGCCGACAATTTGTGAGATTTGGGAAAGAGAAACCTTTTGGTAAAATCCATGTCTTATTGCTCTTTTGTCACTAGACAAAATCCAATAGCCATTTTTTGTGTTTTGTGAAAGCCGTGCTTTAAGTAAAAATGGGGTGATATATTTGTCGGTATCCACAAGGTCAATTTTCTCTTGTTTTGCATGCTCTTTCATTATTTCAATATTTTGTTTGTCGAGAGTGCGTAATTTTTGTGTTGTCAAAATTTTGACATCACCAGAACGGTTTTTTGTGACAATGGTGCAATCTCCAAGCACAAAAAATTCAATTTTTTTGCCAATTTTTCTAAACAGTGCAATGCAAGCACTTGGTCGTGACACAACAAGTTTTGCACCGCGAAATTGGTCAAATTTTTGATTTGTAAATGTGATTGCTTGCTTGAGAATCTTTCTGAGAGATTTTTTCTTTGACAAATTTGCTATCAAAAAGTTTCCTAATGTTTGTGAAAACCAGCGTGCATCGGTTTTTTCATCTGTCACATGCTCGCCTGTAAGCCCCGTCGCCCCATCCAGCACAAATCCAAAATCTTCACAGACATATACAAAATCTTCGTTTGAGATTTTTCCCGCTTTCGTAAAAGAATCAATTTTCATTTTTTCTCCTTTGTTTTGCTTGCAATAATGTTGTTTATATAGCCGATGCACTGTTTGCATAGGTCATCAAGCGACATTTCAATCTTGCCTTCAAGATAATCAAAATAAAGCCCTGTCAAGCCGTTTATGATAAACAATATCATGATTTCATCCACATTCGGCATGATTTCTTTGACTTGTGTGATAAACTTCAAAATCAAATTGTCAAGCACAGTTTTTGAAAGGCCTTTAACAATTGGCTTGTAGTTTTTCTCTTGCTGTTTGAAATATTCCACAAGCGAATACAAAAAATCGGAAACATCGGCAAGTGGCGAGTGCTTTTTGAGAAGTTTGAGAAGTTCTTCAAACAGGTTGTTTTCTATCTCTTCCACCACATCCATGATGTTGTTGTAGTGGTTGTAAAATGTTCCGCGATTGATGTTTGCCACTTTCACAATGTCCGAAACCGTGATGGATGAGATGTCTTTTTGACTGTTTAAGAGTTTGACAAGTGCTTCCCTTATCAATGTTTTTGAACGAATGGCATTTCGATATTCTGCTTTCATGTTTTTCTCCATAATTTTCAACAAATATTTTGTTTGTGTTTAATATTACACAATATTTTCTTTTCTTGTCTATCAAAATGATATGACTTTGATTTTGTTTTGATATATAATATCATTGTGTTCAATTTTAGTCAAATGTCTAAAATTAATAATTGAAAAAAGGAGGAGACTTATGAGCGTTATTGAAGTTGACAATCTGACAAAAGACTATGGTTCTGGCCGTGGCGTTTTTGATGTTTCCTTCAATATTGAAAAGGGCGAAGTGTTTGGTTTTCTTGGTCCAAATGGTTCTGGCAAGTCCACAACAATAAGGCATCTTATGGGGTTTTCCAAGCCTGATAGTGGCGAAACAAAGATTTTTGGCAAAGACACATTCAAGCGCTATTATGACATTTTGAAAGATGTGGGATACATTCCTGGTGAAATCGCTCTGCCGGAAGGATTGACAGGGTGGGAATTTATCCGTATGATTCAGGATATGACCAAAATTCACAATGAAGAGCGACTTCAAAAGGTTTTAAACCTCTTCGAACTCAATGACACAAATTTGCGTTGTGAAACAAAGCGCATGAGTCTTGGTGTCAAGCGAAAACTTGCTGTGGTGGTGGCATTTATGAATGATCCAGATGTTTTGATTTTGGATGAACCAACCAGCGGGCTTGATCCAGTTATGCAAGAGGTTTTCATTGACTTTGTTAAAGAAGAAAAGAAACGTGGAAAGACCATTTTGCTTTCCAGCCACATTTTCAGTGAAGTTGAAGCGACTTGTGACCGCATTGCCATCATCAAAGATGGGCGCATTGTGTCGGAGTTTGTGGCAGATGACTTGAAACACACAAGCACAAAATATTATGTCGTTGATTTTGAAAAGAAAGGAGAATATGAAGTTTTTTGTGAGAAGTTTAAGCACACAACAAAAATCAAAATCATTGACTGTGATGATGAAAAGAAAGAAGTTTTGATTTGCACAAACGATAAGCATATCAATTATGTTGTGGAAGTTTTGAATGATTATGCCATTAAGGAATTTTCAAACAAGAAGGAGACGCTGGAAGATTATTTCATGAAATTCTACAAAGAAGACAAAGATTTTGGAGGTGCATTGTGAAAGATGTTATTGAGACAGATTATGTCATTGAAACACAAAGCCTCACAAAAGACTATGGCATGGGGCGTGGAATTTTTGATATCAATTTGAAAATCAAAAAGGGCGAAATGGTCGGCTTTGTCGGCACAAATGGTTCGGGAAAAACCACAACAATTCGCTGTCTTATGGGCTTTATCAAACCGACAGATGGGCACGCATATGTGTGCGGAATGGAATCTTGGAAAAATGCCAGCGATGTTGCAAAGCATGTCGGCTATGTTCCGGGCGAAATTGCTTTTCCAGATTTGCCAACAGGCACTGCATTTTTGAAAAGTCAGGCAGAATACTTCAAAATCAAAGACATGTCCTATGCAAACAGCCTTGTGGAAAAACTGCAACTTGACACGAGAGCAAATCTCAAGCGCATGAGCAAGGGCATGAAGCAAAAGACCGCGCTTGTGGCGGCACTTATGAACAACGCTGATATCTTGCTCTTGGATGAGCCGACTACTGGACTTGACCCACTTATGCGAAACGCCTTTTTGGACATCATTAAAGAGGAACACAAAAAGGGTAAAACGATTTTCATGAGCAGTCATATGTTTAATGAAGTGGAAGAGACCTGTGATCGCGTGGCACTTATCAGTGATGGGCACCTTGTTGACATGGTGGACATGAAAAAAATTAAAAATCGACCAAGTCGAGATTTTAAGGTGGAGTTTTTAAATGAAAAGGACTATTTGGCGTTTAAAAAACTTGGCTACAAAATCATTCGCGACCAAGAAAAATATTATCAAGTGACTGTCAACATCAAACACAAAGACATCAACAAACTTTTCAAAGACTTGTCAAAGTTTGATGTGAAATTTATTTCAGAAGTCAAATACACTTTGGAAAAATACTTCCGCGAAGTGCTGGCAAAGAAAAAACTTGTCGACAAACAAAAACAGGTGGATGAACTTTCTGGGAAAAAGGAGGAAAAAGATGTTTAACAAAGCACTTTTCAAACAATCGTGCAAAGCAAACGGAATTATGTGGGCAATCATTACATTTGCCACTTGCTTTATGCTGGCGTGCGTGATGATTATTTCCGGCAATGGCAATTTAACAAAATTGACCGGAAGCATGAGCAGTTCCATTATTGAAAGCACAGTTGAAACAACTATGGAAGATAGAGGACTCAATTATTATTTGATTTCTGTTGATGCTTTGCAAAGATATGATGCAAGGTACAATTCGACACAAAACAATTTGATGGCTCTTATGCAGTTCTTCCAAAATGATATTCCTGCTATACTTGAAGAAAATGGATTTGAGCAAGATGAAAATGGTGAGTATCCACAGGGGGCTTTGGAATTGCAGGGACTGATTTTGACGGTCTTGAATCCAGATTTGACAAGTGTCGCTCCATTTTTGCCAAGTTTGGGAATTGACATTGACCCAAATATGTTTAAGGAATTTTATGAAAGTCATGGTGAAGAAGCTCCAACTTATGATGTAAGTCAGGTTGACAGCGAAAACAGACTTGATTACATCAAAGATTACGCGCAGAAAAATGCTTCAATTTATCTTGCTGGGAACATGAGTTCAGATGAAGTTGCACAATCTATCATTGATGGAACAGAAGAAAGTGGTGGCTTGAAAAATTATGGCATCACACTTGATGACTACAAAACTCAATTTGTCTATGATGATGGAAGCGGACAGATGGTGTCAAAGTTTACGGGCGATACAGGTTATGCCTATATCAAAGACCTTTCAAACACCGCCATTGTCACACTGCGCGCAAGAGTGGACTATGAATTGTCAAAAAACGATGGAAGACCAGAAACTGAAATCACTCAAGAAATCATTGGTGACTTGACACAGACCTTCCTTGACACATTGCCGGATGAAATTTCACAGTCTTTGCGTGAAATTGGAGAACTTGACATTTACAGCATGATTGTCGGCACAATTTTCTATAACATTGCTGGACTTTTGCTTCCAATGATTTACATGATTATGTGTGCAAACAACTTGATTGCAGGACAGGTGGACAGAGGCTCAATGGCTTATGTGCTTTCAACTTCGGTCAAAAGAAAACAAGTGGTCTTTACACAGGCTATGTTTTTGATTGGCTCACTGTTTGCAATGTTTGCTTGCATGACAGTTGTGTCAGTGGTATGTCTGGCAATTCTCGGACCGGCAACAGTCACACTTGGCTATGGAGAACTTTTGCTTCTCAACCTTGGCGCGTTTGTTGCTATGTTTGCAATGAGCGGAATTTCCTTCCTTGCTTCTTGCTGGTTTAATCGCACAAAATATTCTCTTGGACTTGGTGGTGGAATCAACATTTTCTTCTTGGTTGCCACAATCTTGGGGTTGTTCGGCTCATCCGCAATGCCAACAGTTGTTAGACTTGACTCACTCAATTTCTTCAATTATGTTTCCATCATCTCACTGTTTGATGTTGTGTCCATTTTGGATGGAACATTGACATTCATTTGGAAACTCGCTATTTTGCTTGGTATCGGCATTGTTTGCTACATTATTGGAGCATTCAAGTTCCAAAAGAAAGATTTGCCATTGTAATATACTTTGAAACAACATGATTTAACAAAAAATTGGGAGGAATTCTCTCAATTTTTTTTATTTTATTTATACGTTTATTTTGTTTTTTCAAAAAATGAAAGTATGCTATAATTTTTCAAAAGGAGTTTCTATGGCAACAAGAAAAAAGGCTAGCAAAACTTCATCGCGTGCAGGCAGTGCGTTTGATGACATTGCAGTGTCATCTGCTGTAAAGAAAAAGGCAAAAAGTGCAGTCAAAGGTGCAGGAACAAAAGTGCTTTTGGTGGCATTTGTGTTTTTGGTGCTAGGCGTGATTGTTGGCGGTGGTGCTTGGTGGTTTTTGTGCAGAAATGATGGTTTTTCTCTTGTTGGAAGCGAAGAAGTTTCGCTCATGCTTGGGCAGAACTATGTCGATGAAGGTGTTGAGATTGTTGCCTTTGGTCAGGATGAGAGTGCCAGTGTGATTGTGGACACAAACTTGACTCAAAATGCGGATGGCTCTTACACCGCAGATGATGTGGGAACATATTACATCGCTTACACTTCAAATTGCTTCAAGTATGGCACACTTTTCAAAATTCAAAAGGTGCGACTTGTCACCTTTGTTGAGGAAAGTGAAGGAGGTGAGTGATTATGGCAAAAAAGAAGACTGCTAGCAAGTTTTTGTGGGGTGTTGTGGCTTTTGTTGTGGGTGCTGTTGGGTGTTTTTTTGTGGCAAACTATGTCACACTTCCGCTGACTGATGATGTGTCTATCAGTGAAGAAGTTTTCTATTCAAACGGCACAACTTCTTCTGTCGGTTCGGTGGATGAAGTCAAGGGTTATGGTGCTGACATTTCCATTCACTTTTTGGAACTTGGAAACAAATATACTGGCGACTGCACGCTCATTCAAACGCCACAGGCAGATGTTTTGATTGACTGCGGTTCAAAGTCAAACAGCATTGCCACTGTGTCAAATTATCTTGGTCAATATGTCACGGATGGCACGCTGGAATACGTCATTGTCACACATGCACATCAAGACCATTATGCTGGGTTTGCGACAAGCGAAAATGTGGACAGCATTTTTGATTTGTATGACTGTGAAGTGATAATTGACTTTGCACAGACAAATCAAAAGGACACGGCAAGAACCTATCAAAATTATCTTCGTGAGAGAGATGATGAAATTGCAAACGGCGCAAAGCATTACACTGCGCTCGACTGTGTGACAGGTGCAAATGGAGCACAAGACACATTTGAAATCGGCGATGGCATAACCCTTCAAATTTTGGACAGCAGATATTATTATGAAGAACACAAAAGTGAAGTGGATGGCGAAAACGATTTTTCTGTGTGCTGTCTTGTCACACAAAGCCTTGACAATGGACAGAGCAAAAACTTTCTCTTTACCGGCGATTTGGAAGCGGATGGCGAAAGTTATTTGGTGGAGATGAACGATTTGCCACAGGTAGAACTCTACAAGGCGGGTCATCATGGTTCAAAGACTTCATCAAGCGAAACGCTCATGGCAGTTGTTCAGCCACAGATTGTCTGTGTGTGCTGTTGTGCAGGGAGCAGTGAGTACACCGATGTGGATGCAAACCAATTTCCAACTCAGATTTTCATTGACAACATCGCACCTTACACCGCACAGGTCTATGTGACCACACTGTGTGTGGATTATGCCAATGATGAGTTTACTTCAATGAACGGAAACATTGTCTATCTTTCAAAAGGCGAAGATGAAACTGTGATGTGTTCAAACAACAACACTCCGCTCAAAGACACACAGTGGTTTTCGGAGCACCGCAACATGCCACAGTCCTGGCAAAATGTCGCATGATAAAATGTGTTATAATTGTTGACAAAATGGGCTAAAATGATTATAATGAAAGCGTTTAAATGTTGAAGAAGAGAGTAATTTTGCACAAACTGTTTTTCAGAGAGGCAAGGTTGGTGAAAATTGCCAAACAGCGCAAAATGAAGGACACTTTGGAGTTTAACAAATTTGAAAGAGTGGTCGCAAGACAAATTAGGTGGCACCGCGGATAAGATTTATTCGTCCTAATGCAGATTTTTGCATTAGGATTTTTTGTTTTTAATGCAAACAGTTTGGAGGAGAATATGACAACAGAAATTGCAAAACTCAAAGAAGGAAAGGTCAAATTTCAGGGCATGGTGGATGTTGTGCGTGACAAGAAAAACATCCAATTTGTCGTTTTGAGAGATTTTTCCGGCAAAATTCAAGTGACTGTGGACAAGGTCGCACATCCAGAAGTGGGCGAAGTTTTCTCACACCTTTTGACAGGCTCAACTGTCATTGTTGAAGGAAATCTTGTCAAAAGTGAATATGTTAAAATGGGTGGACAGGAAGTTTTAGCAGACAAAGTGGAAGTGACAAGCACCGCAGAAGTCTATCCTATTGGACCGGAAAGCAACATTGACCAGAGAATTGACTATCGTTGGCTGGATTTAAGACAGGAGAAAAATCACTTGCTCTTCAAAGTGCAATCGACACTGACAAATGCCATGCGAGAGTTTTTGGTAGACAACGAATTTATTGAAATTCACACTCCAAAACTGATTGCCACCGCTTCGGAGTCAGGCTCGGAAGTCTTTCAGGTGAAATACTTTGACACCTTTGCTTACCTTGCACAGAGTCCACAATTTTATAAGCAAATGGCGATGTCCAGTGGGTTTGGCAGAATTTTTGAGTGTGGACCGGTCTTTCGTGCAGAAAAGTCACACTCAAGAAAGCACGCAACCGAATTTACAAGTTTTGATGTAGAATTTTCTGGCATTGAAAGTTTTGAAGATGTCATGGAACTTGAAGAAAAAATGCTTGCTTACTCTCTTGAAAAGGTCAGTGAAAAGTTTGGAAAAGAGATAAAGGATATCTTTGGCGTGGATGTGGTTGTGCCAACATTGCCTTTTCCAAGAATCAAACTTGCCGACCTTTATCATGAACTGGAAAAACGATATGGCTACACATGTTCAGATGAAGAAAAGGATGATTTGACAACAGAAGCAGAAAGACTTTGTGGACAGTTTGCCAAAGATGCCTATGGTCATGAGTTTTTGTTTGTGACCGACTATGGCGCAAGAAAAAGAGCGTTTTATCATTTGAGAAAAAATGGCATACCACAAGGTTATGACCTTATTTGGAAGGGTGTGGAAATCACAACTGGTGCTCAAAGAGAACATCGCTATGAAATTCTCAAACAACAGGCAGAAGAAAAGGGTCTTGCAAAGGATGTGGAATTTTATTTGCAATTCTTCAAGTATGGGTGTTTGCCACACGGCGGGTTTGGACTTGGAATTGACAGACTGACTATGAACCTTCTTGAACTTGCAAACATCAAAGAATCGATGTTCCTGTTTAGAGGACCGGACAGACTGACACCATAGTTTGAAATTTTTAAAAAGGAGAGAAAAAGATGAAAAGGACAGAACTTAGAGATTTGCAAAAGCATTTTGAAGATGTTGCCGGCAAAGAGATTGTTGTTTGCGGTTGGGCAAGGACAATTCGTGACAGCAAAAACATTGCATTTATTTCGCTCAATGATGGTGCTTTTAAGAGTGTGCAAATTGTTGTGGAAAGAGCAAAAATTGCCAATTATGATGAGATTGTGAAGGAAAATGTCGGCGCATCTTTTGAAATTGTGGGCAGGGTGGTTGTCACTCCAAATGCACAACAACCTTTTGAAATCAACGCCACAAACGTGGAAGTTTTAGGCTCTTGCGACACAGATTATCCACTTCAAAAGAAAAGGCACACAATCGAATTTTTGCGCACCATTCCAACCATAAGGGCAAGAGGAAATCTCTTTAATGCTGTCTTTCGCATCCGTTCGGTTTCGGCGTTTGCCATTCACAAATTTTTTAATGAGAGAAATTTTGTCTATGTTCACACACCAATCATCACATCAAATGACTGCGAAGGTGCGGGTGAGATGTTTCAAGTCACCACGCTTGACCTTGACCACTTGCCGTTGAAGAATGGAAAGGTGGATTACAGCGAAGATTTTTTTGGCAAAAAGGTTTCTTTGACCGTGTCAGGACAACTCCATGAAGAGACAATCACTCATGCGTTTGGAAAGACCTACACATTTGGACCAACATTCAGGGCGGAAGATTCCAACACCTCACGCCATGCGGCAGAATTTTGGATGATGGAACCGGAGATGTGTTTTTGTGATTTGGAAGAACTTATGGACAACGAAGAAGAGATGATAAAGTATGTCATAAACTATGTCATGGAGCAATGTCCGGATGAACTCGAATTTTTGAACAAGTTTGTTGACAATGGGTTGTTGGAGAGATTAAAAAATGTGGTAAGTCACAAGTTTGTGAGACTTGATTACACCGAAGCAATTGAAATTTTGGGAAAAGTCAAGAACAAATTTGTCTTCCCTGTTAAGTGGGGGGTTGATTTACAGAGCGAACATGAAAGATATCTCACCGAAGAAGTTTTCAAAAAACCGGTCTTTTTGAAGAATTATCCGAAGGACATCAAGGCGTTTTATATGAGACAAAACGATGATGGCAAAACTGTTGCAGCAGTTGATATGCTCGTGCCAGGCATTGGAGAACTTTGTGGAGGAAGTCAAAGAGAAGAAAGGCTCGAAAAACTCAAAACTCGCATTCATGAACTTGGGCTCAAAGAAGAGGACTACTCTTGGTATCTCGACACCAGACGCTATGGAACAAACATTCACTCCGGCTATGGTCTTGGTTTTGAAAGGCTTGTGATGTATCTTACAGGCATTTCAAATATCAGAGATGTGGAATTTTTCCCAAGAACTGTCGGCTCAATTCAAGAGTAGAAATTTGATAATTGCAAAAAGATGCCTTGTGCATCTTTTTTATACAATGAAAGGAGAAAGAGAGCAAGGACAGGTGACAAAAAAGATACAATCAAAATAAACTGAATATAGGTAGCATCTTTCAAAAAATGTTGCCTAGAGGAGAAAATATGTGCAGAAGATTTAATTGTTGTATCTTCAATCATCCTATTCCAATTTTTTGCCCACAAATCAACCTTGCTTGTCAAGATGGGAACCAAATTATCAACCCAATTTTGAACGATGATTTTGGTTTCTTCAACAATCTTTTGGGCGGTGTGGTGACTCCACAAGCCATCATTCCGATTGGATTTGTGCAAGGAAGAGGAACAGGTATTTTGCCAAGCACAACCACAGCCGGTGCTGTCACTTTGCAAGCTGGGACTTATCAAATCACTTATTCAGCAGGCGCAACAGTGCCAGCGAGCGGTTCGGTCAGCATAAAATTGACACTTAATGGTGTGGATGTTTCGGGCTCTGTTGTCAGCGGAACGCAAACTGCTGGAAATGTCATCACTCTTGGCAGAACAATCACGTTGACTGCTCCACAAACCAGCACATTGGCACTTGTCAACAATTCTGCGGAAAATGTCACATTTGCCGATGCAAGTTTGTTTATAAGACAGATTTAGAAGATTCAAGACAAAACAAAATGTGCCAAAATTTTTTGGCACACTACATAATTTTCTCTAAAAATTATTTGATTTTTTGATTTGCTATGCTAAAATATAACTATACAAGACAGGTATAGATGTTTTGTTTCTACACAAACTAGGCAAAGGAGGCATGCTATGAAACGAACGACATTTGCAAACATTGATGATGAACTGAATTGGTATGCTTTTGTTATGTCAGATGGCAATTTTGAGGCCGCACGAGAGTTTGTGGAGGAGAGAAACAAACAACGCGAATTGGATGCGAAAAAAGAAAACGCGAAAAAACAAAAAAGCGAGACAAAGGAAAGAAATGTCTGAAAAGGTTAAAGGGATAGTAATCAGGTCAAATGACAGAAAGGAGAAGGATAAAAATATTCTTCTTTTTTCTCTTGAAAAGGGCAAAGTTTGGGCAACCCTCAAGGGAGTTAGGGGAAGTGGCGCGAAAATGAAACTTGCACAAAATCTCTTTTGTTTTGGAGAGTTTGTGTTTGAAGATGGCAAAGCAGGAAAGATTGTCACTGGCTTTGATGTCATTGAAAGTTTTCACGAAATAAGCGAAGATATTGAGAAATATTTTGAGGCAACTGCGGTTTTGGAAATTTTAAACGCTTTGGAATTTTCTAGCGAGACAGAAGTGGCAAAGACATTTGTGCTTACACTCAAAACACTAAAGGCAATTTGTTTTGACAACAACAAACATCTCTATGTTTTGGACAAGTTTTTGATAGAACTTTTCAAACTCAATGGTTTTCCGCTTTATTCTGACAAGTGCTCGGTGTGCGGAAGTGAGAATTTTGAAAGGGTGTTTATCGACTATGCCACTGGCGAAATTGAGTGTATGGCGTGTCGCGGTTTTGTCAGCGAAGAAATTCCAAAAACAGCATTTTTGGCTTTAAAGTTTTTAAGCAACACCGATTTTGACAGACTCAACACCTTGAAACTTGCTGAAAATAGTGAACTTGTGCTTTTGAAGATTTTAGTTAAAAATTTTGAGAGTAGGTTTGACAGAAATTTAAGACTCATCGGCATCTTGTCTTGATGAGTTTTTTGTTGTGGCGGTTATAATCAATTTACATAATAACAAAATTTAGGATGTTGAGCTGTCAAAGTTCATCAATCAAGATGTCATCAATTTTGTCATCTTTCAAAACAAATGTGGCATAACTTTTTGTTGTTGGTGTTATGGTGATAAATTCTGTCGGAGTGATTGGCAAAAATGAAGTTATATGACCAAAAAATTCTTGAAGTTGTGCGGAACCAATTTGTTTTTGTAGATTGTCCGACAAAAAGTTTAATGATCCCTCAAAGTCTTTTGCTTTGACACCTTCAAGTAATTTGAAGGGCACAAGTTGCCCTAAAGGCTTGTGGCTGTCACAAGAGAAATGTTCTTCTTCCAAAACAATGTCATCTTCAAATTTATATTTTGAAACCTTTTCACGATTGTCACTGTCGTGAAATCTTTTTTGAACGGTCACTGTGTCCTTTTTGCAGGTTATATGGTCGCCACCAAAATGCACAAGTTTGTTGTTCTTTGTTGAAAAAGCATAAAGGTCATGTTCAAATTGCACACAGGCGAAATTTTTTTCTTTGAAAACTTTGAAGTTTTTGCAGGGATGCTGACATTTGTATGTCACATTTTTGCCATTGGCTTCAAAAGACAAAGCGTGAGATGAGATTGAGATGTTGCAGATTGTTCCCGAAAAGTTTAAACTTTCCATGTGCTTCACTTCCAATTTGCTTGCATCTTCCAAAAGAAGAAGAGTTTTGTCATCCTTTTTTATGATTGAAAGGCGTTCACTTTCTTGTGGACTGGAAAGATTGATGTAAAACGGAATTTGACTGTTGTCGGCAGGATAGACAAACAAAAATGTTTCATCTTCAACTTCAAGATTGTCATTGCAATCCAGTTCTGTCAATGCATTTTGTGTTTTGACAAGGCAAGGATATGTCGTTTTTATGAGATATTTTTCCATGCTTTAATTTATGATTTTCCGCTTCATGATATGCTGATTTTGAGGATTTAATGTGCTTTTTAAATTTATTGTTTAAATTCATTTTTTGTGGCAATAAATTTTTTCAGGAGAGACAAATATGAAGTTTTCAAATTGGAACGACCAGGAAGTTAAATCGCTTTTTGCTGAAGTAGAAGATTGCAAAAGGCAAAATAAGGCATTAAAAAATGCCTTTGTAAACCATGCAAAAAAGTTTCATCGCCAGCCAAACAGTGTGAGAAATTATTATTATCACGAAGTGGACAATCTTTTACAGGATGCCAAAAGAAGCAAAACTCTTGGTATTGACATTCAAAAACACAGCAAAAGTCACTTTTCAGGTTTTGACAAAGAAGCGGAAGAGAAGTTGTTTGAAGATGTTGACAACATGACCAGACAAGGCCTGTCGGTTAGGTCGGCGTGTATGAAGTTAAGCGGTGGAAATTTGACAGAGATGACAAGACTTCAAAACAAATATCAAAACATGAAGAGAAAGTTGAATGCGAATGGCAAAATCATTCCGTTTCGAAAAAGAAAGGTGCTGACCGAAAGCGACATAAACAGTTTGCTTATGGGACTTGTCAGATTGATAAAGAAAAACGCTATTGAAGATTTTGTTGAAAGGAGTAAACTTGAGAAGCAGTCATCCAACTTTTTGTTGAAAAAGGCATTTGTTGACTTGCAAAGAAAGGACAAACAGATTGCAGAACTTCGTGCCGATTTTGAACAACTCAAAACTGAAAATCAAAAACTTGTTGGACAGATTGAACTCTTTTCAGCAAGTAAACAAGCAAGGCTTAAAAATCATATTGTCAAAAAGAGATTTGAAACGCAGAGAGAAAACATAAAAACCAAAAATGTTTGATTTATTAAGGCTTTTGTGGTAAAATTTTTCCATGAAAATCAAACTTGTCACAGGAGCAACCGCTTTTGAGGCGGCAAAAAACACCATTGCACAGATAAATCCGATGGATTTGGAAACAGAGAATTTGGTTGTCGTGCCAGATAGTTTTTCTATGCAGGCGGAAAGTTTGATTTTTGATGTGCTAAATATCAAGGCAACATTCAACATTGAAGTCGTTGGCATTTCAAGACTTGCCAGCAAAATTTTGCGAAACCAAAACATAGGCTACAAGCGCATAAGCGGTCTTGAAGAAAGTTTCAACATATTCAAGGCAGTCAAATTGTGTCAGGACAAGTTTGTCTATTTTGGCAAGTGCGGAATGGATTTTTGTCTTAAAATTTTGCAAATTGTCAAACAATTCAAATCTTGTAAAATAAGTCCAGGACAAATCAGAGATGTCGGGGATGATTTGCTTGACAGAAAAATGCGTGATTTGAAGTTAATTTATCAAACTTACAATTCACTTCTTGAAGACAAACTCGACCTGTCAGGGCTTTTGGAATTTTTTGTGGGAAATGCACAGAAAAATCTTGATTTGTCAAAAATAAAATTATTCTTTGTCAATTTTGACAGTTTTTCAATGGAAATAAACTCTTTTATTTGCAAAATCGCTGGATTTGTCAAAGAGATTTATATTGGGTTTGCAAGACCTATTTCTGTTGGCAATGCATTTATCTATGAAGATGACATTTTGCGAAAAACCACACAATATGCCAAGGAATATGGCATAAGCGTGGAAGTGGAAAATTTCCCAACAAAAATCAATGGAAACAGTTTAGCAATTGTGAAAAATTTGTTTTCTTTTGACATTCAACCATGCCCGAGTGACTTTTTTGTCAATATTGTGGCAAAAAACCGCAATGAAGAGATGGAGTATGTTGCAAAATACATAAAAAATGCTGTCACAAACGGCTGGAAGTTTAAAGATTTTGGCATTGCTGTGCCGGATAAATCATATTTTGATGACCTAAAAACCACACTCGGAGAGTTTGAAATTGTGTCATACAGTGATGATGCTGTCGATTTGTCACAGACTATTTTGGGCAGATTTTTGTTGAAAATTTTGGAAATAGCCAAACTGAATTTTCAAAAAGAAAGTGCGCAATTTTTGGCTTCTTGTCCACTTTTTGATGTGCAAAACAGAGAAGATGTTTTGACCCAAATTGATTATTTTAATGTGAGCGATGAAAAAGAATTTTTGACTAGATTTTCACAGTTTGAAAATGTCATAAAAAATATAGAAAATTTAAAAAAATGCATCACGCTCAACGATTTTTTGAATATTTTGCTGGGATTTTTGCAAATAATCGAAAATTCATATGCAAAACTTTTGCAAGATTTGCAGGAAAGCGGATATTTCAAAAAAGAAAGTGAAAACGCACAGGCGCGAGAATTGATTTTAAGTGTTATTGAAAAACTGAAAGAACTCGGGGGAGAAGAAAAATTTGAACTTGGCGATTTTGAAAATCTTTTTAATCTCGCTCTTAAAAGTGTCAAAGTTGAGACTGTGCCATCTTATGTTGATGCGGTGTATGTTGGAGATGCCACAGACAGTTATTTTGAAGATGTAAAGGTTTTGTTTGTGCTGGGAGCAACTGCCAACAATTTGCCAAAAACTCAAAACGATATTGGCATTATTGATGATGATGACATCAAAAAACTGCGTTTGGACTTTGCACTCGAACCTGAAATCAAGGTGTTAAATCGCAGAAGTAGACTGAAGCTTTTTGAACTTTTGCAACACGCAAAAAGAAAACTTATTGTCAGCACTCCACTTTCAGATGGTGGACAAATGACACAAAAATCAGGGTTTGTGAATGATTTGTTGAGCATATTTGGCGAAAATGTCATCCACACTTCATCACTTGAAGATTTTGATGTTGGCATTTTGACAGAGGAAGATGCACTTAACAGGTTTTTGTTTTTAGTTGGAAACAAACAAAACTTGTCAAATGTGGCAACAAAACTTGAAAGTGAAGATAAATTGCCAAAAAAGTGGGTTGGAACGATAAATCATGTTATGGACAAAAAAATTCAAACCGACCAAGAAAAATTGGATGGATTGACCACCAAAAGTCCAGCATTTGACAAGCAAACATTTTCGGCATCGGAGTTGGAGACTTATTTTCACTGCCCATATAAAAGATTTGTCACTTATGGACTTAAAATCAAACCAAAAGAAAATATTGAACCAAACAGGCGACTTTTTGGAATTTTTGAACATGACCTTTTGCGAACCTTTCTTACAACTTTTCATATGGACATCTCAAAAGTGACAGGTGAAGACTTGGAAAAGTTTTTGAAAGAAAATGTCAAAAAACTTGCCGAAAAGGTGTATGATGAAAAAATTTTAAACAGAAGATATTTTTTGAAATTTTTACATGATGAGAGCAAAATAATCTTAAAAAATGCTATCTATGAGCAAAAACAAAGCAGTTTTAGACCAATTATGTTGGAAGAAAAGGTCTTTCAAAAGATTTTCAAAAATGAGAATTTGAAAGGTTTTGTTGACAGAGTGGACAAAGCAGAAAATTATTTTAGAATTATTGATTACAAGACTGGCAGAACTGAAGGAATTAAAAAAGATTTGTATTATGGCAGAAAATTGCAACTTTTCTTGTATGCAAAGTGTATAGGCAAAAAACTTGGGCTGGATTGCGGTGGTGTTTATTATTTCAACTGTCAAACAAAATATTCAAAACGAAATCAAAATATCACGCTTTTCAATGGCATGACACTCAAAGACAATCATGTTGTGGGGATGACAGATGGCAGACTTTGGCAGGAAGGTGTGCGAAGTGACCTTGTTGGGATGTCCAGAAAGAAAAATGTCAAAAATGGAGAGTTTGAATTCAAAAACGGAAATGCTGTTGATGAATTTGAGATATATTTAGATTATGCTACGGAAGTTTCACAGGGTGCCGTTGATGAAATCAGAAGTGGCTATTTTCAGGCGAAGCCAATCAAAGATGAGTGTGATTCTTGTCCATTCCATGCCATTTGCAGACACAGAGACAGTGATGGCTACAGAGTTTTGCAAAGTGTGAAGGATGATAATTTTAAAGGAAGAAAACATGAAAATTGAAGAGCAGGAAAGAGTTTTGAAAAACGACAAAAAAAACATGTTGGTCAGTGCATCTGCGGGCAGTGGCAAGACTTATATCATGATAAAATATGTCACAAAACTTATTTGTGAAGACAAAATTCCTGTCAAAGACTTGCTCATTTTGACCTTTACAAAAGCGGCAGCAACCGAAATGAAGGAAAGATTGCTCAAAAGGTTGAAAGAGATGGGAAGTGACCCTTTTGTGATTGAACAAATTGATTCACTTTCCGTGGCCAACATTTCAACAATACATTCATTTTGTGAGAAAAATTTGAAAAAATATGCCAACTTGCTGGGGATAAATGAAAATTTTGAAATTGCCGATGAAAATGTTGCTCAAAGAATAAGACAGAATGCCTTTGAAAACGCTTTTGAAAAGTTCAATGAAAAGTGTCCAAAAGATTATTTTGAACTCATTTCTTCATATAAAAATGACAAAAACAAAATCAAAGAAATAATGTTTGAGATTGAGTCTTTGGTGAATGCTATTGCGGACAAAGAAAGTTTTTTGCAAGAAAATCTGAATAGCAGTGACAAGTTTTTTGACAAGGCTACAAAATTTTTGTTTGAAAATGCACAAAAACATTTGCAGGAATTGTTGAAAAAAGTGAGAGATTTGCATGTTGATGAATTTTATGATTCTCTGTTTGAACAACTTAAAAATGTGCTAAATAGTCAGGATATTTTTGAAATGATAAGCGCGTGCAGAGAATGTGCCTTTCCAAAACTTCCACTTCGAAAGGTTGTTGGCGATGAGGTTGTGGATATTTTGAATGTGCTTAAAAAGGAGATAAACAAACAAATTGCCAGCATTATCCAACTTAATTTGGATGAAAAAATGCTTGCCGACTATCAAAAAACCGGACATTTGGAGAAAATTTTGATAAATCTTTTCCAAATGTATGAAAATGAAGAAAATGATATAAAAAAAACAGAAAACTATTTGGATTTTTATGACCTTGAAAAATATATGAAAAAGTTGTCTGTTCAAGAAAATTTGTTTGCGGGACTGAAATATGTCTTTGTGGATGAATATCAGGACACAAACAAGGTGCAAGAGAGAATTGTCAAAAACATTGCGAAAAATTGCAATTTTGTGGCAGTTGGAGATGTCAAACAGGGGATTTATGGTTTTCGTTTGGCAAGTTCGGAGATTTTCCTGAAAGATATGCATGATTTTCAGCAGGATAAAAATTCATCTGTCAACTTTTTGCAGTCAAATTTTAGAAGCAGTCAAAAGGTTTTAGACTTTGTCAATGACATCTTCAAAGTGTGCATGACAGAAGAAAGTTGTGGCGTAGATTATGCAAACAGTTCCATGCTTCAAGGCAAGGCGGAATTTGTTGATGACAAAGAAAAATCGGTGTTTCTTGATTTGTTGGCAGAAAAGGAAGAAGAAAAATTGGCGCTTGCGGATGTTTATAGTGTCAAAAATGATGAACTTTTTGTTGACAATCAAAATCTTTTGCAGTTTGAAGATGTCTTGCGCCGAATAAATGAAGTTATGTCATCGCAGATAAGTGACAATGGCAAATTGAGAAAATGCCGTTTTAGTGATATCGCTATTCTGTCAAGGAAAAGAGATGCTCTTTTTGGTGGACTTGAGGAGTTTCTGCAAAAAAATGGAGTGCCGGTTGTCTCAAATTCGCGCAATTTGCTTTTGGATGAACCAGAGGTTCAAATGCTGTTGTCCTATCTCAAAATTGCGCTCAATCAAGATGATGATGTTGCAATGGCGAGCGTGTTGATGTCGGGACTTTGTGATTTGACTTTGCAAAAAATTTTAAAAGAAAAAGATGCAAGAGATGAATCTCTTTGCGAGATTGTGTCTGATGACAAAAATGGATTTTTTGCAAAATTTAATCAAAATTTGAGAGAATTTCGCTTTGACTGTGTGGTTTTTGGTGCAAGAAGGGCATTTTTGAATTTGTTTAACAAAACAGAGTATCGTGCTTATCTAAATCAAAAACCGGAACACAACAAGATAAATATGTTTGTTGATAAGTTTTTAAGTCAAATTTCGGCAAGTGGTTTTGAGTTTGACCTTGCAGGGCTTGTAAACTTTTTTGAAAGTGTGGATATAACTGTCAGTGCAGAGGGAGCAAGCATTGAAGATGCAGTTCTTTTGACCACCATTCACAACAGCAAGGGGTTGGAATATCCAATTGTTTTTTTGATAGGATGTGACCAAAGTTTGTCAAAAGCACAGCCAAAAGTGGATGTTGAGATAAACGAAAATTTTGGTTTGGCAGTCAAGTTTTATGACAGAGAGAACAACAATGAGATAATTACCGCAAAAATGCAGGCGATAAAAGAATTTGAAGCACAAAAAGATTTTGTGGAAGAGTTAATGATTTTTTATGTCGCTGTCACTCGTGCTAAAAATCGTATTTATATGTTTGGAAAATTCAAAGATTCCATTTTTGAAAAGATTTCTCTGGAAGATTGTGACAGTTATTTTGAACTTGTGTTTTTTGCATTGAGAAGTGTCAAAGAACAGTTTTTGAAAGATGGCAGTTTTGAAAGCGAAACAATGCAGATTACGGCAATTGATGGTATTGAAAACATTGACCAAAAGATTGTTCAAGATTTTAAAAATGCAGAAATTTTGCCGGAAATTGCAGAAAAAATTGAAAAATATCTGGATTTTCATTATGATATTGATGAAAAAATGAATTTTAAATTAAAAGAAACGGTGACAAGTTTAAACAGCAGGGATGCAGAAAACAAGATGGAAAAATATTCAAATGAAAACTTCTCGTTTGGTTCAGCATCTGTGGAAACAGGAAATGCCTATCACTTGGCGTTGAAAACTTTGGGTTTTGAGAAGATTGAAAACATGCAAGATCTCGAGAGAGAGATGGCAAGCAATGCGACAATCTTTGAAGAGATAAGTCCGCTTCTTGACAAAGAAATTTTGCTTAAAAACATTTTACTTTTGAAAAATGTGCTGAAAGATGCAATCGTATTTAAAGAGAAAGAGTTTGTCATGAAGGACAAAATTTGCCATTTGATTGATGGCGAAAATTTGCAGGACGAGATTTTGGTGCAGGGAATTGTTGACCTGTTTGCACAAAGGGAAGATGAAATAATTTTGATAGATTACAAATATTCCAATTCCACAAATGAAAAATATTTGATTGAGAAATATAAAAATCAATTAAAATTGTATAAAAAAGCACTGGAAAATGTTTTTAAAATGAAAATACATCAAGTTTATTTGCTTTCATTGAAAAATAATAATTTGATAAAAGTGAATATTTAATAAAATTTATTTCCAATATTGACAAAGATTTTCCATTTTTGATTGCCGTTATTTTAAGGGAGAAAAATTGTTTTTTGATAGTTTTTCTTCCTTTTGTTTTTACTATTGAAAAAATAAATAAAAAATTATTAAAAAATATTTTAGAAAATATTAAAAAATATTAGTATTTATTTTTTTCTTGTGATATACTAAATGCGTATAAGGAGGTCCATGATGTTTTCAACACTTGGCGTTATAGTCGATAGCATTATAAATTTTTTAAGTTCATTCTCCACATTGATTGGGTTGGATGTGATTTTTATCATCGCACTCGCAGTCGAAGTCGTGCTGGTGGTATTTTTCTTGATTAAGTCAGCGTTCTCTTATGAGGCATCTTTAAACAGAGCGCTTGACAAATTGAATTATTGGTTGTTTGAGAAGAAAGTTGTAAACGAAGAGAATATCAAAGAATTGAACATTCTCTTCAAAACCAAAGCACCAAAAAGACTTTGTTATTATTGGCAACAATACATACTTTTCAGAGAAGGGACTCCATCTTCTTATCTTTCCACAGAAAATTTGGTTGAGAAGCCTTTGAAGACAAGTTCTTACAATTCAAACATCAAAAACTTGACCATTTTCACAACTGTTTGGGCTCTTATTGCGGCAATGTTTTCACTGATTGTGTCGGCACTTGAAAACTATTTGACAGGTGAGGCAGTTGTCATTGCCTTGCTTGTTCCAATTTTGGTGGCAATAATTGGAATTATTTTTGTAGTATATTTAAGAGCGAGAAAAAATTCTATTTTAAATTCACTATATCAAAACGTTTCTCTCTTTGGCAGATTTATGGACAATGCCTGCATCGACCTTCCAAGTTATATCGACTATCAAATCTTGTTTACGCCAGAAGAAATCGAAAAAGGACAACCTGTTTTGCGTGAATTTTTGGATTATAAAGCAAGAAAAGAAAAGGAAGAATTCAATAAGGCAAAAGAACAACAGATTGACTATGAAATCTATGACTTTTCATCCACAGGAGTTGATGGTTCACTTGTGCTTGACAGAGCAATGAAAGAAAGCGAACTCTATCTCAAAAAGAAAGAAAAGGTTTTGGTGCAGATTTCGCAGATTGAAGCCGAACTTGACTCAAGAAAGAAAAACTTTGACAATGTGCAGAAGGATTATCAGACTAAAGCGCAGACATCAAAAGAAAATGTCAACAGACTCCGTCAAATGCAGGAAGAAACCACAAACAGAATTGAAAGCAACTATTACAGAAAACAACAGACACAAGAAATTGCAAAGCAAGAACAACTTGAAGCAGAATTTGAACAACAGAGAGCCAAATATCTTCTTGAAAAGAACGAAGGCGAAGAGGAAATCAAAAAACTCAACGATGAACTTGCACAATATAAGAAAGATGTTGAAAATGCCATGCTTGGAGAATATCAAACATTCTTTGACAAATTCTGCCACAGTGCAGAAAAGGTTGTTGCAAAGGTTTTCGATGACAAATTGACCGCTTTGAAGAATGAAAATGAACAGGACAAGCAATATATAACTGAACTTGAAATCAAACTTAAAAACATTCCACAGGGACAGTATGATGCAAGCGCAAGTGACAATGCAAGCACAAACAACACGGATGATTCCTCAAACACAGGCGCAGCGGTCGAGGGTAAATATGATGAAAACGGAAATTATGTCTATCCAAATGGAACATATTATGACAAAGATGGAAACTTCCATGATGAAGATGGCAATGTTTACTCGCAGGATGGCAAATTGATTTCTGCTGCAGAGACAAAACAGGAAACAAAGGAAGAAAAGAAAATTGTTGATTTTGATGATTTTGACACATTCGATTTCATGACAGATGTTTCACAAAAGGGCGATGTTTATTCGGTTGCTGAAAATGTGGTAAAAGATATTGACAAGAATGGAGACATTGAAATTGTCAACAACACTGAAAAATCTGATGTTCTTGAAGGAAGAGAAAAACCTAAAGAAGATGACAAAAAAGAAGAAAAGCAAGAAGAAGTTCAAACAGAAAATGCCGAACTTGAGACATTTGCTTTGACAGAAAACGAAGTTGAGCCAACAAAGGCTAAACCTGCTAAACAACCTGTCGAAGAAAAGGTAGAAGAGACCGAAACAACGCCAAAGAAGAAAGCGGGCAGACCAAGAAAAATTGTTCAAAATGTTCCTGCTGAAAAGAAGAAAAGAGGAAGACCAAAAAAGGTTGTCGATGAAAGCAAACAAACGACAGAGAAGAAAAAACCTGGTCGTCCAAGAAAGACAACTGCAACAGTGACAGTGACTCCAAAGAAGAAAGCAGGCAGACCAAAGAAGATAGTTAAACCGACTGCGGAAGATACCCCGGCGGTCAAGAGAGGACGTGGCAGGCCTAAGAAACAGATAAGTTCTATCTTGGAAATCAACAGAAGACTTTCAGAAGAAGAAGCAAAACTTCAGGCTATGAGAAAATCACTCAATGATGAACTTGAAGAAGCAATGAATGAAATGAATTCCGCAAATGTTGATGACAAGCAATCAAAGAGAGAAGAACTTTTGAAAGAGATTGATGAACTTCAAGCAGAGGCTCAGGATGTGATAAAAAAGCATGAACCTGAGAGCAAGATTGCCGAACTTAACACCAAACTTGAAAATTTGCTTGCTGAAATCAAAAAACTCAATCAGTAATTGAAAACAAATTGTGTTTTTGAATTAGAAAAAGATAGTGCCAAATTTTGACACTATCTTTTTTGTTTGAAATCAATTAAGAAAATTTGTAAATAGTTTTGAATAATTGAAATCTATGCTGGTTTTGAAAATAACTATAAGTTTGCATATCATGAAATGAAATTAAAACATCACAATCAATCCTGAAGCAAGTCCGTAGACAAGAAGGATAATGGATGCAATCATAAAGATTGCTCCAAACACAAAGTTTGTGATTGTGGAAGGTTTGAAACCGTGCTCTCTGGCGTAAGCACCATTATACATCAGAGCAAGTCCGACAAAGTAGGAAACATAGGTGACAGACAAATATAAGTCTAGGTTGCTGATGACATTGAAATAATATAAAAGTGCAAACACAATGGCAAAAGCACAGAACAAAACACCGATAAAAGCGAAACGCTTGGAACTTTTTGTTTGGAACATAACTTCTCCTTTTTTCTAATAATATGATAAATTTTTTGTCAAATTATGTCAAACAATTTTGGTGTTTTAATTTGGTTTTTGTGTAAAATCGGGAACATAGCAGTCATTTGCACTGTCAAAATCTTGTGTGTAGCCATCTGTTATGCCGAGTTTTTCAAGGTGTAAAAGGGCGGACTTATATTCAATAGGTTTCAACTTTCTGTCGAGTAAGGAGTGCCCATTTGGTGTAAACTGACTCATCAAACTGATTTTGCGATTGGGATAGAGTTGTTTGATGGTGTCTAACACTTTGAAAGTGTTTTGAATATAACCCGGCAAAACAAGATGTCTGATCACCACACCTTGTTTCATAAAATCACCTTCCATAATGTCCGGTTTGTCTTTGCACATTTGAGTTATGGCATTTTTGCAGACTGAAAAATAATCTTTGCACATGGAAAATTTTTGCCCGAGACTATCATCGGCATACTTAAAATCAGTCAAATATACATCGACAAACTTGCTGACCTTTTGAATGTTTTGCACAGTTTCATAACCGCTGGTGTTCCAAACGACAGGAATTTTTTTGTCTATCTTTGCAAATGCTTGTATAAGGGCTGTTGAAAAATGTGTCGGCGTGACAAGGTCAATGGAAGAGTGAGAATCTTGATTCTCTTCTATCAATTTGCAAAATTCTTTAATGTTATATTCTTTTCCCGTTCCACCGCGTGAGATTTCATAGTTTTGACAATAGTCACAGCGCAAGTTGCAACCAGAAAAAAAGATGGCAAGGGTGCCTTTTGAGCCGGTGATGCATGGCTCTTCCCACTGAAAATTTTTGATTATTTTTGCAATGCGCAAGGTGTTCGATTCATTGCAAAATCCATTTACGGCTTTTCGGTTTATGTTGCAACGCCTTGAGCAAATGTCGCATTTTTGCATTTTCATGCCTTTATTGTAGCATAACAAGATAAAAAAACAATCAAAAATTTGCTTTTTTCAGTAAATTCTGTTTGATGTTTGCCAATTTTTGAAAATCAGTATAAAACAATTGTGTTTTTTGAGTGTTTATGTTAAAATCTTTGTGTTTATAGGAGAGATTTATGGAACGCGAAACTGCTATTAAGCCACATTTGGTAAAACCTATTTTGGAAAAAGTTATTTATGAAAAGGATCAAATCCCTACGGGAAATACTATGATAAACATAAAACCGGAAGACACACTTGATGTCAGAAAAGTTTCCGAAGAGATTGTCAAGGTGACAATGGAAAGAAAACTCTTGATAAGTCCGGCAAATTTGATGAAATTGTCTGTTGTTATGAGCATTGACATCCCTATTGACTCTATTGAATTTATGAAACTAGCTGACCCAAAGGAATATATCAAAAACAGTCAACCAGTGAGAATTTTGATGGCTTATGTTTCAAGTGTCATCACAAACATCACTGTCAACACCATTCTTGGACCAATTGTCACCCCTCCAAATATGCAGGAATAATTTCTTTCAAAAACACGACTTTATGTCGTTTTTGCGGGCGTAGTACATCGGTAGTATGCGAGCTTCCCAAGCTTGAGAGGTGGGTCCGACTCCCATCGTCCGCTCCAATTTTTTTTGAGAGGAATTTATGGATAATTCATTTTTTAATTCTTATTTTTTCGGTTTTGATAACACTTTGTCAGGAAGCATTGATTGGTTTTTCAATTTAAACCACCTTTTTCTCATTTGCTTTGTGTCCTTGTTTGTTGTTGTATGCTGTTTCCTTTTCAGCGCAAAGAGTGAAAAGGGCAAAAAGATAACAAAAATTGCTTTGGCAGTTGTTTTGTTAGTTTTGGAAATAGGAAGGTTTGTATATGAGTATCTTTTGCACGTTCACAACGGCGGAACTGCTGACACTTACAATTGGTGGTGGGGATTTTCCTTTCAGATGTGTGCCATTATGACATGGACCACAATTGTGACATTGCTTTTGAGTGCATTTGTGAAAAAAGAAAACGCCTTTTTGCAATTTTTATATAACATCCTGTTTGGCTGTGCCATGATCGGTGGAATTTTGACTTTCTGCTATCCAGACTGCCTGACAGCAAATTATCCATTTTTCCACTTTATCAACATCCAGACAGTTGTCACACACTCACTTTTGATATTTGTTCCAATTTATCTTGTGAAAATCAAAGATTTTAAGGTGGAAATCAAAAACATTTGGAAAGTTTGTGCCGGATATGTTTATATCGGCAGTGTGGCAATGACCGCATCTCTCATTTCTGGAAACAATTTTGCTTATTCTCTAGGACTTGATTTGGTGGATTTGGGATTGCCATTCCCATGGCATTTGCCGGTGATAATGCTTGTTATGGTGGCTTTTGCAAGTCTTGTTTATGGCGGATTTGAAATTGTCAGACTTGCACGAAGAAAAATACACAAAGATGATGAACCTGCACAAAAAATTGAAAAGCAGACCTCAAGCAAAAATCCATTGGGTCTGACAATGTATGTTGTTTCCAATGTGACTGCAATTTTGTTTGGTGGACTTATTGTTTTGGGTGTAGCAAGTTTGATTGGTGGGGCAAAATCTTTGGCAGGACTTTGCTGTTTGATTGGACTTGTCTACATGATTTTGGGTTTGGTTTTTGCTCATTACATAAAACGCTATGTTGAAGAAGATTTGGATGTTGAAAACAAAGCAAAACACTGGACTTTGATTGCTTTGACTTTGGTGTTTGATTTGCCAGTCGGAGTGCTGTATTTGATAAGATATCTCAAAAAGAATGATGTGATATCAAATCTCAACATCCAATAAACTTGATGTGCATTCGTTGTGATGCACATTTTTTAAATTTTTTGAGAGATTTCGACATTGTTTTTCGAGATTATTTGACACAAAAACTTTACTTTTTTTTGGCAAAAATCTATAATATTAAATGTTGAAAGGAGAGAAGATTTTATGAAATTGAAACCTATTTTTGACAGAGTAGTGCTTCTTCCAAAGGAGGCTGAAAAAGAAACGCAAAGCGGAATTATTTTGCCGACCGCTTCGCAAGAGAAGTCTCAAATTGCCACGGTTGTTGCTGTTGGCGAGGGTGGGCTTGTGGATGGCAAAGAAGTGAAAATGCAAGTTAAAGTCGGACAAGAAGTGCTTTACACAAAATATAGTGGCACAGAATGCAGTTTTGAAGGTAAAAAATATATTGTTATTAAGCAAACTGACATTTTGGCTATTCTTGAAAAGTAAGGAGGATTTTTATGGCAAAGATGATTTTGCAGGGCGAACAGGCTCGTAAAAGTTTGGAAGCGGGCGTAAACAAATTGGCAGACACTGTCAAGATTACGCTTGGACCAAAAGGTAGAAATGTGGTTTTGGGCAAAAAATATGCTCTTCCACTCATAACAAATGATGGTGTGACAATAGCAAAGGAAATTGAACTTGCTGACCCATTTGAAAATTTGGGTGCGGAACTTATTCGTGAGGTTTCGGTCAAGACAAATGATGTGGCAGGAGATGGAACAACAACCGCGTGTGTTTTGGCACAGGCAATCATTCGTGAAGGTCTCAAAAACTTTACTGCTGGAGCAAATCCTATCATTTTGAAAAAAGGAATTTTCAAGGCGGTGGATGTTGCGGTTGAAGAACTTAAAAAACTTTCAAAACCTGTTTCGAGTTCAAAGGATATTGAGCAGGTAGCAAGTATTTCGGCAGAAGATGAAGAAGTCGGAAAACTCATCGCCGAAGCAATGGAAAAAGTTGGCAATGATGGTGTCATCACTGTGGAAGAATCACAGACCATGAACACTGAACTTTCTGTTGTTGAAGGGATGCAGTTTGACAGAGGATACCTGTCGCCTTACATGAGCACAAACACTGAAAAAATGACTGCTGAAATGGACAATCCATATATTCTTATCACTGACAAGAAGATTTCCAATCTCAATGAGATTTTGCCACTTTTGGAACAACTTGTAAAGGTAGGAGGAAAACTTCTTATCATTGCTGATGATGTTGAAGGCGAAGCACTTACTGCTCTCATTTTAAACAAACTGCGTGGCTCACTTAATGTGGTTGCTGTCAAAGCGCCAAGTTATGGGGATAAGAGAAAGGCTATGCTTGAAGATATTGCCATTTTGACAGGTGGAATTTTTGTTTCTGCCGACCTTGGTATGGATTTTTCATCAATTACACTTGAAAATCTTGGAAGAGCAAAGACTGTCAAGGTGGACAAAGACAGCACCACTATTGTCGAGGGTGCTGGCGACAGCGCAAAAATCAAAGCAAGAGTAAAGCAAATCAGAGACCAAATGAGTCTTGTGACAAATGATTATGAAAAAGAAAAGTTGCAGGAGCGCCTTGCAAAACTTGCCGGTGGTGTGGCTGTGGTTAAAGTTGGCGCTGCCACAGAAGTGGAAATGAAAGAAAAGAAACTTCGCATTGAAGATGCCCTTTCTGCTACAAAGGCTGCCACTGAAGAAGGGATTGTTCCTGGCGGTGGTGTGGCACTTTTGAAAACCACTCCTGCGGTTAAAAAACTTGTTGACAGCCTTTCTGGAGATGAAAAGACGGGAGCAAGCATTGTTTTGCGTGCACTAGAGGAACCTATCAGACAGATTGCAAGCAATGCTGGAATTGATGGTGGTGTTGTTGTTAACAAAATCTATGAAAATCTTTCAAAACCTGCTTTTGGTTTTGATGCACTTAACAATGAATATGTAGACATGATAAAGAAAGGTATTTTGGATCCAACAAAGGTGACACGTTCGGCACTTCAGAATGCTGCATCCGTTTCTGCAACCTTGCTCACAACCGAAGCACTTGTTGTTGAAATTGAAGACAAACAAAAAGTGGAAGAAAAGGATGTTTATTAAAAATAAAAGGACAGACAATTTGGCTGTCCTTTTTTATGTAAAGTTAATAATGAAATTAATGAGTGACTGTATGGATGATGTGTTTTTGTAAGTGAAAAATCACGATTTGTGGTGTTGACTTGAATGTTGATTGATGTTATAATATGATTGTTTTGTTATAATATGATTGTTTATGGAGGATGAAGAGACAAACATGGAATATTATGGGGAGAGTAATTATAATCTTTTTAAAGACTGGGTGGTTCGATACAATGGGAAAATATTTGATTTAAAAGAACCTAAAAATAAAATTTTTCAAGATTTTTATTTTAGATTTATGAAGGGCGACTATGATGATGTTCGTGAATTTGCAAGAGCGATTTTGAAATCTTATATGTTGAAGGATGAAAATGAAGTTTTGCCATATGTTTCGGTTATAGATTTAAAAATAAGCAAACCAATAGAGTTGATTGACAAATTTTTGAATGAATATGTTTCAGACAAAAAGGTGGAGGACAAAAACTTTCAAGGAGTTTGTGCAACTATTGGCGAAATTCTTGCAAAGAAGGCAGAAGATATTTATGGTGATTTTGTGTATGCTGACATTTTGAATTATAGATATCAAGGTATTCCATCAGTTAAAAAGAGCGTGTTGGAGCATTTGAAGGAAGAAAACTACACGGCATTTGCAAAGGACCAAAGATTTTTGAAAAGAAAAAATGTACGTACACAGGTTGAGATCAAACCAGAAAATCAACCATTTTTGGCGATTGAATATCCCACAGTTGTAAACAGGTATATTGCGAGTTGGCAAGATTATGTTAAGAAAAATGCTTCGCTGGAAGAGTACGAAACTTTTTGGAACACGATTGGCAATTGTCTTTACAACATGGAATTGCACATGAATGAAGAAACAAAAAAATTGCCGGTTGTGCAAAAAGCCAGAGGGTGTGCCGAAAGGTTCTTTATGAAAGAAAAAGAAGAAGTTAAAAAGAAGACAACCAAAGAAGGTAAAAATGGCGAATATTACATGCTTGTCAAAAACAGTATAATTAAATTTAAAGATGGCATGGCAAATGAAAAAGACATCAATATTTTGAATAAATTTTATCAAAATCTTTTGAAAGTGGATAATGGACTATCAATTCAGGATGACTTCATAGGTAGTTTCCCAACAAATTATTTTGTGTCAATGCCTATCCACCCAACAACTGTGCTGGAACTGATTTCAAGTTTTCAAAAAAGTGGTTTTTTGTCAGAAAAACAAAACGAGCGAGTTGGCATGGTGAAGAGTGAAATAAGAAGAAATTTCCCAAACAATATTTTTGGAAGAGCAGGTGGCATAAACACCGGTATTGATTGCGACTCTTACAAAGTCCTGCACTCATACAGGACAAAAACCGTTTTCCCAGATGGGAAAGTAAAAGATTACACAAACGAAGAAAATTACCAAAATTTTGTTAATAATGTAGATGGTTATATAAACAAACATGAATTGCCACACTATGAAGTTTGCATTTTGACCGTGGCAAAAGACTTGTATCGTGACCGTTCTCCATTGATGTTGCCAGGAGATATCAAAAATTACAAATTTGATGCAAAAGCAAGCGGTATTTTAGGAGAAAATAAAGAGCAAGAAAAAGTGCTTTAATTTGAATTATAGAAGGAGAAAACAATGGTTATTGATGTGAATAAATTTAGAAAGGATTACGGAATAAAAAAAGTTGATGATGGAGAAAAGTATTTGCAAGACATCAAACTTGCACTCAAAGATGGAAGAAAAAATGCTCTGACAGAAGATGACAAGGTTGTGCTTAATGACTTTTTGCATAGGGCAAAAATTCTTAATGGTTTGTTTGATTTGTCACAAGAAGATAGGAGAAAATATCAACTAAACTATTATTTGGTTTTTCCTGTTGTGCCAAGCAAGTTATTGAGACAATTAAGAGATTGTGCAAATTTGCCAATTTGGTCAGCCAGCGATGCCAAAGCTCTTCACGCAGCAAAAAATGTTGTAGCGCAAGAATTTATGAGAAACCCTTTTGGTATGTTTCCAATGATGAATGAAAGTGACAAGGGGGTTGCAAAAGATGTTGCAAGTGCTTTGGAATATTACAAATTTTACGAGCAAAAGACTAGCAACTATAAAGTTGAAAAAAAATTATCAGATTTTCCTGATGAATGCAAGAAACTTGTCAGTGATGTAGAAAAAAAGATGGAAGAACTTGAATTGCCGTATTATATTCATTGTATAAGACTTGTTGCAGACGGGATTCTTGGTAAACATGACTTGGTTTGTTTGAAGGGGTTGGAAAAACAAGAAGAAAAAGCATTAAATATGTAAGTTTCTGTCAACAAAATTGAAAACAGTGGCGTAATTTTTTGAACTGACAAAAAATAGTGAGAATATAATTTCCTCACTATTTTTTATTAGTTTGAAAAACTTTTTAAACAATTTCACAAGCCAAAGGTAATGAAAAAATATATTATTTCCAATTATAAAAGATTTTAGTCATTTTTTTATAATTATTTTTGCCAAAATAAAGGAATTTTTAATGCTGTTGTGGTATAATTGATTGTGATGCAATTTTTTAGATAGTTTTTCAAGGAGTTAGGATTTGCAAAACAGAGGATTTCCAACAGAATGGCTGGCAGAATTGAAGAGAAAAAATGATTTGGTATCCATTGCTTCAAATTATCTTCAACTGCAACAGAAAGGCAGAAATTTTTGGGCCTGTTGTCCATTTCACAATGAAAAAACACCTTCATTTACGATAAACAATGAAGAAGGATTTTATCATTGTTTTGGTTGCAAAGAGTCCGGCGATGTCATCAAATTTGTTGAAAAAATGGAAAATGTGGACTTTATGGATGCAGTCAAAATTTTGGCGGACAGAGCGGGGATGGAAATTCCAGAACTTAAAAATTCCGATGAGAGAAAGAAAACTCAAAAACTTAAAGAACGCGTTTTGTCGGCACTTGATTATGCCTACAAACATTATCAAGAAAATCTTTATGGAAAGGATGCAAAGGTTGCGCAGGACTACATAAAGTTTAGAAAACTGACGAGGCGAGAACTTGAAAAATTCAAAATTGGCTATTCAAAAGGCTGGACAGAGATTGTCGATTACTTGAAAGGCAAAGGATTTTCGGAAAATGAACTTCTTTCCGCTGGTATTTGTGCAAAGAAAAACGGCAGAGTTTATGATGTGATTGCAAACAGATTGGTTTTTCCAATTTTCAATTCTTTTAATGAGTGCATTGGTTTCAGTGCCAGAGCGCTTGAAAAGACTGATTTTGCAAAATATTTAAACACAGCGGATACCATTGTTTTTCAAAAAGGAAGAGTGGTGTTTGGCATTCAATTTCTGAAGGCACTTAAACAACAACATCTTCTTGACAAAATTATTTTGGTGGAAGGACAGATGGATGTTGTGGCAATGCACAAAGGCGGGTTTGTTTCCACAGTGGCTTGCATGGGCACAGCACTCACGCAGGACCATGTGACAGAACTTAAAAGGTATTGTGACAAGATTGTGCTATGCTTTGATGGTGATGGTGCAGGGACAAAGGCGACACTTCGTGCGATTGAGATGTTTAGAAATGAAAATGTCGACTTGCGCATAGCAAGGCTTTCAGGAGGAAAGGACCCAGATGAAATTTTGAAAAATTTGGGACCGGAAAAATTGAAAGAAGAGATTGACAATGCATTGCCATATATGGAATATTTGATTGAATATTATAAATCAAAATATGACCTTGAAAATGCCGAGCAAAAGAACAAGTTTGTCAAAGAGATTTTGGCAGAGATAAGAAAACTTGGAAGTCCAACACTTTTTGAGCCATATCTTGAAAAAGTGAGAGATTTAACAAAAATTCCGATTGATATATTGAGGCGTGATGTTAATCAACAGCAAGAAAGACCAAAATTTAAAATTCAAGAGCCGACCCTGCCACAGACAGTGGAAAATGGCGATGAAAAAGCAGCGAAATTTATTTTGGCATCGCTTTTGCACAAAAAGGACTATGTGGACAAGCGAATTGATTATCAGAAACTTTTGGAAGGTTTTGAAAAATATTTGGATATAATAAATCAAAATCTGCCATTATCTGCAATCTTTGATGATGAAGATTCATCCAGTGATAAAATGCTGATGGAACTTGTCAATTTCAATTTTACAGAATTTGAAAGTTATGCAGAACGGTATTTTAGAGAATGTGTTTGGAAAATTGCCGAACAAAAATTGCGACAAAAACAAAGTCAACTCAATGAAGAATATAAAAATTGTGAAGATTTGACACGAAGAGCGGAAATTGCCAAGATGCTTGGCAAGATTGCAATTCAGTTGAAAAATAAAAGTTTGGAGGAATTCAATGTCAGAAGATAAAAAACAAGATGGAGCAAGAATCAAATTGATGCAAGACCGACTCCTTGCTCTTGCTATAAAAAAAGGTTCCATAAATGAGGATGATGTGAGATTTTCCATGTTGAAAGTGGGAGATAACGCACAAAATGTGGACAAATTTTTGGGACATTTAAAGAAAAAGGGCATCAAAATCATCGCCAGCAACGATGAGGATTTGTATAAGGACAATTTTTCGGATTTGGTGGCATCCACAAGTGTAGATGATCCTGTGAAGATGTATCTCAAAGACATCGGCAAAGTCCCTCTCTTGACACCAGAACAGGAGAAGGATTTGGCAAAAAAAGTTATGCAGGGTGACCAATACGCAAAATCTGTTTTATGTGAATCCAACCTTCGTCTTGTTGTAAGTGTGGCAAAAAAGTATGTTGGTAAAACCTCAATGTCGTTTCTTGACTTGATTCAGGAAGGAAATATGGGATTGTTGAGAGCGGTGGACAAGTTTGATTACACCAAGGGCTTTAAGTTTTCGACTTATGCAACTTGGTGGATAAGACAGGCTATCACTCGTGCCATGGCTGACCAATCAAGAACAATTCGCATTCCTGTGCATATGGTGGAGACAATCAACAAATATGTCAAGGTCTCCAGAACTTTGATGCAAAAACTTGGCAGAGACCCAACCATTGAAGAGATTGCGAAAGAGATGGATTTGTCCGTAGCAAAGGTTATGGAAATTCAAAAGACTGCACAGGACCCAATTTCTTTGGAAACCCCAATGGGCGAAGAAGATGATGGAAAAATGGCAGATGTCATTGTGGATGAAAGCGCAAAATCACCAATTGAAAGTGCGACACAGACTTTGCTTCGAGAACAACTTTTGGCCGTCATTGACACATTGACACCAAGAGAACAAGAGGTTATTCGACAAAGATATGGACTTTTGGATGGCAGACAAAAGACCTTGGAAGAGGTCGGCCGTGAATTCCATGTGACAAGGGAACGTATAAGACAGATTGAAGCAAAAGCGCTTCGCAAATTGAAAAATCCCAGCCGTAGCAAAAGACTTGCGGACTTTGTGGACTGATGGTGAATAACAAAATAAAAAATGGAGATAAAGATGAATATTGAAAACTTGTTGAAATATCAAAAATTGGATCAGGAACTCTTTGCAGTTGAACAAAAGATTGCAAACAGTCCTTATCGCAAAAAGGCAAACGAACTTGCAACCTTGGCAAAAAAGACACAGACAAAATCCGTGGAACTTGAAACGGAAGCGGAGAAACTTTTGGCACAGATTGAAGATTTGAAAGAGAAGTATGCTACAAACAAAGCACAGGCAGACAAGATGATGTCCGGCAAGATTGAAAACATGACAGTGGAAGAACTTGACAAGTTGTCCACATTGCAAAAAGCAATTTCAAAAAATTTGAGTGTGCTTGAAAAAATGCTCCAAAAGAGCGCTGAAAACATCAATCACATTTTGGCAGAGTTTAACAAGACAAAGAAACTCTATGACCAAGCCAGAACACAATATGTCACTTGCAAGCAAAAACTTGATGAACAAACCAAGGCAAGCGAGCCAGAGAAAGCAAAAATCAAAAAACAGTTGGAAGTTTTGGAAAAGGATGTTGACCCACAGATTATGGCGGATTATAAAAAGAAACGCAATGATAACATTTTTCCTGTCATTGTTCCGCTTGAAAATGGAAACTTTTGTGGCAGATGTCGCATGGAACTTCCAAAAGTGGCAATTTCGCGACTCAAAGAAAAAGGAATTATCACTTGCGAACATTGCAAGAGATATATCTATTTGAAACAAGAATGAATGTCAATTTAACAAGTTGAGACAGAACAATGATGTTCTGTCTTTTTTGTTTTTATAAGATTTTTTCTACTCTTTTATGTTTTAAAAGAGTTTTGATGGCTAGCACAAGGCGTTCAATCTCTTGGTAGGTGTTGAAGTAGGACATTGACACACGCACCGCACCTTGTGAAAGTGTGCCGAGCGCTTTGTGTTTGAGTGGAGCACAGTGAAAACCGCTTCGCACGCAGATTGACCATTTTTCGTTTAGGTAGTTTGCCACTTCCGGTGAGTCAACATTTGGAATGTTGAAGGCAAACACGCCGTTTGTGTTTTCGGTTTTGGTGTAGATTTCAATTGGCAGTTTTGATAGTTCATAGTGCAGATAAGTTGTCAAATCTTCCAATTTTTCTTGAATTGGTTTGAAGTTTTCTTCAACAAATTTGACTCCTTCTCCAAAACCCAAAATGGCAGGAGTGTTTATTGTTCCACTTTCAAAGCGTTCTGGCAGAGTGAGAGGTTGAAAAAGTTCCAGCGAGTTTGTGCCTGTTCCGCCAAAGCGAATGGGTGCAAGGTCAAAATCGCCATTGATGGCAAGAGCGCCAACTCCTTGCGGAGCATAAAATCCTTTGTGTGGAGCAAGAGCGAGCATGTTGATGTTCGTATTTTGCATATCATAATGAAAATGTCCACCACCTTGTGCACCATCCACCAAAAACAAAATGTTCTTTTCTTTTAAGTGTCTGCCTATATCTTCAATGTCACAAACATCACCATTTACATTTGAAACATGATTGCATATGACAAGATAGGTCTTATCGGTCAGCAGTTTTTCAATATCTTGCCAAACAATGCCCAACCTTCCTGACTGTTGGGCGATGGAATAGTCAAAATCGTGAGATAAACTTTTGAGATGTTCCAATGGTCGCAACACGGAGTTGTGTTCATTTTCTGTGCAGATGATATGACCATTAGGTCTGAAACTGCCTAATATGGCAAGATTGAGCGCATCGGTGCAATTTAATGTGAAGATGATTTTGTCTGGAGTTGTGCCAACATGGCATGCCACAGTTTCTCGCACATTTTGCACGGCAAGTGCTGATTTGAGCGCTTGCTTATGCCCACTTCTTCCAGGGTTTGCTGAAAACTCATTGAGCCCGCTCAAAACCGCTTTTTGAACATTCTTTGGTTTGATAATACTTGATGCAGAGTTGTCGAGATATATCATTTTGACCTTCTTTTAAACAAAAGATTTGTATTAACAATATAATAAATTAGGGGAGTTTTTGTGCATAAGGAGGTGCTGTGAATTATATTATTGCGATTTTCAGGTCAAGGTATGCAACACTAAATTTTTCCAATCTTCTTCGTGCTAACAACATCCCTGTTGCCATCATAAACACTCCACAAAGCATAAATCGAACTTGCGGAATTTCTGTCAAGTTTTTGAGTGATTATTTTGGCAAAGTGCAGACTTTGCTTTCGCGAATTGATTTGAGAAGTTTTGATGGATTTTATTCGCTGACAGTCAGGGGAGGAAAACCCAACTTGATAAAACTTTAAAATTGACAAAATAAATCCAAAAAGTTCTACAAAAGAGAAGAAGCACAAAGGCATAAATGTGCTTCTTTTTCATAAAATAGCGTTATGAACGCTTGGGCAAAAGGGATTATAACCATTTTTTTATGTTTGTCATTTTTGTTTTTGGCAGTTTTTGGCGTGCAGTGCGTGTATGGCTATCTTTTTCCTGTCAAGTTTGAAACAGAAATCGAGCAGGCGTGTGCGGAAAGTGGAGTAGAGCGGGCGGTGGTGTTTTCTCTTATCAATGTTGAAAGCCACTTTGATGAAAATGCTTCATCTTCAAAAGGTGCGGTGGGGCTTATGCAGATTATGCCCAGCACTGCACAGGAAGTGGCAATCTCACTTGGCATAAAGGATTTTGATTTGCAAGAACCAGAGCAAAACATTCGCATTGGCACTGCATATCTTGCCAAACTTTTGAAGCGTTTTGAAGATTTGAAAGTGGCACTTGCCTCTTACAATGCTGGACCATCCAATGTCAGCGCATGGCTGAAAGATGAAAGATACAGCGATGATGGCAAAACATTGAAAGATATTCCGTTTGCAGAAACAAAAAATTACATTGAAAAATTTGAGAAAAATTATCGCTATTACAGCAAAAAAATGTAGAAGTGTTTCTTGTTTTTTATTTTTATAATGTTGCAAAATCTGCTTCATCAAACCAAGCAGGTGCACTGACTGTATCATTTGATTTTGTCAAAATAATGGTGGCATCACATGGCACAATCAAATCTCCGGTTTGACCAAAAGTTTGCATTTGAAAGTTGATTGAAATCAGTTGGTTGTTTGAGTCAAAGGTCATTATCATCTCGCCAAAGCCATCGGTTTTGAGTTTTTCAAGTGTTTCGCCAGAGCCAAACATTCCATCAGCATTTGGGCATTTGTCCATGACAAAGTTTGCATATTCAAACATGTTAAGGTCAATTGTCAAAGAGTAGCTATTTGGTCTGCTGGTTTTTGTGACATCGTTTTGATAGATTATGTCAAATGCATCATCCAAAAACATATAATCAAATGAAACCAAAATCATGCTCAAATTTTGACTTTCACTCATATTGTCGGCAAAAAGTGATTTGCTTTTTTCTCCATCACGGTCGGTGTAAACATATTCGCCATCATAATATTCCAGTGTGCTTGTTGTGAAGGTCTCGCTTCCGCTAACATCGTTTAGGCTGTTTGAAAGAGTGTATCTTGTCCACACTCCGTTGGTCTTTTCAATAAGTGCCATATATTGAGTGTTGCTTGACATTTCTCCTGCTGACATTTTGCTTTCAACATAGACATCTGTGTTATGAAATTTTGTGAAAACATCTCTGTTTGTTGAAGGTATCTCATCTTCCAAAGCATTTGTCATTTTTTCAAGCGCAAGGGCGTTTACAATGATTTCCTTTGCCTGCAAAATAGAAATTGTTTCAGTGCTTTTCTCTCCACATCCTGCAAACAAAAAACATCCACATATTAAAATCATGCAGACATTAAAAATGCTTGTCCAAATTCTTTTAACTGTCATAATTTATCTCCTATTACTATTTATAATAGCGGGGGGGGGATAAAAGTCAAGTTTTATGCGTTTCATTTTAAAAGACAAGATGAAAACTTTTTGAGTAAACTTGAAAATGAAAAAAAGTGCAAAAAATTTCTTGGTGCGGATAACAGGATTTGAACCTGCACGGTTGCCCACTGGAACCTAAATCCAGCGCGTCTGCCAATTCCGCCATATCCGCATGAGTTGGTATAGTTTTTCTTCCAAATTCCACATTTAATAAAAAAATACGAAATTTGGTTCGTATTCAAATGCTTTTGGTGGCTCGCCGGGGGTTCGAACCCCGGACCCCAAGATTAAAAGTCTTGTGCTCTACCAACTGAGCTAGCGAACCTTAATTAATTTTACCTCTCTTTCAAAAGGTTGGCAGGGGTGGCAGGATTTGAACCTACGCATGCAAGAGTCAAAGTCTTGTGCCTTACCGCTTGGCTACACCCCTATGTTTTAGGTGCCGTTTTTGACATTCTGTTTTTTTTGTGGCTGGGGTGGTAGGATTCGAACCTACGCAATGTTGGAGTCAGAGTCCAATGCCTTACCGCTTGGCGACACCCCAATGTCCGCATTTTTCTGCGGATTTTTTATGGGGTGATCGAAGGGGGTTGAACCCTTGACCTCCAGAGCCACAATCTGGCGTTCTCCCAACTGAACTACGACCACCACATGGTGCTCCCAGAAGGATTCGAACCTTCGACCTCTGCCTTAGAAGGGCATTGCTCTATCCAGCTGAGCTATGGAAGCAGATGGAGCAGGTGAAGGGAATCGGACCCTCGCAACCAGCTTGGAAGGCTAGTGTTCTACCACTGAACTACACCTGCAAATGCTTTTATAGTTTATCATGCACCAAACAAAAAGTCAAGAAATTTTATAAAAAAATATAAAAAGAATGACCACAAAAGGCCATTCTCGTGTTTTTATTCATTTTTTCTTTATATGACATTTTTATAAAGTCCCAAATTGTAATACTCCGCTACAAGTTTGATTATTTCCGCAGTAGTTGGCTTGTAGCCAGGTTTGAAAATTTCCATGCCATAAATTTTATTTACGATATCAAATCCTTTGGTGTTGTATGTAAGTGTTATGGCATTTTGAATGTTCGCTTCCACACGGAAGGGATTTTCAATGCCAAGTTGTTCGGCCACTATTTTAAACAAGTTTTTGAGATTGTAAACCAACATTGGTTTTTCTATCACAAGTTCCACTGCCTTGACAAGAAAGGAAAAACCAACCAAATCACATTTGATCCCTATCCTTATAAGTGTCAATTTGACAACTCTTTCAACTTCACTCATTTCTTCCATTTTTCCACCTTTTATCCTTTACCGACATATTATATCATGAAACTTTAAAATTAGCAAATATTTTTCAATATTTTACAAATTATATTTTAAAAATATTTTATTGCAAGATTCTTGCCTAATTTTTTAGAATCTGTTATAATGTTGTCATTGTGGAAACGTATCAAAGTGGTCGCACTGAGCCGCACTCGAAATGCGGTTGTCGAGGAATCGGCACGTGGGTTCGAATCCCACCGTTTCCGCCAATTTTTTTTATTAAAGGCAGAAAACTAAAAAACGGTGGGATAAAAGCCTCTGGCTTTTGCAAAACAAAAGTTTTGCACGAACCCACTATCGTGGCTGAGACCGCGAGCAGGGGAGAAGAGTGCGGTCAGCGGTTTGACTTGGAGTAAACAAGTTTACTGTCAAACCTATGCGAATCCACCATTTCCGCCAATTTTTTTTATTAAAGGCAGAAAACTAAAAAACGGTGGGATAAAAGCCTCTGGCTTTTGCAAAACAAAAGTTTTGCACGAACCCACTATCATGGCTGAGAACAAGGTTCAAGATTCCATTTTTTTGTTGGAGCAAGGGGTGAAAGATATTTAATTTTAAATTTTCTCTTCAATATCAAGCATGCCACTATGAGACAATTTTTGATATATAGCGTTGCAAATAAGGCAGTCTTTTTCTGCTCGGTGTGCACCGACAATGTCAATGCCAAGATGACTTGCCACTGTGGTCTGTTTGTGATTGTAAAGGTGTGGTAAAAATTTTCTTGCAAAACGCAAGATATCGACATAATCATTTGACAGTGGGGTGTTTAAATAATATATCATGTTGTCATAAAGAAAATTTATATCAAAATTGACATTATAGCCCATAAGAATGTCATCTCGGACAAATTCTTTTAAGCTAATCAGGGCAGGCACAATGTCAATGCCGGTTTGTGCGATGTTGGTGGTAATGCCTGTAAGTTTTGTTATAAATGGATGAACCTTGCCTTTTGGCTTTATGAGAGTGGAAAATGTGGCGACCTTTTCGCCGTTTCTAAATTTAACGGCAGATATTTCCAAAATTTCACAGATATGAGAAAGAAAACCGTTGGTTTCAATGTCAATGACCACATAATCTTTTGGATATGTCCACAAACTTTGACCTTTAAATTCTCGCATCATTTTTCCTCCAATGTTTAAAAAATTGATGTATGCATTGCGTTTTTTATACATTTAAGTTGGTTTGATTGTCAAAATATTAGTTTAAAGATGTTTTATTATAGCATAAATTGGTCAATTGTTAAACAATGGGAATTGACATTTCGAAAAAATTTCAAAGATAATCCATTCGCCATTTTTCGTGATTTTTAGCAAAATTTGACATAATTTTCTCTGTAAATTTGCTGTTTTTTGGTTTATAATGTTGTCGCTATTTTTTAAAAGGAGAAAAAGATTATGCCATTTATTGTCACAGAACCACAGAGAATTGAAGGAACAGAACTTGGTTTTGCCGTTTATCCCTATCATTTCAATTTTCAGGACTTTTTGGAAAAAGATAGAAAATTCAATAATAAACTTTTGATTTTCAAGATGAAACATTCGCCATTTGCTGAAGTGGAATTTGTTTTGTTTGAGTCTAGATATTCCGATCAAATTGAGTCAAAATATTATGTCAATGATGTTTTGAAAGAATTTGTCAAGACTCATCAACAATATATCATAGATCGTGAGAAGTTGGAACGCTTTTTTGATAAAAACATCTACAATCGCAAACACATTGGTCCTTCACTTTAACCAAAAATAATTTTCTGCGTGATTTTTCTCCCTGCATTTGCTAAAGAGGTCTCTTTTGTGGTATTCTTTATTTATTAAATCATGGCAGAGAAAAGCAAGAAAATTTTTAACGCGCGACCACTTTTTTATGGCTTTTTGGCCTTGTTGTTGGCAATTTCAACTTCAAGGTATGTTTTTGCCGGAGATGTCAAATATATCATCTTTGATTGTGTGATTTTTCTCGCATTTGCTGTTTTTTGCATTTGGGCAAAAAATTTCAAAACCTTGATTGCCATCATTTGTGTTTTAGCCTTTGGTTTTGGTTGGTTTTTTGTTGGGCAAGCAAACTTTTTAGGCAAGGTCTATGAAGGAACTTGTCAGGTTGTTGGAAGGATTTCTGACAATGTCAATTTTTCTTCTTATGGAAACAGTGCAGATGTTGTTTTGAAAGATGTCTATATAAATGGGAAGAAAGAGAAAAACATAGCACTTAAAATTTACATAGACAGCACGGATGATTTTGAAATTGGAGACATTATTGCATTTGAAGCGGAAGTTGACAGAGTGTCACTTTTCACACTCGGTGATTTTAACAGTTTTTATTTTCGCGATGACACGCCTTACACAAGTTCTGTGTCGGCGGATGACTTTTTTGTGCAAGGAAATAGTTTAAACTTTGATGAACGTTTCAGATTGCAGGTTAAAGATTTGCTTTATCAAAATATGGATGAAGACAGCGGGGCAGTGGCTTTTGCTCTGCTTTTTGGTGACAGAATCGAAGTGGATGATGACATCTATGATGCTTACAAAACCTCAGGCATTGTGCATGTGTTGACTGTTTCTGGACTTCATGTCAGTTTTTTGTTTGGACTTTTAGGCTTTTTCATGAAAAAGTTGAAAGTAAGGGGCATTTACAACTTTTTGATTTGTGCTGTATGTTTGATTTTTTATACATGGCTGTGCGGTTTTGTGTCAACAATGGTCAGGTCTGGTATTATGGGACTTGTGCTTTTGGGTGCAAAACTTTCGGGTAAATGTTATGACAATTTAAATTCTCTTGGTTTGGCAGGGATTTTGATTTTACTTTTTTCACCACTTTCTGCACTCGATTTGAGTTTTTTGATGAGTTTCTTTTGCATGATAGGTATTTTTGTCATTTCTCCATATCTTTCAAAATTGTTTAGAAAGGCATTGCCAAAAGCGGTGGCAGATTCAATCGCAGTTTCAATTTCTGCTGAAATCGGAATTTTACCATTTGTTGCCAGCATTTATGCGGGTGTTAATTTTCTCTCATTTTTTGTTAATTTGATTGTTATTCCTATCTTTTCAATTATATATCCGATTTTGTTTGTTGGGATGTTTTTAGTTATGCTCATGCCATTTCTGGGGTTTGTGTTCACGGTTTGTGGATGGGGATTGAATTTTGTTGCACAAATTGCAAGTTTCTTTGCAGATGCAACCTTTGTTCTAAATGCTGAACCTCTTGACATCTTTTTGGTGACGCTCATGTTTGTACTCTTCTTTTTGTGTAGCAGATTTTTTATGACAAGCAAAAAGACCAAAACTGTGTGCTGTTGTTGCATTTTGGTGCTTGGTGGAGTGTTGGGATGTGTAAACTTGATTCCGCAAGATGTTTCTGCTTGTGTGTCTTATGGATACAATTATTCTGCACCAATTGTGATGCTAACAAATGACAGTGGAAAGAGTGTGATTGTGGATATCGGCTATTATTCTTACACAAAAAATATGATGCGTGCATCAAAAATTGATGCATGTGACACAATTTTTGTGCTACAAAGGTCAAATGTGTCTGTTGACACGGCGCGCGAAATTGGTGTGGAAAATATCATAAGATGTGATGCCGGACAAGGATTGGATGAAGATGTGGTGGTCAACTTCGACCAAATAGGATTGGTCGATGGTTTTTCTTTTGTTTATCGGTCTTATAATGACAGGCTTATTGGCCTAGAAATTGGTTTTGATGATATAAATGTTTTTATTTTGAGAGATCTAAATCAAACGGATGAGGCACTAGATTTTGTTGCAAATGAAAATTATGATATAGTTATTCTTGGAAAACATGATGAGTATGCAGACCACTTTTCCGGGTCACAGATATTGACTTTTTATGAAAATCCGCTTGCGGAAACAAGTTTTGCAAACAATGGTAATATTTATTGCAATTTAGGTGATAAAAAATTTGATTGGAGGTGTTTAGATTGAAAACATTAAAGGCAAGATTGAAAAAAAAGATTGAAGCAAGTTATCTTATTCAAGGAGAAGACATACTTTTGTATGACAAAGCGCTTGAAATGATAAAAAAAGCTGTAAATTTGCAACTTGAAGATTTCAACTTCATCGTTTTTGATGATGAATCTTTTGATGGTGATGCGGTTATTGACAGTTGCCAAACATTGCCAATGGGAAGTGACTACAAGATAGTCCTGCTCAAAAACATTGTGAAAGTGCCGGAAAATTTCAAGAAAAAACTACGTGATTATCTCAAAAATCCGGTGGAAAGCACAGTGCTTGTCATCTTTGACTTTTTCAATAAGTTTGATTTTATCATCAGCGAAAAGATCAGTGCAAAGCGTTTGGATGATGCGAGTTTGAAGGAAATCATTATTGATGAACTTCAAAAGCATGGAAAAATCATAAAAAATGATGCCTGTCAACAACTTATCGAATCGTGTTGTAATTATTATTCTCTCATCAAAAATGAACTTGAAAAATTGGACTCTTGTGATGATGTTGAAATCACCACAAAAACGGTGGACAGTCTTGTGAGCAAAGAAACAGAGTTTACGGTTTTTGAACTTACGGATGCGCTTTCAAGGCGTGATGGTGACAAGGCGGTGTCACTTTTAAATCTTATGGACAAAGACACAAAGACCTTTTCACTTATTCTAAATCATTTTAGAAGATTGTTTTTTGTCGCCATTTCAGGACTATCTGATCAAGAACTTTCCGAACTCCTTTCAGTCAAAGAGTATGCCATTGTTAAAGCAAGAACACTTGCCAAAAACTTTTCAAAAATCCAACTCAAAAACATCTATGAAATGCTTAATGATGTGGATTTTTACATCAAAAATGGGCAAATGCAGATAGAAAATGCGCTATATTATTTGATTTTTGGTATTCTTTATTGTTAATATAATTATATGTATGGGCAAAAAGAAAAAGCATGATTGATAAAAGATAAAGTTATAGAAAATATTAAAAAGACAGATTGTGTCAAAAGGATGAAGAATTATGGATTTGGATGAATTGAAACAAGAATTTTTGGAAATTTATTATGACAACATCGAACGCGATGGAGCGGAAGCACTGTTAAATTATCTTGAAAAGACAGATTTCTTCACAGCACCAGCATCAGGCAGAAGACATTCCAATTTTGAGGGTGGGTTATGTTTGCACAGCATAAATGTCTATAAACGCTATCTCAAACTTTTGCAAAATGAGTATGGCGACAAGTGGCAGGAAGTGATTTCGCCGGAAAGTGTGGCAATTATTGGACTTTTGCATGACATTTGCAAGGTTAACACCTATACCGTTGAAATGAGAAATGTCAAAGTGAATGGAGAATGGATTCAAAAACCATATTACAAGTATGCCGACACTCTGCCCTATGGACATGGAGAAAAGTCAGTTTACATGATTTCTGGATTCATGAAACTGACAAGAGAAGAAGCAATGGCAATAAATTGGCACATGGGGGCATTTGATGCACGCGTGCGAGAAAATTCAAACATTTTGGGAGAAGTTTTCTACCGTTATCCAACAGCGTTTTTGTTTCATTTAGCAGACTATATGGCTACATATCTTGATGAAAAGCCCGTTGAAGATTGAAAAATTGTCAAAAAAAACCGCAAAATGCGCGGTTTTTGTGCATATATAATGTATTATCGACATAGATTGCATAAAAAACATGAAAGTTTTGGTGTTTGTTATTTTTCTATCATAAAAAATTGCAGAAATGTTTATTTTTTGAGAAATGGGTATTGACAGTTTGTGCATTTTGTTTTATAATGTAAGCAAGAAAAACGGAGGTGTTTATCATGGATGTTAAAACACAAGGAAGAAAAATAGGGAAAAAAGCTTTTCAAGATATGTGGAAAAAGGCTCCTGCATTTTCTGTTGACAAAAAGACAGGACTTGGGCTTGGAAAGGTTGAAGTTTTAAACAGCAGAGGTTCGAGAAGCAGATTTTTGTTCGTAAAAGATGATTCTACTGGTGCTGTTTGTTGTTATCGACAATCCCTTTATAATGAAAAGTGGAATGAAAAAGCAATTCCAAATGCATATTTTGTAAGGAAAGTGGCTGTTGACAGCAAAGAAAATGTCTTCAAAACTTACAATTCAGCTTCCAATGTTTCAGAGACAGTGACAAATCTTCTTTCTGACACACAAGGAACGGCTGTTAAGGATGCACTTACTGTAATGAGTGACAACAGCAAGAACAATGGCTTTGAAGAGATTTACGAAGCCATTAAGGAACAATTTTCTAAAGAGCGTGTTGGGAATACAGAAATAAGAGATGATTATATTCCAAACTTTTCGTTGGTTCAGCCAATAACTTCTAGCGAGAAAGGGAAAAAGAGTACCGCAATAATTCTTGTTGACAATACAGGGGTGGACATCCAAGATTCAGCCAGAGTTCATTTGGTTGCTGTAAAACAAAAAGGAAAACATGATCATGACTATCAATGGTTGGTGGTTGGGCCTCATCCAAATAAGAAAAAAGAAAGAGAAGGGATTTCTTCACTTTACTTATTGGATGACTTGAAAGATAAAAAAGGAAATGATATCAATATCAATAGTTCTGAAGAACTTTTGAAAAATGGTGCTTTTGTTGTTGGAAAAGTTCGTTATGACAAAGAGAACGAAGTTTCTATCAAATATTACAAGGATGCAAAAGCAAAGAGTGCAAATAAGCAGGTCTCTGCAGTTGATGTGACAGGAGATTTGAAAGCTTGGGAGCAGAACACTCTCAGCGTATATAGCAGATTTGATAGACCGGCAAGCGAAAAGGTTAAAGAAACAAGACCAACACTTAAATCTCAAAAAGCCTTGAAAATATCTGCTGTTGCTGCAGTTGCACTTGCTGCTGTTTTAACAGCGGGACACTTTACAGCAAATGCGATTATTGATAATCAAAGAGAAACAGAGACTTTGTATAATCAGAATTATGATGAAGCATATGCAAGTGTGCCTGATGAAAGTGCATTGGCAAGAGAGTTTGGTGCTAGCCAAATGCAAGACAGAATTGGCGGTGTCAGTGGATCATTGTTAAATTATGAAAATTCTGGTCTTGGTGTGACTGCAACTGCTGGCAATATAACAAATGTTGTAAACACGCCTGTTGATTTTTATACACAACAAGAACTTGTAAAATTTGATGGCGAATGGATTGGGCAAGATAAATATGACTATGCAACAGACACCGTTGAAGGTGCTTTTGAAGAGCTTGGAAAAACTATTGCTAATGAAGTTAGTCAAAATGGAATTCATGTGGGAGTGAGAGAGGATAATTCATCTTCTATTTCAGTGAATTACATTTATGGTGCAGTTGATGCCCTTGCTCCAAGTGATGCTCTTGAAAGTTCGGATGCTATGGAAGAGTATTTGACAACAGTTTATGGAGACAGCAATCTTGCTGCCGCTGCAGTTGGCGCTTATGAAAAGGGGTATGAGTCCGCTGTCAAAGAGATGGTGGCAAATCCTGATCACAATGATGACCTCATCATAAATGAAGGAGATATTCCTGTTGTTGATTACACAAGTGAAGATCTTCACACTGCGGCTGCTGCTACAGTTGCATCTTTGACAAAGAGTGGAAAAAATTATGATGCTGATGAAATCAACATTGCTTATGCTTCATATGAAGACCAAGTTGTTTTTGCAAACACCACAGATGGTGACTACCTCTATCAAATTGATTTGACAAATGGAGGAAGAGACAATTCTGTTATCGAGTCAACACAAGATATGATTGACAAACTTGAGAATGCAGACAACTGCAAAGAATCAATCCATCTTGACACATTGCTTTCACAGTTGGACTATGCAGATATAGCGATAGACAAAACAGTAGCTGAGTATGAACGCCAAAATGGTGTGTCGGGAACAGCCATTTATGTGGCTGACTATAACTCTCTTCAACAGAATCCAGACAAGAAAACAGAATTTAGACTGGCACCAAAAATTACTTATGTAAGTGATAATGGCGCAAGAATGGAAACTAGAGATTCAACAGTTGTGACAGTAAAACAGGCAGATAGACCTCAATCAAATTGTGCTGAAATGGTTGCAGTCTCTGTGTTCGGAGATGCTGTTGCAGGAAGATATACAATATATGGAAGAATTAAAACAGAACCAAATGCTGTTGTATATGAAAATAACGATTTGACAGTTGCAGCGCCAGAGACTACGCAAACTTATCAAAACACAAAGGATGACAGAAGTTTGTAAGGAGTAATCTAAAAAATAAAGAAAAGGCAGACAAAATGTCTGTCTTTTTTTTGTTTAAAACCGATATATTTATAAAGATATAGAATCTTTTTATTTTAAAATGAAATTTGTAGGGTTATTTTATATTTTTCAGCCAGTTTTCCAATACTTTTTTATTTGTCACCATTGTTTTGCCACTAAATTCGAGGTTAAGTCCTTCCTTGACAAGTGCATCTTTACAAATTTTGGCAAAATCTTTGAAAGTGTGTCCAATCCATCCACCATTTGTAGCAAACGGATAGATAGTTTTGCCTGACAAATTTACTGAACTTAAAAATGACTTCATGGCAGGAGCAAATGTGTACCACCAAACAGGTGTGCCAAGAATGATTGTGTCATATTTTGAAAAGTCGATGTTCAGTGGTTTGATTTTTGGCATAAATCCAGTATTGATTTCTTTTTGTCCTTGGTCCACAATGCTTTCATAACTGCCTTTGTATGGCTCGACTGTTTCAATTTCAAAAATATCTGCGTTGGTGTACTTGGAAATAAGTCGTGATATTTGTCTTGTGTTTCCTCCCAGCGAATAAAAAATTACTACTGCTTTCATAAATTTATCCTCCAATTCAATTATAGCCACATAAATGGACAAAATCAAATATCTCATGAGAATTTTGCCAAAAGATTTTTGCCTGTTATGAAATCTTTATTGTAAGTTCAGTGATGGTTTTGTTATCATATGATATGAAGACAACCCCATCTTCATAGGCAACCAACTCGTAAGACAAAGCCATTGGTACCTGTGAGATTGCAATTCTGCCGGATGTTAAAAATTTGCAATCATGCCAATAGCCAAAATCCGGTGATGACAAAGAGAATTTAGCAGTTTCTCCGGCATCTACTGTGATAATGTTTCCACTCACACTGCAGTTTTGGGCGTTTTTGATATCAACAGAGATATATCCATCATTTGGCAATGTAATGTCTGGTTCTTCTGGAGATGTGCCACTGTCATCAGGATGATCATTGTCTGGTTCGCTTGTTTCAGGAGGCAGGGGATTGGATGAGACAGTGACAGAATAGACTTTGCTTGCTGTGTCACTTTTATATCTTGCGGTGACAGTGAGTTGTGTTGAGCCAACGGACAGACCTATGATATTGCGACCGACAATGTTAGCCACTTTTTCATTGTTGATTTCAAAGGTGACAACAGCATAAGGATTTGACACTTGATATTCAAGGTCTTGTTCTTCGCCAACACCAACCGAGATATCATGAGAATAGACAGTCAAATCGACATTTTCTTCTTTTGAAGGAAGGAAGACATATAACAAAATTCCAGCAATGACAGCCAGAACAAGCACACAAGGGCAGATATATTTTAACAAAACATCTTTAGTATTCACAAAAAAATTATATCAAACCCTGTGCTCAAATTGCAAAGTATATGTTTATATTTTCCGATAATTTTTAATATTTGTCGTTTTTTTGCATAAAAATAGCACCAATATTAGTTGTGATTTGTCGCGGATAGAGAAAAAACAAGCATCAAAGGAGTGTTTTGGTGCTTGCAACAAAACTGAGGCTAAGTGCAGTTTTTTCTCGTGGTGCAGAAGATGGGAGTTGAACCCACAAGATGTTGCCATCACAGGTACCTGAAACCTGCGCGTCTGCCATTCCGCCACTTCTGCGTGTTTTTATTATAATATCAATCCTTCTTTTTGTCAAGAATTGACATTTTGTTGTGAAAAATTTTTATATATTTTGTTTATCTGAAAGTATATTTTTGACTTTGTCATGTTTTGTCTTTTCTTTGCTTTTGTGGAGGATTGTTTTGTGCTATAATGTTTACATGAACAAAGAAAACAAATGTGACAAGGAAATGGTTGAAACAAAAATATTTGACATATCATATGAGGGTGCGGGTGTAGGAAGAGTTAATGGGCAGATTATTTTTGTGCCAAAAACCTTAAAAGATGAGAATGTTAAGGCTGTTGTGACAAAGAGAAACAGCCATTTTCTGCAAGGGCGTTTATATGAAGTTTTGCAGGCAAGTCCGTTGCGCCAGATTCCATTTTGCCCTTATTTTGACAAATGTGGAGGGTGCGACTTTCAACACTGTTCATATCTTGTTGAACAGGACATAAAAAAAGAGATTTTGTCAGAAGAACTTGCAAAAATTGGTTTTTATGGAAAGATTGATTTTCAACCAAGTGATGAGAGAAAACATTACAGAAACAAAATTAAGATGGAAGTAAAAAACAATAGAATTGGGTTTTTCAAAGCAAAATCTCATGATTTTTTTGAGATTGAAACTTGTCCTATTGCAAGTGAAAAAATCAATGCTGTTTTGCCACTTGTAAAGGTATTTTTGAAAGAAAACAATTTCAATCATATCAAGAGTATTTATGTCAAGCAAGTGAAGGACAGGTTGGCAATTTGCTTTCTTTTTGAGGATTTTTGTGAGAGAGACCAGAAAAGAATGATAAAATCCTCAAAATTGTTGGATGTTTTCCAAGATATATCCATCTATTTTGGCTTTGGCGATGTGCTTGAAAGTGACAAAACAAAATTGATTTGTGTGTCAAAAGGTCAAGGTTTGGTCTTTAATTTCAAAGGAAAAACGTTTGATTTGAATGTGTCGGCGTTTAATCAAGTCAATGATGTTGTGGCGGAAAAACTTTATCAATATGTTGTAGATCATGTGAATGGCAAGCGTGTGATAAATGCGTACTCTGGACAGGGGCTTTTGACTTTGATGTTGGCAGAAAAGGCTAAATTTGTTTACGGTATTGAATGGCAGAGAAGCGCACATGAGTCAGCAGAGAGATTGAAAGATTTTTTGGAAGAATATCGCCTTGAAAACATCTGTGGGCGTGTGGAAGATGAGATAGGAAGTGTTCTGCTTCGAGATAACATTGATAGCATTGTGCTTGACCCTGCAAGAGAAGGGTGCAAAAATGAAGTTTTGAAGGCAATTTGTGATGGAAAAATCGGTCAGGTGATTTATATTTCGTGCAATTTTTCCACTCTTGTGCGTGATGCGAAAAATTTGCAGGGAGATTTTGAAATTGAAAGTGTAAAAATCTTTGATATGTTCCCTTGCACAGCAAACATGGAAACTGTGATGATTTTAAGAAGAAAAGGATGAAACTTTTCTTCTTTTTTTTGCGCGGTTTTATTGTCAAATTTTGTCGCATATAATTACTTAAAAAAATTTAAGTATTTGTTTGACAACATTTTGGCAGTGTGATATCATATATATTGTAATCACTTACATCTTGTTTTTTACGCTAATGAAGATTATAAAAATTATGGTTTGTGGGAGTTGTCAATGACATCTTCAAGATATAAAAGATTGACAGGATTTGTACTTATTGTTGCCATTGCATTGGTGACCGGTTTTCTTGTTGGGAAGATTTATGTTGACAATCTTGAACCTCCGACACAAGTCAGTGCAGAAGAGTCTTCTTTGCGAGAAAGTGAAGAAACAATAAAAGATTGGGTTGAGCAGGCAGAAAGTGGCAAAAGTGCGACCTCTTTTTCAGCTGTTGAACTTTACAATATAGCAGAATATAAACTTTACAATGCGGATAAATATTACAAAGTTATGACAGGAAAGGTCTCAAACACATTCAGTTCTCCACAAGAGATGAGAGGAATTAAGATTTTTAATGATGGCATTTTGGCTTATGACAAACTCAGTCCATCAAGCATTCCAATCGCAAATATCTGCTCACGTATTGTCTATGACACTAATACAGGCAAAATCAAAATCAATTCAAATGGCAGTTGGGCGAGTGGAACTGCCGATATTACTGGTGTTTTTGATAAAAATAAATTTGATGATTACACATTGGAGGAATACAAAGAAAAATATAATACTATTCCAACCAATGTTATGCCATATATAATTTCCAGTATTACTTGCAGTCAAGAAGGCTCCATAACGCCTGTTGTGTCAAATGGAGATGGGACATATTCTTTTTCGATAAAGTTGAGTGGAGATAATTTGACACTTGCTGCACTCTATTATTCTTACGAAATTCAAATTTCAAGTGGAGCAATGAATTTGCCGACTTGGAAGTCTCTCCAAATGAATGTGACTATTGATGAAGATTTTAATTTTAAAACCATTAGTTATGTTGAAATTTATGGTGTTAAAATGAATATTTTGGGCGGAATATCTGCCACTGTCACCGACAATTTTGTAGATAATTTCTATTTTGGCGATGCCGTGCCAGAGATTCCGGCAGATGTTAAGGAGATTTTGTGATGGAAGCACCAAGAAACACAAATCATAATTTTCTCCCTAGAATGTTTAAGGCGTTCACACTCTATTTTGTGATTACGCTGGCTGTTTTTTTTGGTTATGTGCAAATTTTTGGAGATATAAAACCAAAAATCATAACCTTGCCTACAGGCGATGCGGAAGCGGGGGATGAATCTCTTTTTGGACAGTTTGTTGAAAAGATGACAAACTTTCAAAATGTGGATGCAAACTTCAACCTGTCTTTTGAGAACAATTCTTTGCAGGTTGAAGCACAAGGCAATGTTGTGTTTGATATGGAAACTGGAGGATTTTCTGCTGACATTGATTTGATTTACAACGATCAGACATTTGACATTAAAGCCGTTTTTGCAAATTCAAATGTCTATCTTTCCGTGGATGAAAACACGTACAAGTTTGATACATCGAATGGTGTTGATGCATCTAGCATGTTTGATGTTTTGTCGCAGGTGATTGACTTTTCATCTGTTTTGGATGGTATTGGCGACACCTTGGGCATTGACTTGGCAAATCTTAATGTCGACAACATTTTGTCAAGTTTGACTGTTTCAAGTGAGCAGAATGAAGAAACAGGAGATATTACATTTGTGATCGGTCTTGGAAATGTGATAAGTGCACAGGTTGTGTGTGATGAGAATTTTGATATCAAGACTGTCAGACTTCGTGATGTTTTGATTTCTGGAAATAGCATAAAATTTAGTGCTATGGTCAATGGCATGAATAAGGATGACATTGCTGTAAGCTATATTGAAACAGGTGATGAGATTGATATGTCAGGGCTTGTAGACTATGTAAACTATGCTCAAAACCTTTTTGAAAATGATGTTGTTGGCGTAAATGTGACAGTGACAGCAAATGGCGAAAAGTATGATGGCAGTCTTGTTATTGACCAAACGGAAGGAATGAAGGTTGGCTTGCAGACAGCATATAATGGTTTGGATATTGCACTTGTTTATGCGGATGATATGATTTATGTTGATGTTGGAAGTTTGAAACTTTCATTTAATGTCAATGATTTTGAAAAATGGAAAGATAAACTTGAGACAATAATTGAACATTACACATCCAAAAACACAAGTGATTTTGTCGCCGACCTTTTGGAAGAGTATTTTGATTTAAACATTGAAAGTCTTGATGCAAATGAGATTGCAAAACAGATTTTAGGCAAATTTTTTGACAGCGAAGATAAGATATCTTCCGTTTTGCCAAACAAAACAAGTGTGAATGGCAATCAGTTTATTCTTGATTGGGAAAATGGTTTGAAGATTGTTTTGACTCAAGCAGATGACATCCTTTCAAATGTTGATGTGACATTTGACAGCATCAACATGTTTGCCGAGTTTGAAATTTTGCAAAATGGCATCACTATCAGTGGAGATTATTTTGACTTGACAAATCTTTTGCCAATTGCAAACATTGTTGAAACAGGCATTTTTGAGGCTGACTTTACCGCATCTTATAACACTCTTGATTTGTCAGGAACAATCAAAGTGAATGGAAAAGAACTTGAAATTTCAAACTTGCTTGTGATGGGCGAATATGCAAACATTAGACTTCATGAAAATGTGCTTTATTTTGCCTATGGAAACATGAAAGTCAAGTTTGATTTGAATGATATTCAAAATGGAAATGTTGACATCAAGCAAGTGCTCAATCAAATCACTTCACAAAGTTTTGGCGTAGAGATTGATTTTGGAGTGTTTAAAGAGTTGGTTGATATGTTGACAAACTGGACAATGCAAGATTTTCTTGATAGACTCACTATCACACTTGATGGAAATGCTGACAGGATAAGTTTGACATTGGAAAACGAGAAAAATTATACTTCATCGAAAATTTTGACTGCGTATATCGACTTTTTGAACAACAATCTTTCAAATGTGCAGGTCAATCTTTATGATGTTGTAAGGGCGAACTTGCAAGTTTTGTCAACAGACACTTCGACAATTGAACCATTTAATGAAGAAGATTATCAAGATTATTCATCCGATTTTGTTAGCGGAATGTTTGACAGTTTGAAGGTGGCCGAAGATGTTTATGCACTTTCAAGCAACATTGCAATCCGCTACAGCACGAACAATTTCTATGGGCAATTGACTGCAATGCTTGTGATGGATGAAAATGCCGATGAATTTGGCGGATTTATGCCGGCGGTGTCAATTTATACCACTTCGCTTGGACTTGACAGTTATGTTTATCTGATTGGAAAAGATGTTTATGTTGATATAAATGGTCTTCAGGTGACTGCTGATTTGAGTCAAGACACAATAGATGAAATTTTGGGTTTTGTTGAAGATAACTTTGCCATCTCTCTCGGTGGAGAGACATTGACCACCACAACAACAGCATTCAGAGTTATTTTGCCAGCACTTGACCAAATTTATGGACATTGGGTTGCGGGAGAATTTGGGAATGGACTTCAGATTGATATCAATGATGACTTGTGGTATCAAGAAAATGCAAGATTTTATGACATTGTCCTGCAAATTTTGATTGATAACTATCAAAACACAATCATTCCAACTCAAATTGTTGTTGGAGCAAACATTGAAGATGAAAACACAACAGTTTATGATGATTACAGCGATGCTTGGCTGAAAAACGGAGATGAACTGTTGGAAAAAGAATTGACACAACAACTCAACTTTGCAGTTTATTTGACTGATATTGTTGTGGGTTCAAATATCGAAAATCTTGCATCAATTTTTGTCACTGATGGTGGTTGGGAAAACATTATTGCCGTAAAATCAAACTACGGAACAACAAATCTTGCTGATTTCAATTCTTACAAGACTTTACTTGACTTTACCGAAACCGTTGTTGACTATGGCAAATCATTGAATTATCAATTTGATATCACTGCAAGCATTGCAAATGATACATCAACAACCACACTTGGTGGAGATGCAATTATTGAGGTTGGAGATTTGCCAGAAGGGGCAGAAAACACCAGCGGTTTTGAACTTTTTGATGGAAAGTTTTTGAAGGTTCAAAGCGGACTTGACATAACTGCAGGAGACACAAGACATCTTGTTGACTTGTTATATGAAAGCAATGATTCCAGCGCACTTTATGTGACATATTCGCATGGTGCAGAAATTGATGCGGGCAACAAGTTTAGAGCAAAGGTCAATAATTCAAATTTGAGTGAAATCATTTCAATGCTTTTGAAGTTTGCAAATATTGACATTGGAAATGATCTAATGACAGCATTGAGTTTGCAAGAGAGTAATATTGATTTTAGGTTTGTTCAGTCTTTGCTTGGAATAACAGAAAATGATATAAGTGATGATGTTTCACATGTTGACCAAATTTTGAGTTCTGTTGAAAATATCACAAAAATGTTGCATTTAATCACATTGCAAAAAACACAAATGGGAAATGGCTTGTTTGAAACATCAATTAAAATTCAAATTGACATCAACGGCAAGATTGCTGTTGCCACATTTGTGACTCGTGAAGAATTGCAAGAAAATGGCCAAGTGTCAACAGTTTTGAGAAATATCAGTGTGGAAAACCTTGTGTTTGGTGAAAATGTTTTGAGCATTACAATTCAAATTCAGGATTTTGATTCAAATAATTTTGATTATAACACGCAGGAGACACACATTGATTTCAGTGATATCTCAAGTTTTGTGGATGTTGCAGTAAACACATTAAACACAAAGGGTGCGAGTTTCAAAGGCTCAACTACTATCTCAATTCCTTTGTTTGGAGACATCAATGTTGGGTTTGATGTGTTTATGGGACTTGATGAACATAATGAATTTTACCTTTATCTTGAACTTGATGTTGGAGAAAAGAGAGAAATTACATGGACTGCTGTGAAAGGCAATGATACTTATACCACTTATAATGTTGTATTGGCCAGAAAACCTTGGGATAAGAGAATAACAACTGTTGAATATAAATCCGGAGTATTGAATATTGTCAACACAACTTATGGCAGTCGTTCAACTGATTTGTCATCCCCGAAAGATATCGTTAAAACATATTCTTATAAAGCTGAAGATATAGGACAAAATTTGATGCTAATTATGGCACAAGCACTTGGTCTTACCAATGTTGGCTATGATGCCATTAAGTTGGCGATCGAGATGATGGATCCTAATCCAACTATTGAACAGGCAGTAAAAGGTTTTTCTTATAATTCTAACAATTATTCTTTGACTATAAACGCAGAAAATCTTACAGGAATGAGTGGAATCCGTGACATTACATTAAATATTGGTGTAAGCAAAGATTATGTCGTGGATGTGGACAACAGTGAATTGGGGACATACCAAAAATCTCACAAATTTATTGATAAAATAACCACAGAAATCAACATTGCAGACATTATTGTGATTCCATTGACATTGCAGTCTGTTGAAGGAACAAATTACACAACAGCAGGGGGAAGGTTGATTTACACAAATGAATATTACAGGCAACAATATTTGACCAGCATTGGAAAGATTGTCAGTTAAGTAAAAATAAATAAAAAAGATAGGCTTGAAATGACCTATCTTTTTTTGTCTTTTATCTCTTTTTTAGTTCGCTGATGTCAAATGGATGCGAAAGAGTGGATTTATATCTTTCAATTGTTTCATCATCCAGGCGTGCAAACAGTGGTTTTGGAGAGTTTGTCGTGTGTGACTTTGAAATGTCAATTTGGCTCGCTTTTTGCCATATTTCAGAGGCATCTGGGCGACCTGTGAAGTTGAGTTGTTCTGTCCATATTTGTGCTGTTCTGTTTGGAATGATCGGACTCGCTACAATAGCAAGTGCTTTTGCCATGTTCAAACACAGATAAAGCACTTTTTTTGCACTTTCCATGTCTCCATTTTTGATGAGTGTCCATGGTGCAGATTTTTCAAGATAGATGTTTCCTATGCTTGCAAAACGCATGATTTCTTTGTATGCCGACCTAAATTCTGTTTGGGCATAAAGGTCGCCAATTTGATCTGGCAGGGTGGTGATTGCATCTACCATTTCTCTGTCATTGTCATTGAGATGGTTTTTGATGTCATCAAAGTCGATGCCAAGACAACCAGCAAAGTTTTTGTGTATCATGTTTAATGTGCGGTTGAAGAAGTTGCCATATTTACCAACAAGTTCGGCATTTGTGTTGAGTTTAAACCCTTCATATGTGAAGTCGCTGTCCTTGTTTTCCGGGAAGATAGACACAAGATATGCGCGCAGAGCATCAATATCAATATCGCTATCCATGAGATTATTACAGAAAATACCAATTTTCTTTGATTTTGAAAATTTTTGTCCCTCAAAATTCAGGAAATTGAAACCGACAACATTTTCGGCAAGGTTATACTTTTTGCAAGCAAGTTCCATACTTGGAAAGAAAATTGCGTGAAAATCGATGTTATCTTTGCCAATGAAGTTGTATATTTTGCAGTCCTTGTTTTGCCAGCGGTCCTTGACCATGTCATCTCCTCCGAGTTCTTTGGTGATGGAAATGTAGCCAATAGGCGCATCAAACCAGACATAGAAAACTTTATCCTCATAACCTTTGAGTGGCACTTTGATGCCCCAAGGAATGTCACGAGTGATACAACGCGGTTGTAGTCCTTCTTTAAACCACTTGTTTGTCATACTATAAACATGAGGACGCCAAACATCTTTCTTGCTTTCTACCCATTTTTGAAGTTGTGGCTGAATTTTGTCGAGTGAAACATAAATGTGTTTTGTCGATTTTTTGACAGCATCTTTGCCACAAAAACTGCACTTTGGATTGATAAGATTATCAAGTTCGTATGTTTTGCCACAGTTGTCGCATTGGTCGCCATAGGCTTTGTCGTATCCGCAATATGGGCAGGTGCCATAGACAAATCTGTCAGCAAGAGCTATTTTGTCATGCTCGCAATAGAGCATGGTGCTTTCCTTCTCGACCGTGTAGCCATTTTTGTAAATCTCGTTGAAAAAGTCGACTGTGACTTCTTTGTGAGTTTCGTTGTTTGTTCCGCTGAAAATATCAAAACTGATATCCAATTTTTTTGCAATATCTTTGATTTTTGTATTCATAGTATGGATGAATTCTTCTGGTTTCAGACCGACTTCTCTTGCCGAGATGAAACTTGCGGTGCCATAATCATCAGTTCCACTTACATAGATTACATCATCACCGGCGGTTCTGTGATAGCGTGCAAAGATGTCGCCAGGGAGCCAACATCCAACAACATGTCCAAGATGTGGCAGTCCATTAACATACAAAAGTGCAGAGGTGACTAATATTTTTTCCTTTTTCTTTTTCATAAATTTATCCTTCTTTTTTCAAAAATGTGTGATTTTTTTCTGTTTTTTTAATAAAAATGCTGTTTTTTTGCAATTTTTATATTTTTGCAATTTTTGATTTTACAAAAATTAAATTTTTTTCATTTTTTATTCACACATTCGGTCGTCTTTGATTTTTTCAACAATTTTTTCGATAGGAAGTTTTTCCTGACTTGATGTTGCCATATTTTTGAGAGTGTATTGTTTTGATTGGAATTCATCACTGCCGACAATCAAAACATATTTTATGTTTCTGCGATTTGCTTCTTTCATTTTTGACTTGAATGTCTTGTTTTCATAAAGGCAATCTGCTCTCACACCATTATCTCTCAAAAGAGTTGTCAAACGCAAGCCTTCTTCCAAAGTGTCATCAAAAGTGATGATGGCACACTCAATTTCGTTGTATTTTTCGAGGTTGAAGTAATTTTCTTTAAGCAAAATGTCAAACAGGCGGGTGACTCCTACGCTCATTCCAACACCGGGCATTTTCTTATCAGAAAAATAACTGCAAAGATTGTCAAATCTTCCACCACCACCAATCGCTCCGAGTTCTTCTTTTCCTTTTATAAAGCCTTCAAAAACTGTGCCGGTGTAATAATTGTGTCCGCGAATGATTGAAAGGTCAAATGTGACTGCTGTTGCACCGAATGATTTGAGATATTTGTTTGTCTCTTCAAGTTCATCAATGCCTTGGCAAAAAAGTTGGTTTTTGCTAAAGTTTCGCAAAATTGACAAAATTTCCTCATTTTTTCCTGATAATTGTGCAATTTTTGTGATTTTTTCGCTATTTTCCTGTGAAAGTCCAATTTCTTTGAGTTGTGACACAATTTCTGTATATGGAAGTTTTGCTAATTTGTCCAAAACAATAAAGATGTATGTCGATTTTTCTTCCATCCCGATTTCTTGAATGAAACCGGCAAGTATTTTTCTGTTTGAGAGATGAATTTCAACATCAAGTTTGAGTGCTTTGAAGCATTTTTCAAAAAGAGACACACATTCTGCATCAGCAACAAGTGAAAGGGTTTCATTTCCAATGATGTCAGCATCACATTGATAAAATTCTCTGAAACGCCCCTTTTGTGGTCGTTCTCCGCGATAAACTTTTCCTATTTGATATCTTTTGAATGGAAAGTTAAGCTCTTCTTTGTGCATGGCGACAAAGCGTGCAAGAGGCACCGTTAAATCATATCTCATGCACATGTCAGTTGAGCCTTTTGTGAAGCGATAGACCTCTTTGTCTGTGTCTCCACCACTTTTTGCAAGCAGTGTTTCAGAGTATTCTAGCACAGGAGTGTCAAGTGGAACAAAGCAGTTTTCTTTAAAAGTATCTTCTATGGTGTTTAAAAAAGATGAGAACAGCATTTGTTGCTTTGGCATAAGTTCCCAAAACCCTTGCAACTTTCTCGGAATAATCAGATGTGAATTGTTCATTTTTTCTCCTTGAAATTTCTTGTAATAATGTGTGTAAATATATAATATTTTTCTTTAAATTCTAATATAATTTTTTGATAATTGTCAATGTTTTTGTTCAGTTTTAAGGTCTAAAGTTGTGCACAAAGATTTTCCACTTATCCACAAATTTATATTTATTCACAGCAATTTATGTTTATACAAACAGTGTTTTTTTGAGAAAATGTGAAGAAAACCACATGAGTTATCCACATTTCCACATTTTTGTGGACAATTCTTTCAAAAATCATTACATATACCATGATTTTTGTGAATATAATTGTGTAAAACTTTATTTTTATGCAAAGTAGATTTTTCGACATTTATGTATAATTTTTTTTGTGTTTAAAAGGGACTAAAAATATTTATGAATTTATACATTTTTGATGTATAAAAATGCACTACAAATTCTACTTTTTTTTCTTGTTATTTTTAAGCAAAAACTTGCTTGGTTTGCTGTCACTCAAAAAGTAGAGTTTGTGAAGTGCTCGTGTTGAGGAAACATACAGAAGATTTCGGTCGAGTTCGTTGCGATAATTTTCCGCATTTGCAAAAGGAATAATCACACAATCAAATTCGATTCCTTTCGCTTTGGCTGGTGTTGTGATAATTCTGCGAGAGGCTACTTGTGTGTCGCTCATGATTTTGAATTTTGAGATAAGGGCACTTTCCTTTTGAAGTTTTGCTATTTCATCCTTCGATTTGCAGATGATGGCAACGCTCTGTTTTTTAAGTTTACTGTCACTCTCGCGCAGTTTCAAAACTTTGTCAATTGCTTTTGCACAACTTTTGACTTTCAAACATTCCACTTCCTCTCCATTGCGGTTGACATTTTGTGCTATGCGTTTGCCGAGTATTTTTTGCGAGAAGAGAGAAATTTGCAAGGTGCTTCGATAGGACTTTGTCAAAAATTTGACCTTTGCGTGCGTTAATTTTGCAAGATATGTGAGATATTCTGGTGACAATGTTCTGTCAATGCTTTGATAAACATCTCCAAGATAAAGTTTTTGACACTTCCAAATTTTGTCAAAAAGGTAGAAGTGACATGGGGTGTAGTCTTGCATTTCATCCACGATGACATATTTGGCATCAAAGTCTTTTTTCAGTCCAAACAAATTTTCTTTGATGAGCATGACAGGAGCAATATCATACGCTCCGATGCTTGTCACTTCGGAAAGTTCTTGGCTTCGCAAAAACAGATTGTAAATGCGCAAAAGGTCAACTGTCATGAAATTGTGATACAAAATCTTTTTAGCACGTTCGACAAGTTCGTTGTGTTCAATCTCTGTCACATTGAAGCGGTCGGCGATATTTTCTGCCAGAACTTCCACTCTTTTGTGAACAGGTAGTTTTGACAGGCGATTGAAGTAGACATCATGCAGATCTTCTTTTGTTATCACCATTTCCTGAAAGTTTAATGTCTTTGGAATAAACAAATTGCAAATGTCATGGTCAAGAAAGTTTTTTAGTGCATCCAAAAATTCAAAACTTGATTTGACAGCAATGTTTTCAAAATCTTGTTGATTTTGCTTGCTGATAACTCTTTCAAGCATGTCTTCTCTGGATTCAAACGGAAGATTTAACAGGCGCTTTGCCATGTTTGAAAAGGTGGTTGTAAATGCTCTACTTTCGCCAAGGGTTGGCAAAACTTCACCAATATAATCGGCAAAACTTTCGCTAGGAGACAAAATCAAGATATCTTCACTTTTGAGTTTGTCACGATATTTATATAAAAGATATGAAACACGGTGCATGGCAATGGAAGTCTTTCCGGAACCTGCCACACCTTGCACGATGGTGTTTTTCATGTCATCGGCACGAATCAAAACATTTTGTTCTTTTTGAATGGTTGACACAATGTCGTGCATTTTGGTGGTGGCATTCTTTGAGAGTTGTTCCATCAAGATTTCATCATCAATCACCATGTTGCTGTCGATGTAGTAAACAAGTTTCCCATTTTGAATCTTGAATTGGCGTTTGAGGGAAACATCCCCACTTATCTGCCCTTGTGGGCAGGTGTAGCTGGTGTGACCGATTTGGTCATCATAATAGATGGAACAAACATCTGCACGCCAATCATAGACCCAATTGGTTTCGTTTTTATCTTGAACAAGTCCAAGTCCGATATAAAATTTTTGTGGTGTCGTTTGGTCATCTGCCTTGAAATCAAACCTTCCAAAGTATGGATTTTTCTTCTGGCGGTCTAGCCTTTGAAGTTCTCTTGTTAGAGAAAGATTTTGCTGGTCAAGGATTGTCATTTGAGCACGCAAACTGCCAGCCTCATCTTTGACATAATAGTAATTTTCTGCGATATACTTTTGCAGTTTTTGGATGGTGTCAAGATTTTCTTTATATTTTTTTTGCCCATCTTCTTTTAAAATGTCAATCTCGGCAAGTGTCCGCGAAAGATATTCTTTCTCCAACTCATTATCTTTCTTGTCCATGGGGTTTTCACCTCCTGTTTTTGTAAGAAAATTTATTCTTCATCAAGGTTCGTTGATTCATATGTCACAGCATCGGTTTGTGTTGCTTCTTCATCTTGTGCTATTTCAGTTGTAGAATTATATGAATTTTCAGAATCTTCTTCATCTTCTTTTTCAGCAAGTGCAACACCGGTGATTTTGGCATTATTTTTAAGTTTCATAATCTTCACACCTTGGCTGACTCTTGAGAAATGACTGATGTCAGCGGTTGGGGTGCGAATAATCACTCCGTTGTCTGCAATGAGAAGCAAGTCGCAATCTTCTTCAATTTGTTTGAGTGAGACAAGTTTGCCGGTCTTTTCATTGAAAACACCGGCTTTCACACCGCTTCCACCGCGCTGTTGAAGTCTAAATTCATCAATTTTTGTTTGCTTGCCATATCCATTTTCGGAAATGGTGATGATGTTTGTGTTTTCATGAACGATTGCCATGTCAACAACATAATCCCCATCGGCAAGTTTCATGCTTCTCACACCTTGGCTGTCTCTGCCGACAAGTCGGACATCAGTTTCGTTGAAGCGGATACATTTTCCATCATGAGATGCAACCAAAATGTCATCTCTGCCAGATGTGATGTCAACGCCGATGAGTTCATCTCCATCAACAAGTTTGATGGCAATCTTGCCTACCTTTCTTATGTTTTCATATTCCGACAGTGGTGTCTTTTTGATAAGACCATTTTTGGTTGCCATAATTAAATTGCCCTTTGCATCCTTTTTGAGTGGAATGATGGCATTGACCTTTTCGCCAAGAGAAAGTTGCAAAAGATTGATGATGGCTCTTCCCTTTGCCTGTCGTTGTGCTTCTGGAATTTCATACGCCTTGGCGCTGTAAACTTTGCCAAGATTTGTAAAGTAGAGAAGTTCATCATGTGTCGAGCAGACAAACATCTTTTCCACAAAATCCTCATCTTTGGTCTTGTGGGCGGTTATGCCGACTCCACCGCGATGTTGTGCTTTATATTCATCTGCTGACATACGCTTGATATAGCCCATGTGTGTCATAGATATGATGACATCTTCTTCGGCAATCAAATCTTCAATGTCAATTCCTCCCATTTCCATGCTGATTTCGGTCTTACGCTTATCTCCAAATTGCTGTTTGACCTCTTCCAAATCATCTCTGACAATCTTCAAAACTCTTGCCGGCTTGTCAAGAATATCTTTAAGGTCGGTGATAGTCGCTTCCAACGAGGCGAGTTCTTCATTGAGTTTTTCCACTTCCAAAGATGTGAGTTTTGAAAGTTTCATTTCCAAAATGGCGTTTGCTTGAATTTCATCAAGTTCAAATTGTGTGGTCAAGTTTGTGACTGCTTCGTTCTTGTCAGATGATTGTTTGATAACCTTGATAACTTCATCGATGTTTGCAAGCGCAATAACCAATCCTTTGACAATATGTTCTCTCTCTTCCGCTTTTTTAAGGTCATAACGTGTCTTGCGCACAACCACTTCTTTTTGGTGTTCAAGATAATAATAGAGCATCTCCTTCAGGTTGAGCACTTTTGGGACGCCGTTTACAAGGGCGAGCATGATGATGCCACTGCTTTGTTGAAGCATGGTGTGTTTGTAAAGAAGGTTCAAAACCACCTGTGCATTGGCATCCTTTTTGATGTCAACAACAACTCTCAAACCATCTCTGTCACTTTCATCACGCAGGTCGCTGATGCCATCAATTTTTTTGTTTTTGACCATGTCGGCCATTTGTTGAATGAATCGCGCTTTGTTGACCTGATATGGAAGTTCGGTAATCAAAATTCTTTGTCTGCCAGATGATGTTTCTTCAATCTCGGCACGACCTCTGACCAAAATTCCACCACGCCCGGTTTTGTAGGCATGTTTAACTGCCGTTCTGCCCATGATAATTCCACCGGTTGGATAGTCAGGTGCAGGGATGATTTTGATAAGTTCATCAATGTCGATGTCTGGGTTGTCAATCATGGCTTGCAGACCGTTTATAACTTCGGTTAAGTTGTGTGGTGGGATGTTTGTTGCCATGCCGACAGCAATGCCATCTGCACCATTTACCAAAAGATTTGGAAATCTTGAAGGCAAAACCATAGGCTCTTGCAAGGTGTCATCAAAGTTTGGTCTGAAGTCAACTGTTTCTTTGTCAATGTCACGAAGCATAAGTTCGGCAATCTTTGAAAGTCTTGCTTCGGTATAACGCTGTGCGGCTGGTGGGTCTCCATCGACAGAACCAAAGTTTCCGTGTCCATCAACGAGTGGATATCTTATTGAAAAGTCCTGTGCAAGTCTTACCAAAGCATCATAAATTGAACTGTCGCCATGTGGGTGATATTTTCCCATAACTTCACCGACAATTCTTGCACTCTTTTTGTATGGTTTGTCATAGAAGTTGTTGAGTTCTCCCATGCTATACAAAATTCTTCTGTGAACAGGCTTGAGTCCATCTCTAACATCCGGAATCGCTCTTGAAACATTGACAGCCATGGCATAGGCAACAAACGACCTTTTCAGTTCGCCAACAACTTCAATCGGTTTGATTTTTTCATTTGCAAAGAGTTCTCGCAGATTTTTTTTCTTCTCTTCATCTTCTTTCTTGCTCATTTTTCTTCCTCATTTTCTTTATATTTTATCTTGACTAAACATCAAGGTCGGTCACAAGGGTGGCATTCTCTTCAATGAATTGTCTTCTCAATTCTGGGTCTTCACCCATAAGTTGACTAAAAAGTTTGTCCGCTTCAATGGCATCTTCCATTGTTATCTTCAAAAGGATGCGGTGTTCTGGATTCATAGTTGTTTCCCAAAGTTGCTCTGGGTTCATTTCGCCAAGACCTTTATATCTTTGAAGAGTGGTGCCTTTTCTTCCATTTTCATCAAACCACTTGTTGAGTTCTTCATCTGAATAGAAGTAATATTCTTCCTTTCCGCGAGCCACTTTGTAGAGTGGTGGTTGTGCCGCATAAACATGACCATTTTCAATCAGTGGGCGCATAAAACGGAAGAAGAAAGTCAAAAGCAAAATTCTTATGTGTGAGCCATCGACATCGGCATCGGACATGCAGATGATTTTGTTGTAGCGCAATTTGCTCTCATCAAAATCGTTTCCTGTTCCGCATCCAAAAGCAGTTATCATGGCTCGAATTTCAGCATTTTCCAAAATTCTGTTGAGTCTTGCTTTTTCAACATTCAAAATCTTTCCACGAAGTGGCAAAATTGCTTGAAATCTTCTATCTCTGCCCTGCTTTGCCGAACCACCAGCAGAATCTCCTTCGACAATGTAAATCTCGCACAAGCTACTGTCTTTTTCGGAGCAGTCGGCAAGTTTTCCTGGAAGGGTGGTGTTTTCAAGCACGCTCTTTCTTCTTGTAAGTTCTCTGGCGTTTCTTGCCGCATCTCTTGCACGCTGTGCGGTGATGCTCTTCATGATAAGTTCTCGTGCTTCAGCAGGATGTTCTTCAAGATAATCACCAAATGCCTCTTGCATAGCCTTGTAAACTATGTTTCTCATCTCACTGTTGCCAAGTTTGGTTTTGGTTTGACCTTCAAATTGTGGTTCTCTCAATTTGACAGAAATGACAGCAGTGATTCCTTCACGGCAGTCTTCACCGGAAAGTTTTTCATTTTCTTTGATGATTTTGTTTTTAACAGCGTAATCATTTATAACCTTTGTCAATGCACTTTTGAAACCTTCAAGATGAGTTCCGCCTTCTTCGGTGTTGATGTTGTTGGCATAGGAGTTTATGATTTCGTTGTAGGAGTCGTTGTATTGAAAGCAAACTTCAATTTCATTGATAACTTCCCCTTTGTCATTGTGGTTGAACTTGTTGAAGTAAACTGGATATGACAAAAGTGTCTGTTTGTTTTGATTAAGAAAGTTAACAAACTCGACAATTCCGCCCTTAAACTCAAATCTGTCCTTTCTCTCTTGACCAGGGCGTCTGTCTTCAAGTGTGATGACAAGTCCTTTGTTTAGAAAGGCAATTTCGCGGAAGCGGTTTTTGAGAACATCATAGTTAAACTCGGTCGTCTCAAAAATTTCAGGGTCTGGATAAAATGTCACAGTTGTTCCTGTGCGGTCGGTGCTTCCAATCACTTTGAGTGGAGAGAGTGCTCTGCCACGTGCAAATTCTATAAAGTGATGTTTGCCATTTTGATAAACATCCACAGTGAGTTTTGTTGAAAGGGCGTTGACACAAGACACACCGACACCATGCAAACCGCCGGAAATCTTGTAGCCCTGTCCGCCAAATTTTCCGCCAGCATGCAATTTTGTCAAAACAACTTCAACGGCACTTTTACCTTCTTTTGGTATGATACCTGTTGGAATACCACGACCGTTGTCGGCGACAGTGCAGGAGCCATCTTCGTTTATGATAACATCAATCTGTGTGCAATAGCCTGCAAGTGCCTCATCAATGGAGTTATCCACAACTTCTTGCACAAGATGATGAAGGCCATGGCTGTCTGTTGAGCCAATATACATTCCTGGGCGCTTGCGCACAGGTTCAAGTCCCTCAAGCACTTGAATTTCGCTAGCATCATACTTGGTGCTTCGAGAGAGTCTCTCCTCTTCTTCTTTCTCAAGTTTTCCTTCTGTTTGATTCTTTTCCTCTGTGCTTATCACATAAGAAACTTCTGCTTTTGCATTTTCAGCTTGTTCGATTTGATTTTTTTCTTGATTATCCATAAAGCAAATATTCCCTTTATATATATAATATATACTATATTATAACATATAGGAGAAGAAAAAACAATTTGTTTTGATGTTTTTCTTGCATTTTTTTAACAATAAACATCAAACCTTGCCATTGACAAAAATAATGAAAAAGTTTATAATAATTTGGCAAAAAGGATATGGAAAATGGGAATCAAATCAGCTAATGCTTCAGTAAAAAAATATGATTTTGAAACTTTTATGAGAAAGTTTGAAAAAGTTGTTGGACAATTGACCATAGAAGAGGGATACAAACTTTACACAGAAAAAAAGTGTATTTTTGTCAATTCAAAGCCAAAGCAAGGAGCCAAAGAATTTTCTAGCTTTTATTGTTTTAATGAGAGAGACTATTCAGCCCTCAATCTTGTTCTTTCTGATATCAGCAAAAAAATATCTGCACTTCGCAAAGGAAGCCTTGAAAGAGCAGACAAAATGGACAAAGTTGAAGAAATTATGAGAGGTGTGATATATGAGGTAGAATCTGATCCGGAATCTGCTGTTTTTATTTCAAATTATTATTACAAAAAATTTATCAAACCATATATCAAAAAAATTTATGATTATTACACAAAAAACGAATTTGATGCCAATGAATGTAAGCAAATGTATATGCAAGCGCACAATGATATTTTAAAACATAAAGTGTTTGGACAATTTGTTGATAGTAATTATATCATAAACAATTTTTTAACCTTTAACACTGCTTTTCAATTTGTCTTTGAGTATGCATATTCAAAACGATACACCGAAAAAACAAAAGAGGATTTTTTAAAACTTATTTTTAATACTTATGAGTTGGAGTCTGGGCATGCAAATCAAGGTTTTAGGTCACATAATGTGAGAATAAGGAAAGGAAATTGGACTCCTGTCGATGGTTCACAAGTTGGGAAAAGTATGGATATTTTGTCAGATTGGTATGCAAACAGCAGAGATGCGAAAAGTTTAAATCCAATTGAATTGGCGTGCATAATTCATTGTGAACTTGTGCGTATGCAACCATTTTCAGATGGAAACCACAGACTTGCAAGACTTGTTGCAAACGAAACATTGATTGAAGCAGATTTTCCATCCGTTTCCATTCCTTTCAATTTGAGAGATGAATACAACAAGGCGACTAACAAGGCAATTGAAGAACACGATATTGATGATTTAATTGACATTTATTATGAACAGGTATATAAAAATGCATTGAAGATAAATAAATGTCTTGATAAAGAAGAGAAAAAACAAGAGAATCAAGATAGAAAAAGAGAAAATGAAGGCGCAGAAATGCAACTGTAAAAGAAGGGCAACTGTAAAGTTGTTTTTTTTCTTTGCATAAAACTCTTGACAATGCATATAAATGTGTGTATAATAAAAAATGATGACGCGAGGTAGAGCAGTTCGGAAGCTCGCCGGGCTCATAACCCGGAGGTCACAGGTTCAAATCCTGTCCTCGCAACCAGAAAAAGAAATCGCTATATGCCTGTAAAATAAAGGTGTATAGCGATTTTTCATTTATAATAAATGTTGTCAAGATGATATTGTTTTTATTCAAAATTTGTCAATGTGTGAGAAAAGTGTGAGATGTTGAAAAAAATAAAGCAGAGTTTTTATTTGCTCTACTTTTCAGTCATTTATAAGTTCATCAATGCTGATGTTGAAGATTTTTGAAAGTTTTCGTAGCATGGCAATAGAGGGTTCGGTTCGACCTTGTTCCCAATTTGCATAACAACTTTCAACAACACCAAGTTTGTCAGCCACTTGCTTTTGTGTGAGATTGTTGTCCTTTCGTGCGATTTTCAGATTTTCACAAAAATTTTTATCCATGCCTATATTTTATCTAAAACTAGACAAAATATCTTGACACTAGACAATTTATCTAGTATAATATATCCATTGGAGGCAAATATGGAAGATATAAGAATTGCAGAAGATGAAGAACAGAAACTTTTACATATCAAATTTACTATGCCATGGTTTTTGCATATGATATTTATTCTCGGATGTTTAGTTATGTTGGTGTGTGCGATTTTGATGACACAACCGCCAATTATAGGTGAGATTGTTGCACTTTATTGGATTCTGTTTGTATTTTTTTTGGTAGTTTATATTGCGTATTTGTTTGGTATTAAGCATCAAGAGTGTGTTGTGACAGATAAAATGATAAGAGGAAATCAATTTATATTGTTTGGCTACAAAAGATATGGTTTTAGATTTGACACAATCAGCAATGTTGAAGCGAAAAATGTGTTTGGTGTAAACAATATTCGTTTGACATTCACACAAGGCTACACAAGTTTAGAGAGAAATGGAAAGTGTTATTATGATCTTAAATGTGTGGCCGATTATGAATATGTGATTGAAAAATTAAATCAAATATTATCAAAAGTTAAAAATGACAAAGATGTTTCATCAAAACTTGCACTCAAGCAAACGGAGGCGTTAAACAACATTGCATCTTCCATGAAAAATGTTCCTGAAAACAATTCCAGAAATAATGAAGATGTGGTTGAGTCAATCAAGAAATTGAAAGAACTTTTGGACAGCGGAATTATCACACAACAAGAATTTGAAGAGAAGAAAAAGAAATTGTTGGAAAAAATTTAAAAAACAGCACGCTCTTGTGCTGTTTTTTATGTGTTCTTTTTTAAATTATCATTGTGGCGACAAGGCAGAAGAACGCAAGGAAAAGTGCCAAGTGGTCAAATCTGCTTTTTAAGAAGTTTTCAAGGCAGGCATAGCCAGATAAAACAAGACAACCGATACAGAAGAGAATGTTTGTTATGTTTGTGGCATAGAGCAAAGCCGTTAGCATTTGCCCAAACAAAATGCCAATACCTAGAAACATAATAAACAAACTTAAAGTATCAAATGGATTTTTTATTTTTTTGAGAATCAGCAAAAGCAGTGTTAAGGCGCAGGCGAGTGCAAGACCAATCAAAAAGCCATAGAAAGTTTCCATGCCAATGTAAAGAGCAGAAAATGCCAAACATATGCTTGTCAAAAGAAAGGCAGAGTTTTGAAGGAGTGTTCCATCACTGTTTAAGAAGAGGTGCTTGCTTTGTCTCTTCTTGTCTTTTTGTTGCGGGACAGTTTCTTCTTCATTGATCACTTCTTCATCTGTCACTTCTTCTTTAATCTCTTTGGTTTCAGAAAGGTTATCTTCAGTCTGTGGCAAACTTTCTTTTTTGATTTTTAAATATTCTTTTAAATTGAAAAGTGACAAAAATTGTGGAATGATTGCAATTATAATGAAAATTGAATAACCAGCAAAATTGTTGTGATAATTTGCACCAACTATTGCTAGGCAGACAAGACTTGCTAGAGCGAGAGTTTGAAACAAGAAAAGAAGTGTCTTGTTCTTTCTGAAAAAACAGACACAACCAGCCAAAATTGCTGTGGCAACAAACATACAAATTACCGCTACCAATAACATATTTTTATTATAAACAAATTTTGGCAAATTGTCCAACAAAAATAGTCAATTTTACAATATAGTAAAAAAGAAAGTCACAGGCAATTCGCTGTGACTTTTTTATCATGGAAAAATTTTATCATTATTTTGTTGGTTTTGGCATTTTGAAACCATCTTTGAGAGAGATTGTGTAGTTGAAAATCATGTTGTCTTTTGTGGAGTCTTTGTCTACACAATAATAACCTTTTCTCATAAATTGGAATTTGTCTTCAATCTTTGCCTTTTTCAAGAAGTTTTCAGCAAGTGCCTTTGATTCAGTCATAGAATTTGGGGTGAGCATTTCATCAAGTGTGACACCTTCACTCATGGCTTTGATTGGGTCAATATATTCATCCTTTATGAGATTTTTGAAATTTCTTATGGTGATTTCAAAACAATTGTTTGCAGAAACGAAGTGAATGGTTCCTTTGCATTTGATGCCGGATGTGTCGTTTCCGCTCTTGGTGTTTGGAACATATTCACATTCCAAGTGGTCGATTTCGCCGTTCTTGCCATAGACAACTTTGTTGCATTTGATAATGTATGCACCTTTAAGGCGGACAATTCCGCCGACAACAAGGCGATTGTATTTCGGTGGTGGATTTAGACTGAAGTCCTCTTTTTCAATGTAAATCTCTTTGCTGAAAAGTGCTTTGTGTTGTCCGGCAGTTTCATCATTCGGATTGTTGTCAATGAGCACCTCTTCTTCGCCTTCATAGTTTGTGATAAGCACTTTGAGTGGGTCAAGCACAACCATTGCGCGAGTGGCGATTTGGTTGAGGTCATTTCTTATGTGATAGTCAAGAGCAGAAAGTGGGATGACACTGTCCGCTTTTGTGACACCAGCACTTTTGATGAAATCTTTTATGCCCTGTGCGGTGTAGCCTCTTCTTTTCATTCCAACAATGGTCAAAAATCTTGGGTCATCCCAGCCCATAACCTTTTTGTCATTGACAAGTTGCTTGAGATGTCTTTTGCCGAGCAGAACATTTTCAAGATTGAGTTTGGCAAATTCAATTTGTCGTGGTGGATATGGTTTTTTCCAACCCTTTTCCAAAACCCAGTTATAAAGTGGACGGTGGTCTTCAAAACTCATGTCGCACAAACTGAAAGTCACGCCTTCCATGGCATCTTCAAGTGGATGGGCGTAATCATACATTGGATAGATGCACCACTTGTCGCCAGTGCGATAGTGATGTGCATGCAAAACTCTGTAGATAATAGGGTCACGCATGTTTATGTTTGGATGAGCCATGTCAATCTTGGCGCGGAGCACAACAGAACCATCTGCATATTTGCCGGCTTTCATATCTCTGAAAATCTGCAAACTCTCTTGCCATGGGCGGTTGCGGTAAGGGCTTTCCTTGCCAGGGGTGGTGAGTGTGCCTCTTGTGGCAGAGATTTCTTCAGCAGACTGTTCATCAACATACGCATCGCCATTTTTGATGAGTTGTTCAGCAATTTCATACATGCCATCAAAATATGCTTCACTTGCATAAATGAGTTTTTTTGGCTTATAACCGAGCCACGCAAGGTCGGCAAGATAACTGTTTGCAAAGTCGCCATCTTCTTTTGCTGGATTTGTGTCATCCATGCGAAGATATGTGTAGCCACCATATTTCTTTGCAGTTTCAAAGTCGATTGTGATGGCTTTGCAGTGTCCGATGTGCCAATAACCACTTGGTTCTGGTGGGAAGCGAGTGATGACCTCTTTTGCCTTTCCGCTTGCAAGGTCCTTGTTGATTTCTTCTTCAATAAAGTTTGTCGGTTCGATAAGTTTCATAGTTTTGCTCCTGTAATAATCAATATTTTAAGATATAACAAAAGCAAAAGTCAAGTGTAATAACATTAAGGTAAAGATTTTTTGTGCATTTATGTCGCGAGGAAAAATTCTTTTGCGAATTTGCAAAAAACAAAAAATCACAAACATTTTTGTTTGTGATGGTTTTGTGAAATAATTATTTTTTGTGATTAAGTTTTGTGCGCAATTTGGTTTTTATGCGCGACAGCGAATTGTCAATGCTCTTGTTTGAGATGTGCAATGTGTTTGAAATTTCTTTGTAAGAATAGCCTTGAAGATATAGACTCAAAACCTTGTATTCAAGTTCGGACAAACTTTCTTTTATGATCCGTTTCAATTTTTCATAATTCTCTCGGTCAATAATCTTCTCATCAGGGGCAGAGTCAATAATAAGTTCCACCGGCAGATAATCCACGCTGTCGTTTGAAGTGTTGTCTTGAAAGTTGTTAAAAGAAACCGCCGAGGAGAGTGGTTTGTTTTTGTTTGTGTTTGCCTTTTTGACTGCTGATTGAATTTGATGTTTTATGCAGATGATAGCGAAGGTCTTGAAGGAAGTTTCTCTGTGACCGGAATAGCCTCTGATTGCTTTGTAAAGTCCAATCATCCCTTCTTGAACCAAATCTTCCAAATCTCCGCCAACAATAAAGTAGCCACGGCTGAGTTTTGTCACCAAATCTTTGTAGCGCTCAAAAAGTTCGGTTTCGGCGTTGCCGTTTCCTTCTTTGATTTGTCCCAAAAGTTGTTCATCAGAAAGTTTTTTTAAATCGTTCATAGGCTTTCCTTTGCGCAAAAAATCGCTTTTATTTTTGTTTTTATTACGGTAAAAAATTGCAAAATGTTCAAAAATTTGAATAGGTGATGCAATTTTTTGATTATTTTTCTTCTCTTTGTCGCAAAATCTCATAAATCACAATCGCGGTTGCAACAGAGGCGTTGAGAGAATTTACACTGCCATAAAGTGGCAGGGTGACAATGCCATCACAATAGGTGCGAATGGACTGCTTGACACCATTTCCTTCGCTTCCAACCACAATGCCAACAGGCCCGGTCAGATTTTGTTTGTAGATGTTCTCTCCACCGGTTTCGGCAACATAAATCCAAAGTCCTTCCTCTTTGAGTTTGTCAATTGCCTCTTTGAGATTTGTCACGCGTGCAATGCGCATGTTTGAAATTGCACCGGCGCTTGTGCGCACAACTGTTTCATTGACTTGGCAGGCACGCATTTTTGGAATGATGATTCCATCCACTCCGGCACATTCGCAAGTTCTTATGATTGCACCAAAGTTGTGCGGGTCCTCAATGCCATCCAAAAGCACAACAAAGGCATCATGATTGTTTGCTTTTGCGTGAGCCAAAATGTCATCAATGTCGCAATACTGAAAATCCACCGTTTCGGCGATGTAGCCTTGATGATGCCCTGTTTCGCTCATGTTGTCCATAACCTTTTTTGGCAAAAATTCGATTTTCAGTTTGCTACGCTTTGCAAGTGAGATGATTTCATCTTTGCGAGTGATATAATTTTTGTCAATGATAAGTTTGTTTATGGTCACATTATTTTTGAGTGCTTCCAAAACCTGATTTCTTCCTTCAATTTTCATCTTTCTTCTCCATTTTCTCTCATTGAAAGTGACAAAATTTCTTGCAGTCTGTCAAATTTTTTGTGAAGATACAAAAATCCAACAAGTGCTTCAAATGCGGTGGCCTTTTTGTAGGTTTCTTCATCAAAGTTTTTGGCGGAATGTTTGTTGTGGCTGTTGCGCGCACGTCTGACAACATCCGCTTCTTCTTGACTTAAATCTGCTTGCAGTTTTTCCAAGGTTTGCATCTGTCTTTTTGCATTGCAAAACTTTTTTGCAATGTTATGATAGTTGTTTATTTTGTTGATTTGCCCTTCTAGCACTTTTTCTCTGACATAGGTGGTGTGAATGGCATCGCCTAAAAATGCCAGAGCAAGCGGGGACAATTGGTCAATTTTTTCCATAATTTTCCTTTCTTTGTTTTGAAGAGATTAGTTGTTAAAGCGGAACAAAACCACATCGCCATCTTGCACGACATAATCTTTTCCTTCCATGCGAACCTTTCCCTTTTCTTTGGCTTTGAGAAAACTTCCTGCTTCGACAAGGTCATTGAAACTTACCACTTCTGCCTTGATGAAACCTTTTTCAAAGTCGGAGTGAATTTTTCCGGCAGCCTCGGGTGCTTTCGTGCCTTTTGTGATAGTCCAAGCACGCACTTCCTTTTCGCCGGCGGTCAAATAACTTTGCAGTCCCAAAAGGTCATAACTTGCTACAACAAGTTTTTCAAGTCCACTCTCTTCAATGCCGAGTTCTTTTTTAAACTCTTCTTTTTCATCTTTGTCAAGGCCGACAAGTTCTTCTTCAATCTTTGCGCAAAGCACGACAACTTTTGCTCCTTCTTCTTCGGCAATTTCTTTGACCTGCTTGACATAATCACAGTCAGGTTTTCCAAGGTCATCTTCGCCGATGTTTGCCACATAAATGACAGGTTTTGCGGTCAAAAGTGAAAAGTTTTTGAGAAGTTTTTTCTCTTCATCTGAATACTGCAAAATTCTTGCCTGTTTTCCAACTTCCAACGCTTCTTTAATGCGGGTGAGCATATTGACAGTCAAAAGCAACGATTTGTCTCCGGTTGTTTTGACAAGTTTGGCATTTTTCTCCAAAATTTTGTTGACTTGTTCAAGGTCAGCAAGGGCGAGTTCCATTTCAATGGTTTCAATGTCACGCTTTGGGTTTACACTTCCGCTGACATGGATGATTTTGTCATTGTCAAAACATCTCACAACATGCACAATAGCATCCACTTCACGAATGTGACTTAAAAATTTGTTCCCAAGTCCTTCGCCATGACTTGCTCCAGCCACAAGTCCGGCAATATCGACAAATTCAATGCTTGCAGGTGTGATTTTTTGTGTGTGATACATCTGTCCAAGCACCTGCAATCTCTTGTCCGGAACATCGACAATGCCGATGTTTGGCTCGATGGTGCAAAAAGGATAGTTGGCACTTTCTGCGCCAGCCTCTGTGATTGCATTAAAAAGTGAACTTTTGCCAACATTTGGCAATCCTACTACTCCGATTTTCATTTCTATTTCTCCATTATAACAATTTTGAAGAGATGATGTTGCTCATCTCTCCAAAGTTTTGATTTTAGTTTTTTACAAAGACCTTCCTTCATCGCCTTTTGCTTTGGTTTCTGAAGGTGTTTTTTTAGGTTGGTAAGTCAAGGTTTTTTCTTGCTCTTCTTGTTTTTCAGGTGGCAGAGTGTAATTGTTGGTTTCGATTATTGGTGTTTCTGATTTGGTTTTTTTCAGCATGTCAACCTTGTTTTTTGCATCTTTGATGCTGTCCTGTGCGGACTTTACTTCCAATGCTTTTGTGGTCATAACTTCTCTGGCCACTTCGCTTTTGGTTTTGAGTTCAGGAATCTTTGCTTCATCCAATTTTTCTTTCGCTATGGCAATGTCTTTTTGCAAATCCTTGACCTGTGATTGAGTTGTTGAAAGTTCACTCTGTAGGCTGAGCAAATCTTTGTTTACAGGACAGGTTTTTGAGTCTTCTGCCAAATATTCTTGAAGTTCTGCAAGTTCTTTTGTCTCTTCTTCTGACAACTTGTCTTTGTCTTTTAGTTCTTTCACTTTGTTGATGTTTGTCTCAAGTTCTTCAAAATGTTCTTTGTAGTTTTTTTTCAGTCTTGCATCAATCTGTGAAAGGATGGACCGTTCTGCAGATGTCAGGGTTGTTTGACTTTGGATGTTTATTTTTGATTGGATGTCCTTGGCAATTTGTTCTTGCTCTTTGATGTTATTTTCCAAATCTTTTGTTCTTTTGTCATATTTTGCTTTGTTTTCGGTCGCTTTGGAAACATTTGCTTGCAAAACATCTTTTCTGTTTTGGTTAATTTTCTGTTCGAGAAGTTTTTTGCCTGCTTCCGGTTTGATGGAATTTTTCACATGTTGAAGGTCAAATTGTGCGGTGATAACATCCTCGTTTGACTGTTGCACAACTGTTTTGTTTGTCTGTTTGTTGTGTTTGTCTTCAAGTCTTGATTGACTTTTGTCGAGTTTTTTAACCAACTTATCTTTGTCTTTAAGCAAAAGTGTTTTGTCTTCATCAATAGCTTTCAGTTGTTGCTGAATATAGTCAATTTCTTCACTTGTGTTTTGTGCTTTTAATTCTCTGTCGAAGACCTTCTTTTTGTTTTTATAAATCTCAATCTGTTTGTCATTTTCAGTCACTTTGTCTTGTTCGGCGTTTAACTCATCATAATGCTTGGATATTGTCTGTTGATATTCCGTTCTTTTGTATTCAAGTTGTGTTGACAAACCAGCGACTTGGCTGTCTATTTCGCCTTTAAGTCTTGTGGCTTCATCCAACTCTTTTTGTGTTCTCTTTTTGTTATCTGTGTCGCCAAGACTGTCATATTGTGCAATTTTGCCTTGCAAATCTCTTATCTGCTGAGCCTTTTCTTCTTGTTCTGCAATTTTGTTGTCAAGGTTCTTTTTAAGTTCAACCATTTCTTTGTTCAACTTCTTGCCATTCTTCTTTACATCATATTTTGCATCTTTAATTTTGACAATATGTTCTTTTTTTACAAATTGTTGTTCTGTTATATCTCTGTCAAGACCAAATTTATTCAATTTTGTATTGCAATCGTTAATCAATTTGTTGGTTTTCATGATGCTCTTGTCGATGTTCTTCAACTTTGTTCTGCGTTGTTTGTCAGAAAGTGTGGCATCCTGTTTAATCTCTTTTCTTTTGTTCTGCAAATTCTCTAAAAGTTGCTTTGCATTGTCACGTTTGTTTTGAACAGGTGCTTCCTTTTGAGCAATTTTTTGAAGAGCAAGTTCTTTTTGTTGGTCAAGTGTCAATTTGACCTTTTTGTCATTATGTCTGCCAAACAAACTTGAAGCCTCTGTGAAGTATGGCTTAACTTCGTTTATCACAAGTCCGCCAAAACAGAGCATTGCAGGAATTGCCAAAAATGGAAGCAAGCATGACAAAACCGTGAGAAGTGCTCCAATGCCAAGCAAAGAACCGCTCAATTTGTCATTTTTCCCTTTTTTGTCTTTACCCTTATCATCCTTTTTCTTGTCTTTTTTCTTGTCATCTTTGCTGTCTTTTTTGTCTTTGCTTTCCTGTTTTTTGTCATCATTGCCATTTGATTTTGGCTCTTCGTTTGAGACAGATTGTTCTTCAGAATTTGAAGTTTCTTTTGTTGTTTCGATTGCAGATGTTTGTGTGCTGTTTTCTGTTGTTGCTTCAGTTTGTGTTGTGTCGAGTGTGGCAGAAGAGTCTCTTGTATCATCGCCATCAGTTGTGCTGTCGGTTGCAGGTTGATTGTCAATAACGCCTGACATTTCAACAGTTTTTTCTTGTGGAGTTGGTGGTTCAACTTGTTGTTCGGTGGCCTTTTCAGTTTCAATAGTATCCGTATTGTTTTCTGGTGCAGGTGGATCTGGTGTCACAGGAGAAGGTTCTTTTGTCGTATTGTCCACGAAAGCAGATGATTCTTTAACATCTTGATTCTCAAGCGTTTCTTGTTTTTCCATAATTTCTCTGCCGAGAATTGGCAAACTGTCATATGACACAATCTGTGCGCCAATTGTTTTTGCGCGGGAATAACTCAAAAAGGTTTCTCCGCCAACTTCTCTCTTTTTTGGTTTAGATTTTGTCTCGCTTGGCAGTTGTCTTTCAAATTCTGATTTCAAAATGTTGTTTTTGAGATTTTTGAGTGTTTCGGCGTTTTCCGCGTAGTCCATGTCAATGTTGACACGGGTGTGACTGCTACCTTCTTTAAGTCCAAGCAAAAGTGATGGGTTTTTGATTTCCTTAGTTGTGGAGTTTGGACTTTCTTCAAGTTGGGCATATTCCACTTCAAACCACTTTGGGCGCTTGATAGAATTTGATGTTTCGCCCTTGATTTGAAGCCAAACAAATGTCTTTCCATTCTTCTGTCTGAAAAGCAAATCGTGGTTTTCTTTTTCTTCGCCTTTTTGTGTGGAAAGATTTGTTTTGTAAAACTTTTCTTGTGGATTTTCTTTGCTTCCAAGTTGCAGGGTGTCGTTTTTTGATGCCTGGATGTTCATTGCCACAAGGGTGTCATATGCCGAGCCTTCATTTGGCAAGTCAATTTTCTTTTGCCAAGCTGTTTTGTCTTTTTCTGCAATATTTGCAAGGTCAAGGCAGGATTTGTTTATGGCAACGTTGAATGGATGTTCGGTGTTTCTGACCACTGCGCGATGGTTTTCTTTGTCCATAACTTGCATGCCAAGTGCAGAGAAAAGCATGGCAAAATTTTCGTTTGCTGTGCGAATTTGAACATCTTCAATGTTTAGATCCTGTGACAATTTGAGTCTGTCAACTTCAAATGATTCATAATCATCATTGACACTTTCGCCGTTTGGGATGTTTACACTTGGATTTTGCGAGCGGAAAGATTGAAGAAAGTCTTTTGACATGTTGAGTTTGACAACTTTGTCATCTTCTGTGCCGGCGGTCATAAAATAAGCAACAGGCTTTTCATTTTCGCCTGATGTGATTGCCATAAGAACGCTTTCATCCAACGCCTTTTCTTCATCTGTTTTTTCTGCGTTTTCATCAGCATCATCAGAAAGAAGTGTGATTTTTTGTAAAGATTTAAGTCCAAGATTTTTTGTCTCTACTTCTTGACTGAAACCGTTTATTTGATGAGAGCCAATTATTATATGGTCCGTGACTGCCTTTTGTCCAACTCTTTTGCGAGCGACAATTTTGTCTTGTTCGAGTGAAGGAGTTTCTTCAGGAGTTTCTGTTTGTGTTGGGTCTTCTTTTTCTTCTTCTTTGATTTCGATTTCTTCTGCCATTTTTCCTCCTTAATATAATTTAAGTTTAACATAATATGCGGTTTTTGTCAATAAATGTAGGAGAATTGACATACAGCAATTTATTTGTTTTTTTGTAAGTTTTCTTTTGCATTATTATGGCAAAAATAATGGTGAAAAATCTTGTTTTGGTTGATATTTTTTGCAATTATTGTTATAATGCTTGTTGAAATGCTTATTTTTAGGAGATTTTAATGGGACTTTTTGGGAATGAAAACAAAGCACAAGTGAAAAAATTGAAAAAAATTGCCGACAAAGTTGTGGCATTGGAAGATAAATATAAAGCATACACCGATGAACAACTCAAGGCTTGCACTGAAGAATTTAAGAAGCGTTATCAAAACGGTGAAACATTGATGCAACTTCTGCCAGAGGCATATGCAGTTGTGAGAGAAGCCTCTGACCGAGTTTTGAAAATGCGACATTTTTATGTGCAAATTTTGGGCGGAATTGCTCTGCACCAAGGGCGTATTGCTGAAATGGCAACAGGTGAAGGAAAGACTTTGGTTGCCACACTGCCGGCATATCTAAATGCCTTGACAGGACTTGGTGTGCATGTTGTGACAGTCAATGAATATCTTGCCAAGCGCGATGCCGAATGGATGGGAAAAGTTTACAAATTTTTGGGTATGAGCGTTGGTGTGATTGTTGCCGGAATGGATGAAAAGGCAAAGAGAGCAGCATACAACTGCGATATAACATATTGCACAAACAACGAACTTGGCTTTGACTATCTTCGTGACAACATGGCAATCATGAAAGAACAACGTGTTCAGCGCGGGCACAACTTTGCCATTGTCGATGAAGTTGACTCCATTTTGATTGATGAAGCCAGAACACCGCTTATCATTTCCGGTCGTGGAATGAAGTCTAGTGACAACTATGTCAAAGCACAAAAATTTGTCAAGACCTTGAAAGCCGATGACTTTGAGATGGATGAAAAGACCAAGGCCATAAACCTTACCGAAAGCGGAATTGCCAAGGCTGAAAGGTTTTATGGCACAGGCAATTTGTCGGATGTTGACAACATTGAAACAAATCACTACATCAACAACGCCTTGAAGGCAAACTATGTTATGTTTAGAGATGAAAACTACATTGTCAAAGATGGCGAAGTGGTCATTGTCGATGAATTTACCGGTCGTTTGATGCCGGGGCGAAGATATAATGATGGACTTCATCAGGCAATCGAAGCCAAAGAAGGTGTGCAGATTAAGGATGAAAACAAAACCCTTGCCACAATCACCTTCCAAAATTTCTTTAGGATTTACAAAAAACTCTCCGGCATGACAGGAACTGCCAAAACGGAAGAGGGCGAATTTAGGGCAATTTACAAACTTGATGTTGTGACAATTCCGACAAATAAGCCAAACATAAGAATTGATGAGCCGGACATTGTCTTTACCACTGAACGCGGAAAAATCAAGGCAATTGTTGAAGAAATCAAACGTAGACACGAAATTGGACAACCAATCTTGGTCGGAACAATCACAATTGAAAAGAGTGAACTTTTGTCAAAGGCGCTTAAAGAAGCAAAAATCAAGCATTCGGTTTTGAATGCGAAAAATCATGAACTTGAAAGCCAAATTGTCGCACAGGCAGGACGAAAGGGAGCGGTGACAATCGCCACAAACATGGCAGGTCGTGGAACGGATATTTTGCTCGGCGGAAATCCGGAATTTATGGCAAAAAAGAAGATGCAGGAAGAGAATTTCACCGAGGAACAAATCTCTTATGCAACCGCTTTCAACACTGTTGATGATGAAGAACTTAACAAGGCAAGAGAAAGATACAATTCTCTTTATAACGAATTTAAACAGACCACTGATGCTGAAAAAGAAGAAGTCAAAAAGGTCGGAGGACTTCATATCATTGGCACAGAAAGACATGAGTCAAGGCGTATTGACAATCAGCTCCGCGGGCGTGCTTCGCGTCAAGGCGATCCGGGTTCCAGCGTGTTTTTCTTGTCGCTGGAAGATGACCTTATCAGGCGTTTTGGTGGAGATAGGTTGAAGAAGATTGCTCAATTTTTTAAACTTGAGGAAGACACTCCAATTCAACTCAAAATTTTGTCAAAACAGATTGAAAGTGCCCAGAAGAAGATTGAAATTCAAAACTTCTCCATGAGAAAGACTGTTTTGCAATTTGATGATGTCATGAATGCGCAGAGAGAAGTTATCTATGGCGAACGCAACAAGGTGCTTGATGGACTTGAAGTTCATGAGCAAATCATGAAGATGTTTCCAGGGGTTATTTCCAAGTTTTGCGACAAGTGTGTGAGTGATGAAAAACCATATTTTGAATGGGATTACGCAAAGATAAATCAAGAACTTGAGCGCGGACTTTTGGAAAAAGGAAAGAACATCATAACCGAAGAATTTTGCGAAGGTTTTGACAGAAATGACTTGGAAGAAGCAGTGATTAAACTTGTGGAAAAACGCTATAATGAGCGAATGACTGAAGCGGGCAAGTTTGGTATTGATTTTGAAAAGATTGAAAGGTTTGTGCTTTTGAAGGTTGTGGACACAAATTGGATGAACCATATCGATGATATGCAAACCATGAAAAATGAAATTTTTGCTCGTGGCTTTGGCAATCAAGACCCAATTCTTGCTTACAAGAAAGAAGGTTATGAGATGTTTGACAACATGATTGAAAAGATAAGAGAGACCACCTGCATTGTTTTGCTTAACACCAGCATTGAAGTAAGAAGACCAGAACCAAGACCTCAACAAGCAAAAGTGACCGAAGCAAAGACTTATGACCCGGCCAAAAAACCAGAAGAAATAAAGAAACAAGTGACCGTGAAAAACACCACAAAAAAGGTTGGAAGAAATGACCCATGTCCTTGTGGAAGCGGAAAGAAATACAAAAACTGTTGTGGCAAAAATGCTTAAAAAATTGCGCTCGCAATGTGAATTTTTGAACATTTTGAAAAAACAAACGAAAAAAATTAAATTTTTCGTTTGAAATTGAGTGCTAAAATCTATATAGCTTTTGAAAATAAATCTCTCGTGATTTTGAAGAAAAGCATACTCGCAAATGAGCATGCTTTTTTGCTTTTATAGAGTGTTATTTTTGAAAAATCTCAATATTCCTTTCTGCCAACAAGATAGTCAAGTGAAACATCAAAAAGGTCGGCAAGTTTGACAAGATTTTTGAGACTTGGCAAAGACAGCCCAAGTTCGTAGGCTTGATATGATTGATATTTGACACCAATTTTGTCGGCAACATACTTTTGAGTATAGCCTGACACAAGTCGCAATTCTTTTATGCGTTTCGACAAATGATATAAATTGTTCATTTAAAATCCCCTTTTTCATTTGACATGATACAGTTATTGACTGTAAAATAAATAAAAATACAGTTATAAACTGTGTAAAACGGGCGGAAAAAGGAGAGAATATGGATGTTGAGTTGGTTTGTTGTGGATTTGGAAGGATGAAAGATGTCGAGCCTGTTAGGAAATATGTTGAAAAAATGCTCAATGGTGGAGTGTTTTTGTTGAAAATCAAAAAAGTGGTTTTGGCTGGTGAAAGTGATTTTTGCAAAATTTGCGGACATGTGGTTGAAAATTTGCAAAAACAGGGCGCAGAGCTTATTATTTCAAAGACTGCGACAAAAGAAGAGAAACATCTTTATTTTGTCGGTTGTGGGGATGATATTGATGCCGTTGAAAACAGGAGACTTCAAAAACTTTTGGCGTTGGCATGGTGTCACAGAGAGGATGTGTCACTTGCTGTGAGAGAATATTTTTTGTCGGTTCAAAACTCTTGACAATTCTTTTATTTTATGTTATATAAATAAAGCAGTAAAAATTTACTGTCCTTGCTTTTAAGTGCAAAACTTGAAAGCCATCAGTCCAAAAGGAGGTAAAAGATGAATAAGTATGAACTTATGTTTATCATTGCCAGCGATGTCAGTGACGAAAAGAGAGAAGAACTTATTGCAAAACAAAAGGCATATGTAGAATCTCACAAGGGCACTGTTGAAGGCATTGAGAAGGTTGGGATGAAGAAGTTTGCTTATCCAATCAACTTCAAAAACGAAGGATTTTATGTTGTTATGAACATTGAAATGAATTCTGCAGAAGTTGATGCAATGAACAAACTCATGACCATCACAGATGGAATTGTTCGTCAAATGTTTGTAAGAAAATAGGAGAAAATTTATGAATAAGGTTATTTTGGTTGGAAATTTGACAAGAGATCCAGAACTTCAAACCACAAACAGTGGAAGGTCTGTTTGCCGTTTTGGACTTGCCGTTCAAAGAAGATTTTCAAATGCTGATGGAGAAAGGGGCGCAGACTTCTTCAACATCACAGTTTGGGGAAACAATGGTGAAAATTGCCATAAATATTTGAAAAAAGGTTCAAAGTGTGCAATTTCTGGAAGAATCCAAATCTCCACCTATGATGCTGCCGATGGAACAAAAAGAACATCAACTGACATCATTGCAGAAGAAGTTGAATTTGTGGGTTCAAGGGTTCAAAATGATGGAATTGACAATTCTTCATATTCTGCACCAAGCGACAACAAGCCTGCACAGAAGCAGACTAGCGAACTTGAAGAAATTGATGATGACAGTTTGCCATTCTAAAGTTTTGGCATAAAAGTCGAAAAAGCGGATTTTAAAACGCGAAAAAATTAGGAGAGAAAAATGAACGAAGATGTAAAGACCGAAGATAAGGTTGTTGAAAAAGCAGAAAAGGCTGAAATCAAAACCGAAAAAGTTGAAAAGGTCACAAAAAAATATCGTAAACCTGCAAAGAAGAAAGTTTGTGCTTTCTGTGTTGCTGGGGAAAAGACAATTGACTACAAAGATGTAGCAAAAATCAGAAAATATATCACAGAAAAAGGCAAGATTTTGCCAAGACGCCAGACAGGTGTTTGCTCTTATCATCAAAGAGAACTTTCAAATGCGATCAAGAGAGCAAGAAACATGGCACTTCTTCCATATGTTGGTGATTAAAAGGAGAACATGACAATGAAAAAAGGAATTCATCCAGATTATCATGAAGTGACAGTTGTTTGTGCATGTGGAAACACTTTCAAGACAGGTTCTTGTGTTAAAGGTGACACATTGAAGATTGATATATGCAACAAATGCCATCCTTTCTATACAGGAAAGAAGAAGGTCGTGGACTCAAGCGGAACAGTTGAAAACTTCAAGAAGAAATATAATCTTCAATAAAAATTAAACAGAGAAATCAACAAAAATTGAATAAAATCATAAGAAAATTGCGATAAAAACCAGCCTAGAGTGGTTGGTTTTTTTGTTTTTGTGTGATTTTAAAAGATTTGTGATAAGTCTTTTTTTCCAAAGTTTTTGCTAAAGTGGTAAGACAAACAGGAAAATTATTTTTATATAATCAAAATTGAAAGTTAACAAAAAAAACACGAATTTGATTTCGTGTTTTTCCTTATTTTTGTTTTATCTTTCTCTGTCGTTTTCAAACTGCTCATCAAATTTTATCAAACCACTCTCAAAACTTTTTGCTGATTTGTAAAACCCTTTGTCATTGAGTTTATCCATAAGGTCAACCATTGTTTGTGTGGCAACAGCGCGAAGTGAAATGATTGCTTCTGGAGTGTCAAAACGTTTTGCTTCTCTGTTGAGTTTTGAGAACACATCTGTGCTGATGACAGAGCAAATTTGTTCATCTTTCAAAAATGTTTCTGGCATGGATTCCAATGCCTCAAAGGTCTCTTGTGGTGTTGTGAAGCGACCTTGCGTGTAATATTTGACAGCATTTTGTTGTCTTGTTTTGAGTGATGCCTTTGTGCCATCGAAAACACCGGCATTTTCAGTTTTGTAGATTTCTTGTGTGAAATCGGATGCTTTGGCAAGAATATATCTTGTCATAGGTTCGGCAATATGTTTGCAAACAGCATCAATTGCAGTCAATTCCATCAAATTTTTGGTGTGTTTGTATGAGTGGAACTTTTCTTTTGGAATAGTCAATTTGATATAGTCTTCTGCTTTAATGTTTATGATATCTCCAATTTCAATTTGCAAATTGCCATCCTTGTCATATCCATGGTCGGTGATGTAAAGTCCTGTGTCTTTCAAAGCTCCTTTGATGATTTTTCCGGTTCCATCAATCAAACCTTCTTTTTGCATATCCAATTCAAATTCTGTAGGTTTCAATCCTGGCATAACTTCCTCTCCTTTTTTCTTGAAAAGTTTAACACAATGCAGAGTTTTTGTCAATAGCAAATTGTAAAAGGGTGTCCACAATTTGAAAATGTGATGTTATTTTTTTGGTAAATGGCAATAATTTTGGCATGAAAAAGATATTTTTTCCAACTTCAAATGGAGTTGTTATTCATCGTGATGACAAAAAAGTGATTTCTGCCACCGATTGTGATGGACAGAAAAGGGTTTTGAGTTTTCGCGAAAGAAACAAAATCATCTTTTGGCTCTTTCCATTTGCACGCGGTGTGCAATTTTTCTTTTGCGGAATTTTTGGCTTTTTTCAGTCCCTCATGTTGTCTTTTGACATCTGTAATTCACAAAAAATCAAACAAAAGGATATCAACAAATATTACACTCAAAAACTCATTATTGCTGTCATTATCATGGTGCTTGGCGTGATTTTTTCTGCCTTTGTGCTCGGCTTTTTGCCCGGCAAGATTGGCTATGCAATTGTGGACCACACCGGCAGTGATATATTGCGCAATGTGGTCATATTGTGTTTCAAATTGTTGCTATTTTTGCTTTTTATAGGGGCTCTTCGAGTTTTTCCTGTGGTGATGGAATGTTTCCGCTTTAATCGTGCATATGAAGTTTTGCTTGAAAATGCTTGGATAGATAAACAAAAGAGAAAAAATGTTGAAAAACAAAAAAATATCAAAAAATCACAGAAAAATAGAAAAAAAACTCAAAAAAATCAATTTTTTGCTGTTTTTTCACAAACGAATCGTGATACAGAGCCAAATTTTTTGAATTATCTTGTTTTCGTTTTTCTTTTAGATTTTGTTGTGGTAATATTATGGGGAGTGGACTTTGGCTTTTGGCTTAATTTGGGTGTCGATATCGCCGTGTTTGTGGTTTGCACAAGTGTTGGCTTTGAAATTGTCAATTTTCTGTCCAATTCACCATTTAAGATTTTTAGAAAGTTGTTGGGTATAATGTCCTTTTTGGTCTATGCAAAACCGGCAATCACGCATTTGGAAACGGTCAAAGTTGGACTTTTGGAACTTAATATGTTATGCACACAAAAGGAAAGGGAATTTATGAATGATGAAAGCAAAAAGGCATTTTCGATGGTCTATTTGCAGGTACGAAACAAATTACAAAATGTCGGCATAACTGACAAGAGCGATGCTGATTGGCTTATTGCCACCGTGCTTGGAAAAAACAGAGCAGAAATCAAACTTGTACCTTACGTGACCGAAAAACAATATCAAGATATCATGAAAGCAACTGAAAGGCGGGCAAAAGGTGAAAGTATTGACAACATCTTTGGATTTACAGAGTTTTATGGTTTACGTTTTGATGTCAATAAAAAAGTTTTGACTCCGCGCATGGAAACTGAAATTTTGGTTGAACAAGTTTTGAAGGCAGAAAAAAATTTCAAAAATGCCACAATTTTGGATGTTGGCACGGGCTCTGGTGCGATTGCTGTGGCTATTGCTAAAAACTGTGATGCCAATGTTTCTGCACTTGATATCAGCAAAAATGCGCTTGCAGTTGCGGAAAATAATGCCAAAAAAAATGGTGTAAATGTTGAATTTTTACATTCAAACCTTTTTGATGGCTTGAAAAGAAGGAGAAAGTTTGATATAATTGTGTCAAATCCACCATATATTCCGACAAATGACATTGAAAAGCTTGACAAAAATGTCAAAGATTGTGATCCGCACATCGCTCTGGATGGCGGAGAAGATGGGCTTGATTTTTACAGGAAAATCATCGCACAGGCACCAGAAAGATTGAATGTCGATGGGATGTTGTTTTTTGAAGTGGGAAAAGGTCAGGCGCGTGCGGTCAAAAAATTGATGTTGGCAAATGGATTTGAAGACATAAAGATTGTCAAAGACTATAACAAAATTGAGAGAGTTGTTTATGGAAAACGAAAGTAAAGAATTGTTAGCAAAAACTGAAAAATCAAAAGTTAGGTTTGAAGAACTTACAAACCTGATTTCTTGTCCGGAAATTATTGCGGATAATAAGGAATGGAAAAAACTCGTTAAAGAAAGAAATTCTCTCGAGCCTATTGCACAGGCACACGAAAGGTTAAAAAAGGAACTTTCCGACCTTGACAAGAGCGAAAACGATTTGAAAAACGAAACGGACAGTGAGATGAGAGCACTTTTTGAGAGCGAAATTGAAAATCTCAAAAATGAAGTTGACAAGACTGTGGAAGAAATCAAAATTTTGCTTTTGCCGAAGGATGAAAACGATGACAGCAATGCCATTGTGGAAATTCGTGCGGCGGCAGGTGGTGAAGAGTCGGCACTTTTTGGAATGGAACTTTGCAGGATGTATTCTCATTATGCTGAGAAAAAGCACTGGAAAGTAGAATATATTGATATGAACCAAACCGAACTTGGTGGAATTAAAGAAGCAACCTTGATGATAAAGGGCAAGGGTGCTTATGCGCGCATGAAGTTTGAAAGTGGAGTGCACAGAGTGCAAAGAGTTCCAGAAACCGAAAGTCAGGGCAGAATTCACACATCCACGGTGACTGTTGCGGTTTTGCCGGAAGTGGAGGACATTGACATTGACATTCAGGACAAAGATTTGCGCATTGATGTTTTTCATTCAGGTGGTGCAGGTGGGCAGAATGTCAACAAGGTTGAAACGGCAATAAGAATTACATATTTGCCACTCAATATTGTTGTCACCTGTCAGGATGAGCGAAGCCAACTCAAGAATAAAGAGAAAGCAATGAACATCTTGAAGTCAAAAATCTATGACTATTATGAAGAACAGCGAAACAGCCAACTTGAAGCAAATCGTAAACAGCAGGTTGGTCGTGGAAATCGCAATGAAAGAATCAGAACTTACAACTATCCACAAGGAAGAGTGACCGATCACCGAACAAACCTTTCTTCATATGATTTGGAAGGAGTTTTAAATGGAAATATTGATCCATTTATTGATGCGATGATTTTAAAGACACAGACCGACCTTTTGAATGTGACAGAATAAAAACGGTCATGGACCGTTATTCTTGGAGAAGAACCTTGTCATGCTGAGCAAGGTCGAAGTATCCAAAGAAATCGTTTGTTATGCTGAACGAAATTGAAGCATCTCATGAGATTCTTCGACTCGTGCTATGCACGGCTCAGAATGATAGGGGAATTACTTAGATTCTTCGACACGAGCACTTTGTGCTCGGCTCAGAATGACAAACAGACTCATAATGACAAAAGAAGAAATGACATAAAAAAAGACACCACAAATTGTGATGTCTTTTATTTTTTTCATATTATGCATGGAGTAAAACTTTTGCTGTATTGAGAAGAGCCTCCCCTCCGATATCAACATTTTCTGGGTCAAATACACTGAATGCATTGAGAATCATTGGCAAAAAGACATTGAAGAACAAAATCAAAACAACGACTACAACAATCGATACGATGATGTTTATCAGGCGTTTTTTGTTTTCTTCTCTCTGTTCTGCAGAATCCGCTCTTGCCATCTTGACACCAACATAAACTGCATAGATACCACCACAGGCGCCAACCAAAACAAGTAAAACCCAAAGAACTGTTGACAACACTGAAAGAAGTGGTGTAAGCCAAGTTGCATAATCAATGCCACCAATACCAGAATGTTCGTTGATGTAGTTGATGATGTCCTGCCAACTTGAAACTCCATCAATTGACAATAATGAACTCAAAAATCCCATCAGTTTTTACCTCCATTTGTTTATTATTTATTGTTCTCAAAAGTTCAAAAGAATATTCTTTTCTTTTGATTACAATAGAATGATAACATAAAGAAAAAAAAATTCCAAACGATTTTATCAAAAAAAATAAATTTTTTTTAAAAATATTTTTTGGAATTTTTTTATTTAAAAATAATTTTCAGCAATTTTTCTATAAATTTTTTAAATGCTAGAAAAAATGTGCTAAAAAAATGATTATTTTCATAATTTTAGGTCATTTTTATTATTTTTTCTTTAAAATTGAAATAATTACACTAAATTGTTTAAACAACGACAACCCGAATAATTTGGATAATAATTGTTGCTGTTTGACAGACCGAGCAGGAGCAAAAGCAAAATGTTTGTATTAGTTGCCAAATTTGTGTCATTTGAAGAGCTCAAAACTGAAAGTAAGAACACCCATAAAATATCTTGTGACATAATTCCCTCCTTTTCACCAAAATATTTTAAATTAAGACCAAAAGACAAAAAATTTTCTTTTGACTTTCTTCTTTCGTTGAGCGAAGATAGTGTTGAGAACAATTTTCTTCGTCATGTGCAAACACAAGGGAGCCTTGTCGTTTGTTGATGCTAGTGTTATATATGACACAAAAATTTGTTTGGTGACAAAAAGGAGAAAAATGAGATGAACAAACTTTTGAGAATTTCGGAGCGGAACAAATTTGAGATGATCGACCTTCTGCCAGATGATGATTGTATAAACAAGTTGGCACTTTATTTTCAAAATTTTTCTGATCAAACTCGAATTAAAATTTTATCTGCCCTTGCTATCAAAGATTTGTGTGTCAATGATCTTGCAAAGATCTTGGGAATAAATCAAACCACAATCTCTCATCAACTCAAAATTTTGAAAGACCAAGAGGTTGTGGATTTCAGGCGGGAAGGCAAGGTTTTGATTTATCGTTTGAAATCACAGGTGGTAAATGAGATGATGATGTATGCGGTCAAAAACTTGACCTGAAATCTCGTTTTTGGTGCATCTGCACCAAAAAGCTCATCGAACAGTCAAGTTTTTGACCTACTCGCCACCAAACGAAGCATCACAATCTGCACTTTAACGAAACTTGCTGATGCAAGTGTTCGTAGTGTCGCTTGATTGTTTCTTGATCCCAAAAGTTTAAAAACTTTCGGGACCCTGGTTTAGATAATGGCGACTTTGTGGCGACTTAAAGAGGAGAGATGAGATAAAAACATGACATTGATTGACAGATTTTAACCTACTCGCTACTTGAAGAAAGACTGTCGCAGATTTTTCATTTTTGTTCGTTTGTTCAAAAAACGATGTCGGTGTGCTGTTTTTTGAACATTTTTTATAAAAGAAATTGTTTTTTGCGAGTTTATTGCTGAGATAAACTTGAAAAACTGATTAAATTTTACTAACTTCTTTGTTTTGATTTTCTTGACAATCTTGCCCTAAAAAAGTAAAATAACATAGTTATGAAAAAGAAAATGTTGTTGCACTCATGTTGTGGACCATGTTCCACTGTGGTTATTGAAAGATTGAAGGATAATTTTGATGTCACAATCTTTTATTTCAATCCAAACATCGAGCCAAAAGAGGAATATGAAAAGCGAAAGACAGAACAGCAAAAGGTCTGCAAATTTTTTGGTGTGCCGTTTATTGATTTTGATTATGACAACCAAGGTTGGAGAAAGTTTGTTGAAGGTTTGGAAAATGAAAAAGAAGGTGGAGCAAGGTGCGAAAAGTGTTTTTTATTTCGCCTGGATGGCACGGCAAAATATGCCAAAGAAAATGGTTTTGATATCTTTGCCACCACTCTGTCTGTCAGTCCTCACAAAAACAGTCTTGTGATAAACAATGTTGGGCAGATTATTTCAAAAAAATATGACATCGAATTTCTGCCAGAGAGTTTCAAAAAGAAGGATGGGTATCTTCGCAGTATTAACCTTTCAAAAGGACTGAATTTATACAGACAAAATTATTGCGGTTGCAGTTTTGCAAACTGGACATTGAAAAAACATTGATTGGAGAAGGCTTTGAACGATTTTAAGGGAGATTTTATTCAATATAGTGATGAAAAAGTGAAAGATGAGACAAAGCATCTTGCACTTTATTTCACTGTGCATATCTTTCTTTATATTGTGTTGTTGTTTTTCTTGATTTTCTTTGTGTGGTATACAGTCTTTATCTCTTCACATAGTTTTTATGCTGTTAAAGGTGTTTCTATGATGCCGATGCTAAACGCGCAGATAACCGAGCAACAACTGGAAAATAATCTTCTTGAAGCACAGGAAATGTCGTTTGATGCGGTTTATGTTGACAGAACAACCGACCCGCAGGTTTTTGATATTATTGTAGTGTCAAGACCAAATGAAGAAGCAATCATCAAGCGACTTATGGCAGTTGGTGGGGACTATATCACCATTGTAAAAGGAGAAAGTGAAACTGGACAGGAATGTTTTTTCTTCTATCGCATTCCAAAAGGCACCGACCTGTCTACTATCAGTGATGATGAACAGTTTAAAGTCTTGGAAAATGGCGAAAACGGCTATCAAATTTATGACAGCGAGACACTTTGGATTCACCATGACAGTGTTTTAAATCCTGTTGAGACATTTGCAAATGAGCAGTTGAATGATTTTGATTATGAAAGAAACTTTTTTAACACATTTTTGAGAAGTTATCAGGATGGAAATGGCAATTTTTATCTTTCACCAAATGGGCTGGTCTATGTGCGCGTGCCAGAAAATCAAGTTTTTTATATGGGCGACAACAGAGAGTATTCTTCCGATTGCCGTTTGACAGGATTTTGCGATAAAAGTGCTGTGGTCGGCAGGGCGGAATTTGTTGTCTATAATTATAATTTTGCTAACAGACTTTGGGAAGTGGTTAAATTCTATTTTAGAGAAATGGAAGAATTTTTTGCAAGATAGTCATTTTTTTCTTTATTTTGTTTGGCAAATCCCTTTATTTATGCTACAATAAAACTAGCATAAGATATGCTAAATATCAATTAAAGGAGATAAGATAAAATATGAACAAAGGTGAATTCATTAAGGCTGTTGCTGAAAAGGCAAACTGCACGCAAAAAGATGCTGGCATCGTTTTCGATTCTGTTATCGATACTATTGTTAGCGTTTTGAAGAGTGGGGAGAAAATCCAAATTCCTGGATTTGGTTCTTTTGAACTCGTTAAAAAACCGGCAACGACAAAAATTAACCCACAGACAAAGAAGACAATCAAGGTTGCCGCTTGCAAGGTTCCAAAGTTTAAGTTTGGAAAGAGCTTTAAAGCAGTTTTCAATGACTAATGAGAACATCTTGAAAAGAAATCAGCAGGGCTGGTTTCTTTTTTTGTTTAATTGGCTGGGATATCGATTTTGCAAATTGTGGAAGATGGGCAAAAAAGAAGAGAAACAACAGTGTTGTTTCTCTTGGAGCCCTGCGGGCTCGTTGCGCCTTTCTGGTGCAACCTTTTTTGCCCCTGTCATGTTATCTCAATTCTTTTTCTAAATCAATGATAATATAGCCCTGTGGCATATGGCAAAGTGGGCATTCTTTGAAACCTTCTTTTGCGATGTTGACATATCCGCATGAGGAGCATTTCCATTCGGTCGGAGTGTCTCTTTTATACATTTTTCCACTTTTGTAAAGATTGCCGAGATATTCCAGCATATTGTGATGAGTGGATTCCACTTTTGCCACCATTTCAAAGGACTTTGCTATATCCAAAAACCCTTCATCTTTGGCGATGCGCGCGAAACTCGGGTAGATGTTTTCCGCCTCGGCAAGTTCGATTTTGCTCTCTTGCAAAAGACTTGTTTTAAGTTCTGGTGGCTCAAATGGATAGCCGGCTTCAATGGAGATGTTTTTCTGTTCTCCACCCTTTTCTATGATGTAATCATAAAAAATTTTGGCATGAGCCATTTCATTTTTTGCCAGTGTTTTCATGGTGTCTGATAAAAATTTTTGTTGGTCGGCAAGCGCCTGCTTTGACATAAATTGATATCTTGCGCCGGCTTGGCATTCAGCCGAAAATGAACGTGCCAGATTGGTTTTTGTCACGCTGTCATTAAATTCCATAATTATTCTCCTTTTAACAGATTTAATATTGCCAAAATAAATACGTTTAAACATTTGCATTTTTTTTATTTTTTGTTTAAAATATCTCTATAAAAGGAGTCGGCATGTTTCTTGGAGATAAAGGCAAACCAACCAAATATCCTACACTGCGTCTAAACTATGACATTGTCATTGACAACGAAAAGTTTACATTGAAAAAATTGACTCATAGACTTGGATTTTACACGATTTTATTTCAAGAAAAAATCAAAGAAACTGAAATCATTTATGACACGGACAAACTTCTTTTGACGGGTGCGGGGCTTATCATAAGAAAAAAAATGTCACCAAAAAGGACATATTTTTCTTTGGTTAGACTCTCATCCATGAACAACATTAGAAACAGAGAGAAAAAGTCATTCTTGGGCGAGTGCGAACCAAATGACCAACCAAGCGACTTCCCTGTGCAGATTGCTGATGCTATAAACAATGTTTTCAACAATTTGTTTACTGTAAATCTGGTGGATATTGTCAAACATTGCATGCCATACATACGCATTGATATTGGAGGGAACAGGTATAAAATCATCAGTGGAACAGGCTATGAGGCAGAACTTTCGTTTGAAAATTTAAAAGCAAAAGATGTACGTTCTGGGCGTAAGGGAAAAACAAGAGCTTTCTCATTGAAGATGGAACTTGATCCAAATTATGAAAAAGAACGCCAGCAGATTTTGGATGTTATCGAAAGGTGGTGTAAGGAACTTGTCCCAACGGATAGACACAGGTTTGAAATTGCCGAGGTTTTGGTTAGACCGCGAGAACCAAAAGCAAAAAGTGATAGCAAGAAAAAAATTAAACATCAAAATCGGGGAGAGCAAAACTAGTTCTCCTTTTATTTGTCAGAATTTGTCGCTTTTTAAACAATTTTTGTGCTTTGTTTTTTAATATTTTCATCGCTCATATAGATATAGAGTGAAGAAAAAATCGACAAAAAGCAGTTTAGGCTTTGGGACAAAACTATGCTATGGAATAGGAAATTTGGGCTATGGCTCAATGGGACAAACTGTCAGCAGTTTTATCATGTTTTTTGCTACAAGCGTGCTGGGACTTCCTGGGCTTTTGGTAGGTTTTACTATTGCCATAACTTCCCTTTGGGATGGACTTTCCGACCCGCTTGTAGGCTATCTCTCTGACCATACAAAAAGCAAATTTTTTGGCAGAAGACTTGGACATATGTTGTTTGCAAGTTTTGCGCTCGCTCTGAACAACATTTTGCTTTGGCTTTGCCCACAGAACGCAAGTCAGCCGGTGATGATGCTTTGGCTTTTGTCATTTTTGTTGTTGCAGGAGACCTTCAACACATTTTTTGCCACACCTTATTCTGCTCTTTGTATTGACATTGCTCCAGATTATAACGACCAAACCAAAATGCAGGGGGTTAAGACAGTTTTTTATATCTTGGGCATGATTATGCCTAGCATTTTGATGTATATTTTTTTGCCATCCGCAAATGTGGGAGTGCAAGGACAGTTTAACAGGCAAGGATACATCAACATCGCCTGTGTAAATTCTGCGCTTGCACTTGTTTGTGGTTTGATTACGGTGATTGGAACACGCAAGCGTGTGCGTGCCATGCCAAATTATGCGCAAAGTTTGCAGGATAAACAAGGGGAAAATGACAACAATTCAAAATCTCATCAGAAACGCCATAGCCTCGCAACCATCTTGGCAGGTTATGTGGAAACATTCAAGAAAAAGGACTTCCGCACGGTCATGCTGGGCTATTCAGTGTCGCTGATTGCCACAGTCTTTATAACTTCGGTTGGCATGCACCTGTTTACTTTTTGCTATCATTTTTCCAGCACTCAGATTTCGGCAATCATGATTTGTCTCTTTGGTGGGGCGATTATTTCGCAGGTTTTGTGGGTGAATGTTGTAAAAAAATATGACAAAAAGCAGACTCTCATCTTTGCTCTTTCTGTCATTTTGTTTGGCATTGCACTGACAAGCATAACTTTTTTGTTTAGGCTGTATTGTACGAGCGATTTTATCTTTTGGTTTGTTTTGCCGTGTATGTTTGTGTGTGGAATTGGTTCTGGCGCTCTCTATTCTTTGCCACATTCAATGTATGCCGATGTCGTGACAATGGAACAATACAAAACCGGCATTAACAATGCAGGGCGCTACACCGGCTATTACACCTTCACTTACAATTTTTCAAATTCCATTGCTTTGCTTTTTATTGGAGTGCTGTTGGATTTGGTTAAGTTTGACTCATCTCAACCTGTTCAGGCACTGTCGGTGCAGGCGGGACTTGGAAAGATAGTCTTTTTGGGGAGTGCAATTTCGCTGACACTTGCAATCATAATCTTTTCAAGATACAGCATCAAGCGTGCGGATGTTTTGAAAGTCCAAATCAAAGCGAATGAAAACAAAGAAGAAAAAAGGATGAGTGGAAAAGAATAATTTTTGACATTTTTCGCACAATAGTGACATGAAAAAATTAAAGATTTTGGCTGTTATTTTGTGCATATTCTCGGTCCTTGCACTGTGCGGTTGCGGAAACAAAGAACTTGACTCTGCCAGCATTGTGCGCGATGATTTGCGAACGGGCGGAAGTTTAAGTTTTGTCTATGACCAAAAAGAGTGCATAATCTACATTGGTGGACAGGATGAAGTGGTGCAATATAGTCAAGCGGATGAAACGCGCGACCTAGATGCAGGGTGCAGAGTTGGATTGAAAGTGACCGCACCGAATGAAAATCTTGACCTTTCAACTGCCACACTTGAAATGAATGGTGTCAATTATTCCAGCGGAAGTTTTTTGGAAAAGATAAATGGACAGCACCAGCGTTTTTTCAATCTTTATCCAATTGTGTCGCCAAAGGATGACAGGGTTTCTTTTTCTGTGACATGGCAGGATGGAACAAAAAAGCAGACCTACAAAGTCATCATGGTCCCTGGTACAAAGTTTGAAGATAAGAATGGAAATATCTCATAATTGTTGTTTAACCTTATATGGTGTTATTTTAGATAAAATAAGAGCAGACAAATATCACTTGTTTGCTCTTTTATTTAACAACACAAACCGTTTACGGAATAACATAAATTCATTTTGGTTCGCATTTGTTTATTTTGGTGACCCCGACGGGATTCGAACCCATGATACCGCCGTGAAAGGGCGGTGTCTTAACCGCTTGACCACGGGGCCAAAATTTAACTCAATGCTTTGTAAGTATAATATAACTTGCCTTTTTCTGTCAAGTGTTTTTTGAAAATTCCACAAAAAAATTGTTTTTGTGATTTGTTGTGTATGTCCTTGACTTGATTTTTTGAAAAGTGATAATCTTGTTGTAGACAAATGAAAAAAGATTTTAAGGAAAAGTTTTTAATGTTCTTCAAGAAGGTTGGCAATGGCTTTGCCAACTTGCTTTTCCCTGACAATATCAAATGTTTCTTCTGCGGGGATGATGTACCGGACTTTGAATACAAGCCGTTTTGTGATGGCTGTGAAAAGAAAATTTCTTTCAACAACAAAAAGCGTTGTCTTGTTTGCAGTGAGCCGATTGATGATGACAAAGTGGTCTGTGATGAATGTAAGAAAACGAAAAGATATTTCAAAAGAGCATTTTGTCCGTTTGTTTATGAAGGCTTGGTAAGGAAGGTTATCCTTGCTTACAAAGACAGTAATGAAAGATATCGTGCCAAGACTTTTGCAAAGTTTATGGCAGAAGATATCAAAAAGTCTGGTGTCAAGATTGATGTCATAACTTTTGTGCCAATGACCAAAAAGAAACAAAGAAAGAGAAGTTTTAATCAAGCCGAACTTTTGGCAAAGAAGTTGGGCGAAATTCTCGGAGTGGAAGTTGTTCCACTTTTGAAGAAAGTTAGAGATGAAAAATCTCAAAAGTTTTCATCTTATTCTGAAAGACAGAAAAACATAAATGGACTTTATGCACTTTTGGACATTCCAAGCCACAAGGACAAAACAATTTTGCTTGTCGATGACATCATCACAACTTGCGCAACAGTCAACTTTTGTTCAATGCTTTTGTCACAAAAGTTTAAAGAAGTCTATGTCTGTGCTATTGCCAGAAACAGGTTAAGAAAAAATAAGGATGTTGAATTTTGACACCCTTTTTTGTTGTTTATTTTGATTAAGTTTATTGATATTTTTTGTTGCACATCAAAGTGTGCCATTGGGAAATATTAAAATGAATCACTGTATCATAGAATGCAAATGCTACATCAAAAAGCATTACGGATGCTTAGAACATCTTTTGAATTTTCTCATTTGCGGTCATAAGCATTTTTTTAAGCAAGGTGAAACGGGTGGCGGTGTATTTGTTTGAAACCATGCGTTTGAGATATTGTTTTTCGCCGACAATCACCACCATTTTTTTTGCACGCGTGACAGCGGTGTAAATCAAATTGCGAGTCAAAATGATGCTTGGACCAGCGATTGCTGGGATGATAACCGTGTCAAATTCACTTCCTTGGCTTTTGTGAATGGTGATGGCATATGAAAGTGACAAGTCAATCAAATCAGGGCGGGTGTAAAGACAAATTCTTCCATCTTCAAATTCGACAATCACTTCGCTTGTGTTTGGGTCAATGGTGGAGATAAAACCTATATCACCATTGAAAACACCCTTGCCGGTTTCATCTGCAAATCTGCCATGTTTTTTCCATTCAAGGTCATAGTTGTTTGACATCTGCATGACTTTGTCGCCTTCACGAAAGGTTATGCGACCAAATTCCACTTGGCGCTTGCCGGATGATGGTGGGTTTATCTTTTCTTGTAAAACCTTGTTCAAGTTTTCTATTCCGCACACACCTGCTTTGAGTGGGGCAAGAACTTGAATAGACTGTGGTGACACCTGCAAAAACTTTGGAAGGCGGATGGTGACAAGGTCAAGAATGGTGTTTTTGATGGATTCTGGGTCATTTTTGCTATCGAAGAAAAAGTCCATACTGGAATTGTCAATAAGAGGCATTTTCCCTTCGTTTATGAGATGGGCGTTTGTGATAATCAAACTCTTTTCATCCTGCCTGAAAATCTTTGTTAACATACAATATGATATTACGCTACTTTGCAAGATGTCAGAAAGAACATTTCCAGGACCGACACTAGGAAGTTGGTCCTTGTCGCCGACAAGAATGAGTTTGCAGTCTCTCGGCATGGCTTTGAGAAGGTTGCACATGAGAGAAACATCCACCATGGAAACTTCATCCACAATCACGACATCTGTTTTGAGAGGGTTTGACTCGTTGTGAACAAAAAAACTTTCATCCGATTGAATGACATTGACTTCCAAAAGGCGATGAATGGTTTTGGCTTCACGGCCGGTGCTGTCGCTCATGCGTTTTGCCGCACGCCCCGTTGGAGCAACAAGCGAAACGGTCTTTTGTTGGGCGGTCAAAATTTCAAGAATACATTTGATAATGGTTGTCTTTCCTGTTCCCGGCCCACCAGTGATGACAAAAACCCCATTGTTGATTGCACCGATGATGGCTTTTTTTTGTTCTTCATGAAAGGTGATGTGGTTGCGCTGTTCAAAGTTTGAAATGTCATCTGTCACATCATAGTTTTCATCTTTTTGGCAGTTTGCCAGCCACACTAATTTTTGTGCTATGGCATTTTCATAATAATAATATTTTGACAGCATGACAATTTCCACACCATCAAGCCAAGTTGTGATTGTGGTGTGGTCAACACACAGTGTGTCAAACGCTTCGCTGAATTTGCTCTCATTTTCTTCAAGAGGAAGACTCAATGTTTTGGATGATTCTTCCAAAAGCAATTTTTTGGGGAGATAGGTGTTGCCATTCTTTTCACATGAAGTCTTTAAAACATGGATGAGTCCTGCACGAATCCTGAAAAGTGAATCCTGTGGCAAACCGGCGTTTTGCGCAATGCGGTCGGCGGTTAAAAATCCGATGCCATCAATGTCTTCCACAAGTTTGTAAGGATTGCTTTTGACTATATCGGCAGTCTTTTCATGATAAACATTGTAGATTTTCAGAGCCATGTTTGTGGTGATGTTGAAATTTTGCAAAAACATGATGGTGTTTTGCACATCACGGTGTTCTTTGAATGAAAAACCGATTTCGGTGGCTTTCTTTTCGCTTATACCAGAAATTTGTGCAAGTTTTTGTGGAGTATATTCCAAAATATCCAAAGTATCAGAACCAAAGCGTGAGACAATCTTTTTGGCGGTGATTGGTCCAACACCACGAATAAGTCCACTTCCAAGATATTTTTCGATGCCGGCGAGTGATTTTGGCATGGAGATTTGGTAGGTATCAAAACAATATTGCACGCCATACTTTGTCTTTTCAAATTTCCCATCCAAAGTGACAAGCGAGCCGACCTGAACATCAATAAATTTGCCAACAACGGTGACAAGGCTGTCATCCTTTTCCATTCTTGCGACAGTGTAGCCGTTGTCTTCATTTCTATATACAATTTCTTCAATTGTTCCTGTTAATGCCATAGTGATATTTTAATAACTTTTTAGATAAAATGCAAGCAAACAGTTGCAAAATTTGGCACCATTTTATATAATTAAATATATGAAAAATGTTGACAAGATTTTGGAAATTGAGGCACTTACAGAAAACCTGACAAAACACTTTGCAAAAAACAATTTACTTCGCATCAAGGTGTTGTATTTTATCTCACAATATGAAAATCTGTCTGTCAGCATGATTATTGAAAAGTTGGGGCTGAAAAAGTCCAATTTTGCACTGATGAGCAAAGCTTTGGAACAAGAAGGACTGGTTGTTTCCAAGCAGGGAGAGATTGACAAGCGCTGTCGCATGATGTTTTTGACCGAAAAGGGAAAGGCAGAACTTGAAGCGTTTTTGCAATCTTTGGATGAGTTTTTCGGCGAGCACAACAGTGAAGTTGAACACGCACTTGAAACTCTGTCCACCTATCTTAACAAAAAGATATAGTTTGGAGGCAATTTATGGTTAAATTTTACAATTCTCTCACGCGCAGGAAGGAAGAAGTGCCAAGCCATGCGGGCGTTGTGAAGATGTATTCTTGCGGGCCAACTGTTTATTATTATCCACATATAGGCAATTTTCGTGCTTATCTTTTTATGGACAATATAAGAAGGGTGCTCAAATATAATGGCTACAAACTCGTTGGCGTTATGAACATCACCGATGTTGGTCACATGACATCGGATGCGGATGAGGGTGAGGACAAAATGATGGTCGCATCAAGACGCGAACACAAATCACCTTGGGAAGTGGCTAAATTTTACACAAACATTTTCATGAATGATGCAAAAGCACTCAACATTGACCTACCAGAGCATATTGTGCCGGCAACGAGTGTCATTCCTGAAATGATAAAGTTTGTGCAAGGGCTGATAGAAAAGGGTTATGCCTATGAAACGAGCAAAGGCATCTATTTTGACATTGCAAAATATCCAGAATATGGCAAACTTTCCGGCATGGACATCAAAGAAAAACTCGCCGGTGCCCGCATTGATGTGGATGAAGAAAAACACTCCCCATATGATTTTGTGCTTTGGGTGAAAGCACCAAAAGAGCATATCATGCAGTGGCAGAGCCCATGGGGTATGGGCTATCCAGGTTGGCATATTGAGTGCTCGGTGATTGGAGACAAATATCTTGGCGACAGTATCGACATTCACACAGGTGGGGTTGACCATAAACCTGTGCATCATGAAAATGAAATTGCACAGAGCAACTGTTTTTATGGACATCAGGTTGTCAAAATGTGGATGCATCTGGAATTTTTGCAGGTAAATGGTGGAAAGATGAGCAAGAGCCTTGGCAATCTATACACACTTGAAGACTTGAAAGATAGGGGTTATGAGCCAGAAGTGTTCAGGTTTTTCTACTTCTTGGCACACTACTCAAAACAACAAAATTTCACTTTTGAAGCACTTGATATGGCAAAAAGCACACTCAAATCCATTAAAAATCTTGTTGCAGAACATAAAATTGGCACAACAAATGTGGACACAAGCGAGTTTGAAAAGGAATTTTTGGAAAGCATAAACGATGACTTAAACATGCCAAAGGCGATTGCTTGTGTTTTGAAGATGCTTAAATGCGACAGAAGCAAGGATGTTTATCAAACATTTTTGAAGTTCAATCAGGTACTGGGTATTGACCTTGAAGAAAAAATGGACATTCCACAGGAAATCAAAGACAAGGCTCAGGCAAGGTGGCAGGCAAAAAAAGACAAAAATTTTGCTCTTGCTGACAGTTTGAGAGATGAAATTTCCAAACTTGGCTATGACATTAAGGATGCCAAAGATGGCTATCAAGTTTTGAAAAAATGACATTTTTTGACCGATTTGGGGCAAATTTTGAAATAAAAAAAGATAATTCCATGTTTTAGGATTATCTTTTTTTGTTTTTATTCAACCTGCTTTTTTGCTTTTGTGGTTTTCTTAGCCACTTTGCTTGTTGTGGCTTTTGTTGAAGGTTTTATACTTTGTTTTTTGACTGAAGTGCCTGTTTCATTTTTTGACTTTTTGGAAGTCTTTGGCTGTGTTGCTGGCGTGCTCTCTTCAGCGGTTATGTTTTCTTTTGTTTTCTCTTTCGTTTTTTCGGCGTTTGAGTTTGTGGTTTGTTCTTGCAAATCTTCTTGTTGTGTTGAGGATTTGTCTGTTAGAGAATTTTCATCTTTGGTCTTGACATATGTGTCATCATCTTCTATGGTGTCAACTTTTGTCCAACGACTTGTTATTTTGTTCCACAAATCAGCAGTTTTGCTCTTTTTACTCTTCTTTTTGGCAAGTTCCACTTCCATGGCAAGTTGTTGTGCAGTTTCAATGTTTACACCATTTTCAGTGGACAGCTGAACGGCAATCTTGCGTGCTTGTATGTTTAGCCACCATTCTTTCAAGTAGAATGCTCCGACAATTATCATAATTGTGCAAAGAAGCATGGTGACAAGTGTGAGCATGACAGGGAAGGTGTATGCTGTGATTGAGAAGAAAGCTCCAAGTCCGCACAGGCAGGAGATAATCAACACTGCTGAAAGAATGACACTTGACAGGCGCAACCAATTGAATGGCCAGCAAATCCAGCACAAGTTGATGTATCCGACAAATGTGAGCAGGAGTGTGCAAAGAGAAGTGTATTCTTCAGGAAGAAGAGTGCTGGTGTTGGCGTTAAGAATAATGACAACCAAAAGGTTTATATACATCAGCATGGCACACGGAATAGATTTCTTTAAAACCTGCGGGATAAAGTTTCCACGAATCAGGTTGTTGTTTGGTTGGAAGGTCAAAATGAATGATGGGAGTCCAATGACAAACATTTCAAGAAGCAGAAGTTGTTTAGGAGTGAACGGGTAGGATATTCTCAAAATGAGTGTAGTCGCGCAAAGTAGCATTGTGAACAATGTTTTCATAAGATACAGCACTGATGAATTTTGCACATTGTTGACAATCTGTCTGCCTTCTTTGACAATTGATGGCAAAGCAGAAAAGTTTGATTCCATAAGCACAAGATGAGAGATGTTTCTTGCCACTTCACTGCCATCAGCCATGGCAATGGAACAGTTTGCTTCTTTGAGTGCCAAGGTGTCGTTTACGCCATCACCGGTCATTGCCACAACATTTCCTTGTGTTTTGAGAGTTTTGACGATGGTATGTTTTTGTTCTGGTGTCACACGACCAAAAACGGTAAATTTGTTGGCAATCTGTGCAACTTCTTGCAAACTCATGTTTTCAAGAGAAATATATTTGTCACTGTCTTTCACTCCAACGCGCTTTGCAATCTTTGAAACGGTCAAAGCATCATCGCCAGAGATGATTTTGATGTCGACATTGTTTTCTTTAAACCAAGAGATGGTTTCTATGGCATCCTTTCTTATGTGGTCCTCAAGCACAAAGAAAGCGACAAGTTTGCCGTGCTTTCCGGCACTTTTTTCTGTGTATGGATGGTCATCTTCAACAAGTGCAATCACTCTCAAACCTTTTTCCATGTAGGAGTTCATAAGGATTTTCTGTTGTGAAGTGAGTGGGCATTTGATAAAACCAATTGCACCAATATAATAAGTCTTTCCGTTTTTTAATGTTGTGGCACTATATTTGCGTTGTGAAGAAAATTCGATGATTTCTTTGATGTCGCCGGTTGCTTCTTTTCCAAAATGTTCGACAAGTGCAACACTTGTGGCATTCATGGTCTTTTGTTTTGCGAGCACAATTTTCATGATTTTCTCAATTTTGCTTGGCGTGAAGTTGTTTTGAGGTATCACTTCAAGCACCTTCATTGTTCCATCTGTGATTGTTCCTGTCTTGTCAAGGCAAAGCACATTGGCACGCGCGAGCATTTCAATTGAATAGATGTTTTTGACAAGGGTTTTCTTTCGGGCAAGTTTCATCACTCCAACAGTCAAACCAACCGTGATGAGAAGATACATTCCCGCTGGAATCATTCCCGTGAGTGCTCCGCTTGTGCTTGTGATGGATTCTTCAATGGTGGCACCGGTCATGTAAAATTCTTTAAAAAAGGTCAAAACGCCGATTGGTATCAAAATTATGATGATGATTTTGATAAGGTTGTTCAAATCTCTAAACAGGTTTGAAGATTGTTGTTTGAAGTCCTTTGTGCGCTCGGCAACAGTTTGGATGTAGTTTCCTTTGCCGACTTTGTCAACGCGTGCATAGCAGACTCCAGAGACAATGAAACTGCCGGCAAGCAGTTGGTCTCCTTCGCCTTTTTTGATAAGGTTTGACTCGCCGGTGAGCAAACTTTCGTTGGCTTCGACGTTTCCATCGACAATGATGCAGTCCGCAGGAATTTGATTGCCATTTTCAAGCATAATAATGTCATCCAAAAGCAAATCTTCGCCCTTGACTTCAAGTTGAAGCCCCATGCGTACAACCTTTATTTTTGGAGCCGACACCATGGAGAGTTTTTCTACGGTGTTTTTGGCTTTTATTTCCTGAAAAATGGATATTGCCGTGTTTGCAATGACAACAAACAAAAACAAAAGGTCGCTCCACGCACCAACGCACATGAGAGCAATGGCAATAACCAGCCAAATGATGTTGAAGACTGTGAAGATATTTTTGCAGAAAATTTGCAAATAACTGTTTGAAGTTTTAATCTTTGTGTCATTTACAAGTTTGTGTTCAATGCGTTCGTTGATTTGTTCCTCAGAAAGACCATGTTCCTTGTCTGTTTGATAACGAACAATTGGCACTTCTTGCAAAGTCTGTTTCTTTTTGTTTTTACGTGATTTCTTGATTTTTTTCATAATTTTCTTCGTTTCTTTTCAAGTTTATTAAATTTTTGGCAAAAAGTCAAATATAATTGACTTTTTTATTATTTTATACTATTTTTATTATATATAAATCGCATAGATTAAATGTTTTTTTTGCGGGATTTTTGTTTTCTTTTGACAGTGGAGGAAGGATGTTTATTGATATTTCAGAAAATTTGAAAAAATTGGCAAAATATTTTCCAGAGAATCTGTATATTGTTGGAGGTTATGTCAGAAACAAACTTATGGGGCTGTCAAGTGGGGATGTTGACCTTGCCAGCAGTGTCAATGTTGATGAGGTGGCAAAGCGCTTGAAAGACAGTGAGTTTTCGGTCAAAATCAAAAACCTGAAACTCGGTTCAATTTTGATTTCTTTCAAAGATGAAAGTTATGAATACACATCTTTTCGAAAAGAAATCTATGCAAACGATGGCTCACATTGTCCTGTGTCAGTTGTTTCAACAGACAAAATTGAAGATGATGCCATTAGGCGTGATTTTACGGTAAACTCCATATATTACAACATAAACAAAGATATGATTGTAGATCTGTATCACGGCATTGTTGATCTGTCACAAAAAGTTATTCGTTGCAACATCAGTCCTGATGAAGTTTTGAAAAATGATGGTGAAAGAATTTTGAGAATGATAAGAATTGCCGGTGAACTCAATTTCAAAATTGACAAACAAACTCTCAAATCTGCCATAAAATACACCAGCAATCTTCAGGACATCAGTGGAAACAGAAAATTTGCTGAACTTGAAAAGATTTTGTATTGTGACAAGCGCTACAATCTCAACAAGGCAGGATTGAAACGTGCACTCAAACTTTTGAATGTTATGGGAGCATGGAAGTTTTTTGGACTTAGAGAGAAAAAACTCAAATACAAAATGGTTTACAAAACAGAAGATAGAGTTTTGGGACTTTTGATTGACATTGTCAGCACCGAAAAACCAGAGTGTTTGCAAACATTTTTGGAAAACTTTTTGAAAGAACAATTTGGATTCAGCCAAGCACTAATCAAAAAGGTTTTCACTTATCTTGCCGGCTATTATGATGCACTTGATGGCATGAGAAACAAACTCTACTTTTTCAAATATTATCAAGATTGGGCTTATATCTATCCACTTTTGGGGCGCAGGTCAAAGCGTGTGCAGAGCAAGTATAACTTCTTCTATCGCTATATCATTGAACATGGCTTGGCAATTTCCATTTCCGACCTTGCCATCACAAGCGCTGACATCAAGGAACATTTTCCAAAGATTGACAAGAGAAATTTTGAGAGAATATTGGAAAATTTGCTTTCAAAAGTGTTTGATGGAAGGGTTAAAAACACCAAAGAAGCCTTGCTTGATGAGATTGAGAAAAACTTGCAAAATTATTGATATACAAATCATTTTCGACCGACATACAAATATGACAAATGTTTGCTATGTCGGTTTATTTTTGATATTTTCGCATTTTGCTCACATAATATTTTTATGAAAAAGACAGAAAAACAAGGAAAAATATCAAAAAACAAACAAAACAAAAAAGATGAAAAGAAAACCGACAAAAAACAAGGCAAAGGCTTTTTGTGGTTTTTGGGAGTTTCGGCACTTTCGGTGGCACTTTTGGTGAGTTGTCAGTTCTTTTTTGAAAATGCCATAACCGGCAAGGAGAAATTTTATGACAACACCACCATAAACGGCATTGATGTGAGCGGAATGTCGGTGGCGGAAGCGGAAAATGTTGTTTTGACTGATATGTTAAACAGTCGAAAGGACATTGAGATTGAACTCTCATCAAGGGACAAAAGTTGGACGCTCAATGGCAATGATTTTGAAGTGTCAAACAAAATTCAACCGATTGTGGAACAAATTGCCAAATATGGCAAGGATGGGAATTTTTTTCAAAATCTTCAAAAAGAGAGAGAAATCAAAACAAAAGGTAAAGATTTTCAAATATCCTACACAAATGTGCTTGCGGATATTGATGACAAGATTGATGAAATCATCAGCGAGGTGGAACAGCCGGCTAAACCGGCAAGTTTGGTGTTTCAGCCAAATGAAAGCGAAGTGTTTGCAATTGATGAAGGACAAAATGCCGTTTTGGTGGACAGAGAAAAACTTTTCAGTGAGATTGACAGTGCACTTTTGACAAACAAGAAAGTTAAAATTGAAATTCCTATCATTGAGATTGAAAATCAGAATGACATTGAAAGTTTAAAAGACAGTGTGGCACTTCGCGGAGAATTTTACACCAATTATACGGCAAGTTCTTCTGCACGGAAAAACAATATCAAAAAAGCACTTTCATGTTTTAATGGCATGATTGTTCAGCCCGGTCAGACCATTTCATTCAATGAAACAACTGGACCAAGAACAGAAGCAAATGGTTATCAAAATGCGCATATTATTGTTGGTGGCGTCTATGTCAATGGTGTTGGTGGTGGAGTTTGTCAGGCTTCAACCACACTTTACAACGCACTTTTGCTTGCAGATGTGGATGTTTTGAGTGCCAATCATCACTCATTGCCGGCATCATATGTTCCTCTTTCATTTGATGCTATGGTGTCTGGCAGTTATTCAGATTTGGTGTTTAAAAATGACAGAGACAATCCAATTTACATCAAAACAGTTGCCGATGAAAATAAGGTAGGTGTGCAAATTTATGGGCAGAAGTTTGAAGATGGAATGCAAATCAAAACACGAGCCGAACTTGTCAAAATTTTGCCACATGGTGGGGACAAAATTGTGCCAGATGTGAAGGGGGAATATGCTGACAAAATTTTGTATAAAGGTGAGTATCTGCGCATCAAATATCCGAGAGAAGGTTACGAAAGCAAAGGATATGTGCAATACTACAAAAACGGCGAACTTGTTGAAGAGAAGGAAATTAGGCATGACTTTTATCAACCGCAAGATGGCATTGTCATGGAAGGTGTGGAAGAACCAGTGGCCGGCATGACCATTCCTGCAAGTGATGTAAAAATCATAAATCCTCAAAAGGTGTCAAAGGAAACAGAAGAGATGGTACGTGCAAAACTTGAAAAGACAAATCCAAGCGAATTTAATCCATAATGTTCAAAAAAGTGTATATAACGACTTGATTTTTGCAAAAAGCACAAGACTTTGACAACAATGTAAAAGAAAAAACTTGACTTGATTTGCAATGGATGAATAATATATTATATAGGTATGACAGAAAAAGAACTGAAAAAGCAAACTGAAAGCAAAAAAGAGAAAAAACCGCTAACTTTAAAACGAAAAATTATTCGTTCGGTGATTGTTGTTTCAATCATAATAGCGGTGGTTGTTTTGGCGTATTATGTTTTGGTTTGGACAGGGGCATGGGAATATGTCAACTCGGTTGACAAGATAAGACAACTCATTTTGTCACTTGGTTTCTGGGGAAGATTTGTCTTTGTGATGTTGCAATTTTTGCAAGTGACATTTTTGCCTGTTCCATCCACAATCACAACACTTGCAGGAGTTCTTATTTATGGACCACTTCAAACCGCACTTTTGAGCCTTGCAGGAATTATGTTAGGGAGCATTATGGCATTTTGGCTTGGCAGGCAGTTTGGCAGAAGGCTGGTGGAATTTATGGTTGGACAGGAAAGCTGCAAAAAGTGGACAGATTTTTTGACCAATGCAAAATATTCTTTTGTGGTCATGATGGTCTTGCCAATTTTTCCGGATGATGTGCTTTGTCTTGTGGCTGGGCTGACAAACATGACATGGAAGTTTTTTGTTTTGACAAACTTGGTGGCAAGACCAATCGGCATTTTTATGACCTGTTATCTTGGCAGTGGCGAACTGATACCTTATCACGGCTGGGGGCTTGTGGCATGGGCATTTATCGTGGTGTTTGTAGCGGTCTTGCTTTACTTGACTTTCAAATATCGACAGCAGATAGAACACTTTTTGCAAACGAGATTTAAGACAAAAAAAGAGAGAGAAACAGAAAAAACTGATGTCAAAAATTGTGAAGAAAAAATTGACAATGTAATTGTCGAGGTTCCAAAAAACGCAACAGGGACATCGAAAAATGTGACATCAGTGCAAAATTGTAGTGTCACACCACACAAGATTTTGGGAAACAGCAAACGAAAAAGCAAGAAAGAAATAAAAACAAAATCAAAATTATAAAAATGAGAAAATCGCAGGATGAAAAGGGATGTTATCTTTTGAGAATGATAAACATTCCTTCTTTTATTTGTTTTGGAGAAAGATTGTTGTCGAGTAAAATTTTGGTGCTGTCAATGTGATATTTCTGTGAAATAATTTTCAAGTTTTCTCCTTCTTTCACTTGGTAAAATGGAAAGGATATCTTTTTGATGCTCATAAAAATCTCCTTGAATATGTTTTTATTATAACAAGTTTTCTTTTTGGACTTGCAGTCATATTTTGTTTTATTTTCTTATAGATATATTTATATGAAATCAATCTTCAAAAATGTCGCAATAATCACCGCTTTTTCACTTTTGACTCGAATGTTAGGGTTTTTCTTCCGCATCTTTTTGTCGCGCACAATCGGGGCGGAAGCACTGGGGATGTATCAAGTTGCACTTTCAATTTTCATGGTTTTGCTCACAATTGTGTCAAGCGGATTTACACTCATCATCTCGCGCATGACGGCGGGTTTTCGTGTCAGCGAAAACAGAAAAGCAATTGGCAGTTTGGTCACTTCAAGTTTGTTTGTTGGACTTGCTGTCAGCGTGTTTTTGTGCCTTGTGATTTTTGTTTTTAGAAATTTGTTCGACAATCTTTTCACCGACGAAAATTGCATGAACATCTTGATAATTTTGTTGCCGTCCTTGATTTTCTCTTCTGTTTACAGTGTTTTTCGTGGTGCAATGTGGGGGTGTGACAACTATTTTGGGCTGTGTGTCTCCGAACTTTTGGAACAGATTGTCAAAATTGTTATTTGCGTTTTGATTTTGGGCACAGGCATGAGTGCTCTTCAAAATGCCATGTCGGTGGCATGGTCTTTTACACTTTCATGTTTTGTGTCAGCATTTTTTGTCATGCTGCTATATTTCTTTTATGGTGGAAAGTTGCACAGACCGACAAAAATCTATCAAAAGGTCATCAGACAGTCCGCACCTATCACAGGTGTTAGGGTGGCAGGCAGTTTTGTTCAACCACTTATTGCACTTATCTTGCCGACACAGTTAATGGCTATTGGCTACACATCTTCACAGGCAATGAGTCTTTATGGTGTGGCAATTGGCATGACTTTTCCGTTTTTGTATCTTCCATCTTCACTCATTGGCTCGCTTGCTACGGCACTTGTGCCGGACATCTCTATGGCTATGGTGCAAAATGACACCAAACACATTCAAATGCGCGTGCAGTCATCAATGTTGTTTGCACTTTTTGTTTCGTTTTTGATTGTGCCGGTCTTTATGGCTATTGGCGACAAGTTTGGAATTTTTATATATGACAATGAACTCAGCGGTACACTTTTGCAATACAGTGCGTGGATAATGATACCGATGGGGTTGACAAACATCTCATCAGCAATTCTAAATTCCGTAGGTTTGGAAGTCAAATCGTTTGTAAACTATGTTGTGGGTGCGGTGTTTATGTTTTTGTCCATTTTGTGTTTGACAAGATTTTTGGGAATAAATGCGCTCATTTTGGGAATGGGACTTTCTTCAATTGTGACTGCAAGTTTAAACATCCTGATGATAAAACGTAAACTTAAAATCAAAATTGACATAAAGAAAAATCTTCTGCTTTTTGTGTTGTTTTCACTTCCAACCATGGCAATCATATCTTTTTTAAGTTCTCTTCTGTCCTATCTTTTGCCGATGTTTTTCAATCTTGTTATTTCCACCGGTGTTGGAGTGCTGATTTTTGTCGGACTATGTTTGGTGTTTAATGTCATTGATATTTCAATTTATATGATAAAAATCAAGGAAAAATTGTTTGGGAAAACAAAAATTACACAATGGTTTGAAAAAAAATAAAAAAAATAATATCAAAAATGTCAAAAACAAGTAAAATCGCAATGAAAAATACTTGAAAAAATAATAAAATTATTAAATAAAATCAATTTTTTCGTTATTTTTGCTAATTTTTTGTGATTTTTTTGAAAAATCGTGTTATTTTTTGAAATTTAGTTATAATATTTTTATGTTAACAATAGTTGTTAGAGCAATCATAATTTATGTCGTTGTTCTGTTTTTGTATAGGTTGATGGGCAAAAGGCAACTCGGTCAAATGCAACCATTTGAACTTGTCTTGACTTTGATTATTGCCGACCTTGCCACAATTCCAATGGCGGAAGTTTCTGTGCCGGTTTTGCATGGGATTGTTCCGCTTTTGACTTTGGTGATTGTTCATTTTGTTCTGACTTTTCTTTGCAAAATTAGCAACAGATTTGCATGGTTTTTGAGTGGGAAACCGGTCATTGTTATCAATCCAAATGGCATTGATTACAAGGCACTTAAAAATCTTAACATCTCTGTGGATGATGTGTTTGAAGCAATAAGGGGTTGTGGTTATTTTTCAATTGAACAAATTCAATATGCAATCATGGAAACAAACGGAAAAATGAGTGTTATGCCTAAAAGTCAATTTGCACCGGTCACTGTTGGTGATATGAAATTTGATGTTGAAAAAAGTGCCATTCCTGTCAATATCATCAATGAAGGCAAAATTGTCAAAGAGAATTTGCAGATTGCCGGCATTGAGGAAAATGATATAAAAAACATCCTTTTGCAAGCAAAAATAAAGAAAGTTAAGGATGTTTTGATTTTGACGGTGGACAAAAATGGACAGGTTTACATACAAAAATTTTACGATAAATATCAAACACTTCAAATTCAAAAACTCGGGCGGGTGCAAGAATGACAAAGTATCTGTGGTTTAAAATCATTGCTATTGTTTGCATTGTGGCGATTTTGGTGGCAATTTGCATCATTGAAGACAGGCTGGTGGTCAGTTCGCTTGAAGAAGTGGACAACTTTTGTTTTGAGATAGAGCAGGTGGCGCAAGAAAATGGCATTGTGGATGGACAGGTGGCAAGTTTGGTGGACAATTTGGAATATCGCTGGACAGAAAATGAAGAGAAAATGTGTTTTATGATAAATCACAAATCCATTGAACAAATTGGCATTGAAATTGTTAGGTTAAAGACTTATATTGATGAAGAAGAGCCAATCGAGTTTTTTGTGTCACTGAAAATCATTCAGCATTATTGCGAAACTTTTCAGCATTTTATGGGTGCAAGTTTCCACAACATCTTGTAGGTGTATTCTTGTGTCTTTGGGCAAAATGAAAGTTGTAAAAATCAAAAGAAACAGAACAAAATCAAATTTGACAAAGAACAAAATGTCAAAAAAACTGCATCGCGTGGTGCAGTTTTTTGTGATTTTATATTATTTTTATGGTGTTTTTATAACATAATTTTACCAAATTTTGTCACGCTTTTTTGCAAAGATAATGAGGAGGATGATGCCTGCAAGGAGCAAAATAAGGCAAAGGATAAGCAGTATCAGCCAAACATAAGATGGTCGTTCGTATTTGATTGTGGAAAGGTTTTGCAGTGTCAAGGTTTGCTTTTCGCTTCCATCAGAATTTTTTATCACACACCTAACTGTCCATGTTCCTTCAATCTCATTTGAGTCAAAAACAAAATTAGTCCCGGTTATTCTTTCATCTGGAAGTGCAGGCCAAAGTGTACGGCAGTTTGCATAATCAATATCGCTATCTCGCATTGCTTCAGTTAAAACATAGTTTACATTCATTGTGTCATAACCTTCTGCTTCCCATTGAAGATATTTTGGGTTTACATATCTGTAGGTGCTGTCTGAAAGGTAGATGTTGAAGATGTTCATCAAGCGGTTTGAACTTGAAACGGTATACATCAGGCGGGTGTTTGTGGCAGAGATGCTGTCGATGTCATCCGGCAGAATTGCCACATAGATGTCACCAATTGAAACTTCAATTTCAATGTCATCTTCAAGATAGGTGTAGATAAAGTCAAATTTGTAAAGTCCAAAATCGTGTCCGGTGCATCGGTTTGCCGTTTCTGCGATTGAAGCATCAGAGTCTATGTAATAATAAAAATCAAATTGTGAAAAACTGTTTAAAGAAATGTTCCCTTGATAGAGAGTTTCTGGGTTCGTTGTGCCAAGTGATGAAGTCAAATCTTCGGTTTCAAGATAGGTCAGCACAAAACGGTAGCGCAAAAAGTTTGTTGTGGAACTTGCGATATTTCCTCTAAATCTAAATCTCAATGATTCAATGTCGCGCCACTGAAAACAATAAAAGTCAATCTGCTCGCCGACAATGTTTTCGGTTGGGCGCAAGTCAAGTGGAAGTATCACACTTTGGCGAGCATTTGCCGACATGGACATGGAAAAATTGTTGTTTTGTGTGGTGACTTCAGTAAAATCGACAGCATTTGCAGTGTGTGTTTTTTGCAATGAAAAAATACCTAAACTCAAAAATGTTAGGGCAAGCAAAAGTGCAATCAATATTTTTGAAGATAACTTTGCTTTTTCTCTCATCAAACTTATTTTATCATATTGTTTTAATTTTTAAAAACAAAATAAAAATATTTTTATTTTTCTCGACAATTTTTTGGTTTAAAACCTTTCTTTGTTGACAAAGATGACAAATAAAATTATAATAATTTTAAGGAATTGACAATATGGAAATTGACAATGAAGTTGAAATGGAAGTGATGGAAAATCAAATCAGTTTTGATTTTTTGCAAAGCATGGAAGCCAAACCTTTGACACAAACTCAAAATTTTGATTGGGTGGCAGAGGAGACTTTGGTTGTGCTTATCAAGGCAAAAGGCGAAATCTCTCCAAATTTTGATATCTGTGGCAAGAAAATGATTGATTGGGTGGCTCTTGCAACATCAGGTTGTAAACAGAAGATTATTGAAGAGCCTGATGATGACAAGTTTTTGCAGACCATTCGTGATGTTGCAGAAGGGTATAGTTATGTCGCAGTGCTTTACAGCGACACGCCACTTTTGAAGAAAACAACATTTTTGGAAATTATGGACTACTTTTCAAAGCGCCGAATGAATGTTTTGAAACTTGTGCGTGGCTATGTCTTTCGTGCAGAATATCTGCAAAATGCCAAAATGCTTCTTTCAACCACTGTTGAAGAATTTGACAAAGAAGATTTCACTCTCATAAATTCTCCGCAAACCGTTTCATTTGCGTTTAAGGTTTTGAATGGGAGAATTTTGGATTATCACAAAAAAAATGGAGTTATTCTCTTTGGAGAAAACACCATTTTTGTGGATGCCGATGTGGAAATTGAAGCAGGCACAGCGATTTATCCAAACAACATCATCAAAGGTGAGAGTTATATTGGCAAAAATGTCATCCTTGAGAGTGGAAACTATATCTTTGACACCATTGTCTGTGATGAAGCGTTTGTCTGTCAAAGTTATCTTGAAAAGAGCAAGGTAGAAAAAGGCAAAGTGGTCGGTCCTTTTGCCAAACTTATAAACGAAAAGGTGTAAAAATGGTTATTGTGGTTGGACTTGGAAATCCTGACGAAAAATATCAACACACATATCACAACATTGGCTTTGATGTTGTCAATGCCCTGGCTGAAAAGTTGGGCATTTCTTTTGATAAGAAAAAATACAAGGCTGTTGTCGGCGAAGGTATGTTGAATGGACAGAAAATCATGCTCGTAAAACCACAGACCTACATGAATTTGAGTGGTGAATGTGTGGTTATGCTTAAAGAAAAGTTTAAGGATGCACGCATTTTTGTGGTTGTGGATGACATTGATTTGCCAAAAGGCAACATCCGATATCGCCAACATGGTTCGGCTGGTACTCACAACGGTCTTCGAAGCATTGTGTCCTACATTGGCGAAGATTTTGAGAGATTGAAGGTGGGCATTGGAAGAGATATTTCAATGGGACTTGCCGATTATGTGCTGTCAAAATATGATGAAACAGTCTTCAAACCAATTATTGCAAAGGCTGTTGATGAAATTTGTGTGAGAATAAGTGAATGAAAAATTTCTTGGACTTTCTTGAAAAAACGACACTTCCAAGCCAAACAAACTTGGGCGGTTTTTTCATTGGAGAAAAAGTCCTTTTTTGTGCATTAAAGCAAAAACTTGTCTATCTTTGTGGCGATTTTGTGACCGCTAGCAAACTTAAGAGAGGACTTGTTGACTGTGGCAAAAAGGTGCAGATTGTGTCATGCGGAAGAGAGAACGAAGATGAACACGACATCAATCTTTTTCCGTTTGCGGATGCGGTTTCTGGCTTTTTGGACGGGAAGATTGAAATTTTGATTTTTCTGCCATCATCACTTACCACCAAGTTTGATTTGAAGTTTTTGAAAGAAAAATTGACCTTAAAAAAAGATGATGAAATGGACCTTTCAAAACTTTCACAAAAACTTGTGGAGTTTGGCTATGATAAGGTGGATTATGTGACCGCGGTTGGACAATTTGCGGTCAGGGGCGATGTGGTGGACATCTTTGTCAGTGGACAAGATTATCCTTACCGCGTGGAATTTTTTGATGAAAATGTTGACAGAATCATCAGTTTTGATTTTTCGACCATGAAGATGCAAAAGGCATTGGAAAAAATTGAAATTGCGCCCTTCTTTTTGAAGATTGGAGAAAACACCGTTTTTGACTTGTGCGAAAATGTCATTGTGGATGAACCTGTCAAAATTGAAAATGAATGCAAGATTTTGAAACAGAGTCGAAGCGAACTTTCTTGGAACAGTGACAAACTATTTCTTGATTTTGACTGTGTTGATTTGAAGAAATACACTATTTTGTCAAACACGAATGACAGTAATTTTGAAAACAAAACCGTTGGACAAAAAAGTTATGTCACAGATTTTATGGCACTCAAAAGAGATATTGCGATATATGTAAACGGACACATGAATGTCTTTTTGTTCGGTGGAGAATACCTTGATATTTTGACAGAATTTTTGACAACAAACAAAATGTCCTTCCGCATATTTGATGGCGAACTTGTCGAAAATGTGCATGTTTACGTGTGCAAAGATTATTTTCCTTATTCCTTCAGTTTTTTGGAATTTAACATCATCGGCATTGGCACGGATGATATGTATAAAAGCAAGAAGGTGGACTTTCGAAGTGGAAGGCAAAACTTTTCTTACCTGCCAAAAGTGGGAGATTATGTTGTGCATTCTTTCTATGGTATCGGAAGATGCAAGGACATTGTCAGGTTGAAACTTTCGCACTTCGAAAAGGACTATTTTGTCATTGAATACAAAAATGGTGCGCTGTTGTATCTGCCATCCGAGCAGGCAAATCTGCTCACGGCATATATTGGCGGAGAAAATCCAAAACTCAATGCTTTGGGATCAAGCGAATGGACAAGACTCAAACAAAAGGTCAAAGATGACCTTAAAGAAGTGGCAATTTCGCTGGCAAAGATTTACAAAGAGCGTCAAGATAAAAAAGGCTTTTGTTTTGTGCGAGATGAAGCACTTGAAAAGCAGTTTGCAGATGCTTTTGAGTTTGAACTCACTCCTGACCAGGCACAAGCCATTGCAGATGTTGACAAAGACATGGAGAGCGACAAGATTATGGACCGATTGATTTGCGGAGATGTCGGCTTTGGAAAAACCGAAGTGGCTTTTCGTGCCATGTTTAAGGCAGTTTACAATGGGAAACAAGTGGCATTTTTGTGCCCGACAACCATTCTGTCAGAGCAACATTTTCGTTCGACCAAAAACAGAATGAAAAATTTTGGATTGAGAGTTGAAGTGTTAAATCGTTTCAAAACGGCAAAGCAAACGGCAGAAATTTATAAAAGACTTGAAGAAGGAAAGATTGACATTTTGATTGGAACACATAAGATTTTAAACGAAAAACTCAAATTCAAAGATTTGGGACTTTTGGTTTTGGATGAAGAACAGCGCTTTGGTGTTCGCGACAAAGAAAAAATCAAAAAGATGAAAACGGACATTGATGTGTTGACTCTCTCTGCAACGCCAATTCCGCGCACTTTGCATATGTCACTGTCTGGCATTCGTGACATCAGTGTCATCGCTACACCGCCACGAGATAGACTGCCAATTCAAACATATGTTAGTCCTTATAGCGACCAACTTTTGCAGGATGTTGTTTCAAGAGAACTTGCTCGAAATGGCAAGGCACTTTTGCTGTTCAATAGGGTGGCAGAAATTTATGAATTTAGAAGTCATGTTGCTTCGCTTTTGCCACAGGCAAAGTTGGGAGTTGCACACGGGCAGATGGAAGAGAAGGAACTTTCTCGTGTCATTGATGAGCTTTATGATGACAAATTCAATGTTTTTATATCTACTACACTTATTGAAAATGGCATTGATTTGCCGACATTAAACACACTTTTTGTGGTAGATTGTGACATGCTGGGACTCAGCCAGCTCTATCAAATAAGGGGAAGAATTGGGCGCTCGGACAAACTTGCATATGCCTATCTCACTTACAATGGTGGAAAGGTGTTGACAGAGGATGCATATAAGCGTCTTGATGCTATTAAAGAGTTTAGGGAACTTGGAAGCGGTTTTAAGATTGCCATGCGCGACCTTGAAATTCGAGGTGCGGGCAACATTTTGGGCAAAGAACAGCACGGACATATGCAAAAAGTCGGCTATGACATGTATGTTCGACTTTTGGATGAAGTGACAAAAGAAATTGCCGGTCACAAAACGCACAGTGCCAAGGAAATCAAGATGGAACTTGTGCTGGATGCTTACATCAGCGAAGATTACATTCCATCACAGGAAGAACGCATCATTTTCTATAACAGAATCAGCAACATTTCCTCTGAAAAAGAATATGACCAAGTGGTCAAACAACTTCAAGATAGCAATGGTGACCTGCCAAAAGAAGTGGAAAATTTGTGTAAAGTGGCACTGCTCAAAAATCTTGCCGGAAACTTTAACATCAAAAAAATTCGCATAAACAGTGCCGAATGTGAGATTTACTTTTACAAAAGCGAGGAAATCATTGACAAAAGATTGTCGAATGTTGGCAAATTTTATGATACCTGTTTAAAATTTGAGGACTTGCCTATTCTAATGGTAAACACAAAAGGAAAGGTCGTCGACAAAGTCAATTTGCTTATAGAAATGTTCACAAAAGCACTTGCAGAGAAAAAAGATTGAGAAAACTGCTTGCATTTGCTTGAAATTTGTCGGCTTTTAGTTTATAATAACAAAGTTAATATACAGCATTGTGCGAAAATTTGGTTGAAAAGACTTTTGCACAAAGATTACTTGGAGAGAAATGTGAAAAACAAAATTTTATCAATTTTTATGATGCTGATTATGTGCTTTTCAGTCTTTGCGGGCTGTTCTTTGGTCACGCGCAATGACAAGGCATATTATGATGCAGTTGTCGGACAGATTACTTACACCACAGGTGAAACAGAAACAATCTCAAAACAGAATTTGATTTCTGCCTACAACAGTTATGGATACAACTATGTTGACAATTATAACATGACAAGACAAGAAGCATTTTTGACAACACTTGACACCATCATTGACAACAGATTGACCATAAAAGCAGTGGAAAATTATTATGAAGAGCATCTAGAAGAAGGCGAAATGCTCAACGGCAATGAAACCACATATATTTGGGATCAAACATATGATGCTCTCTATTCAAATTTGCATGACTACTTAAATGAAGTGCTTGGTATCGAAAGCAATGATGACAGCGCAACTGAAAGCGACAGTGACAGTTCGGTTTACACACCATATGAACAACAGGCCTACCTTGATGAACATTTAGTTATCCATAAGAGACAATCGGCAACAACGATTAGAGAGACTTACAAAGGTAGACAGGTTGATGGTGTTTATGTTGATTATGATTATGTCGACGAAACAACAGGAGAACAACCTTTCAAAGCTGCCCTCTATGACAAGATCGCTTCACTCTTTGAAGGGAATGATGAAGATGCAAGAAATTGGCGTGATGCTTTTGGCAGATATATATCTGACATCAAAGCAAATTATGGATATGAAAACCTTTCTTCAAACAGAGAATGGTTTGATTATGAAATGGACAGGGTTTACAGCATTTTGAAAGACAACTATCTCATTGAAAAATATTCTGTAATTTACAACAGAACATTGCATCAAGATGCCGACATCTCAAACGTGACAGTAAAGGATATTTTGAGCCTTTATTCTTCAAAGGTTAGAGCAGATTATGCAACATATCAAGTTGCAAACAACACCAGCGATTTTGCAAGTTCCATTCTTTCAGATGTTGGAAACATGGATTATATCATGACAGGCAGTGAAGTGGCAAATTACTTCTATGTTGGATATATCAAAGTGGACATGACAGCAGAACAGCAGGCACAACTTTCAAATCTTGAAACTGCTCGTGCAAACAATTACATTGACTATGATGAATATGAGAAATCAGTCAACGGAATCTACAAACAAATCAAAACATCCACAGACAATCTTTCGCCGGAGAGTTTGCTTTCACGCGTGAAGGAAGATGTGGAAAAATATAGATATTTGACAGTTGATAATTTGACAGAGGAACAAAAAGAAGAAGCACAAGCAGAAGGTGTCACACTTGAAACATATGTGGCAAATGCGAACAAAGCAATTGCTTATCAACGAGCATATGCATTTAGACCTTATATGTATAAATATAGTGATGATGACACATTGAAGAATGCCGACTACAACGCAGTTTTTGGTGTGACAAATGATGGACAAGTGCTTGCACAAGACAGTTTCATGGCCGACAGTGCAGTGCCGGAGGACCTTGCAAATGCTATTTTGAATTTGTATAACAATGGCGATGCACAAGTTGGTGACATGACCGAATTTGTGAGAACTGATGATGGAGTGTATATGTTCTTCTATGCAGGTGCGATTGAAAACCTGTTTTCAGGCATTGACAAAGATTTTGATGTTTCAAAAAATTCTGAAGCAATTCAAATTCTCACTTCCACAAGGACAAACATCTTTTCAAACAAGACACTTTTTGATGCTTTGTATGAAGAATGTGTCAGCGACAGATTTTATATCTTCCAAAACATGAACATCAACAATTTGAGAACAAACATGACCACAAGGATTGTGGCAATTGAAAACAACATTGAAGATTTGTATTGATTTTGAATAAATAAGTTTGAAACGACTCTTGTTTAAATTGACAAGGGGCGTTTTTTTTGATAAAATTAAATGTAATGGGCGAGAATAAAAATCTGGTTGAGGAAAAAGAAAAAACGAAGCAAAATTTTGATGTGATGACAGAAAATGCTGAAACGACAGGTAAGCAAAATTTTTTTTCTCGCATAAAAAACAAATATAAAGAAAAACAGTTGGCAAGGTTGCAGAAAGAACAACTTTCCGCTGAAGAAAACAAAAAAGTTGAAGAAAAACTTGAAGAGGCAACCAAAGAAGTCAACGACAAGTCAAATGCAAAGAAAAAGAAAATTTTAAACATCTTTTACTTTGTCTTTAACATTGTGCTTGTCGTGGGGATTTTGATTTGGAATGTCTTCACAACTGATGATTTTACACCACTTCGTTTGATTGACATAAACTTTTTGAACATCTTTCTTGTTTTATTGTTGTTGGCTGGTGTTGTTTTTGTTGATGTTTTCACAATACATCGAATGATTTACCGCAAGACTTTGCGTTCTCGTTGGGCATTATCTTATAAGGGACTTGGAATTTTGAGATATTATGATGCCATCATTCCAATGTCAGGTGGCGGTCAGGCATTTTTGGCAACATATCTCAATTCACGCGATGTGCCGGCATCCCCGGCATTGTCCATCCCTATGGGAAAACTTGTTTTTCAACAAATTGCATGGATAATTGTCACATTTGTCTGCTTGGTTTTGTCATTCATAAATGGCACTTCACAAACCTTTGTGTCGGTGGCAAGTATCATCGGTTTTGTGTTGGCATTTGTTGCTGTGGCATTCATCATGTTTGTTTCATTGTCGAAAAAACTTGGTCAAAAATTGGTGTCATGGGGCATCAAATTGCTTGTAAAAATGCACATTCTCAAGGATTATGACAAATATTATGACAAGGTCATGAACTTTGTCAGTGATTATCAAAACATCATGAAGGAATACAGCCACGCAAAGGGCGAAGTTATTTTGCAGATTTCCGTTCATATTGTGCGCTATATTCTCATGTATTCCATTCCTTACTTCATTTATCTTTGCTTCCCATATCAGGGTGGCGCTATCGGCAATTATGGGGATTTCTTCATCTACGCTGCCTTGATTGAATTGGCATCAAGTTTCATCCCATTGCCAGGCGGAACCGGCATGAATGAAATTACATTTGCTGCATTGTTTAATGACTATCTAGGTGGCTACACATTTTGGGCAATGCTCATGTGGAGATTTTGCTCATACTATTTCGACTTAATTCAGGGCATTGGTGTCATCATTTATGACACGGTCTACGGAAACAGAAAGTATCGTTGGGTAAAGAAAAAATTTGCTTTGCAGGAAGAGAGTCAAGAATTTAGAAAAATGCAGATTGAATCTTTTAGACAAGAGCGCAATAAACGCAGAAAAAAACAGAAAAAGGTTTGATTTTGGTATAATAACAGCAGGAAAGTTCAAAACTATAGACATGAAAAAGAGTAGTATAGGTTGGCTTTTTGCTGTTATTATTTTATCTGTTCTGCTAGTTTTGTCACTAATTTTGGGTTTTAGCGGATTTTTCTTTTCGGTTTCTTATTTAAATTCAAATTCAGAATTGACTGTTGGTGACAACTTTTCTATTGCTGTCAAACCAAATGAAGCAAGTGTGACATCTTTCACTTTTGGTGGAGCGTATTTGCCGGGCGAGAGAATACCACAAGTAGTGCAAATAAATGCGCAGAATTTGAATTCTGATGTCAAAGTGCGTGTGAAAGCAAAAATTTTCGGAGTGGATGATGACACAGAATTTGATTTTGTCACCAGTGAACATTTTGACAGGGCGGAAGATGGCTATTTTTATTATGATGATGTTTTGCTTGGTGGCAACAAAATCACATTTTGCACAGATATTGTTGTGCCAAGTGACAGCAATTTGGTTAGCAAAGAGAAGTATATTTTGACTTTTGTTGTTGAAACTCTTGAAACACAATTTGATGTGGATGAAATTTGGAATATTGCATGATAATTGTCAAAATTGTTGGACTTTTGTGGTAAGATAAGATAAAATAGAAATGTAAGTATTTCAAGGAGTTTGAAAATGGATGAAGAAAAGAAAATTGTTATGCCGCCCCCACCAAAGGAATTGAAAAATATGCCACCACCTCCACCACCGCATCAAACACAGGTGCAGGCACAGACAAACACATCTACAATTGAGCAAAATGTCACACAAACAACATCCAATAATGTGACAGAAAACAAAGTAGAAAACACACAGAATGTTCAAAAAAGTGATGATGTAGAGCAAAAAATTGAGAAAAACAGTGAAAAGAAACCTGAAAAAATAAAACATAAAGCCAGTGGAGGTATTAAGACAGCGCTTTATTGGATAGGTTTCTTTGTGGCTTTGGGTGCTCTTGCTGTGGTGATTTATCTTTTGATTGCAGATATAGCATAAGCATATAAAATTTTGAAAAAATGGACATTAAAAAATTTGATTTGAAGAAACGCATTGGCGTTTCTTTTTTTTGTTTAAGTTTTGCATTTTTTGTCAATAGTTTTTTCGTGAAAAAACTCGTGATTTTTATTTTGATATTATGTTGTCTGTGTGGAACGATGTTTGTGAAAACACAAACCAATCCACTTTTTTTGCATAAAGATGTTGAAAGTGTTTGTTTTGTTTCGGCGACAAATTATGAAAAGGAAAACTTGGATGTTGAGTCGGTGGCGTGCGGAGGTGTGTTTTTTAATTATTGTTCGCTCTCCACTGCAAGACAAAATCTTCAAAAATTGAAAAAAAATGCAACAGGTATTCAATTTTATCTAGCTGATTCCGATATTATTGACCTTCTAGGAGAACTTAAATGTCAAAACATTACCGAAAGCCAATTTGATAATATCTGTCTTTACAGTGGGTATTCGCCATTCTGTCAATCTGCCGTTTTTGTTGATGGAAAGAAGACAAATGTGCAAATTGCTGTGTCAAATGATGAGATTGTGATAGGTTTTCCGGTTATTTTGACAGGTTATTAAAAAAAATTGAAATTTTATGTTTAATTTCATTTTTTGTGGCAATGATTGTTGCATGGAGGGGAGGAAAATGGAAATCAAACAAGAAGGAAAATTCAAAACTTTATTCAAAAGATATGGAATTTTGTGCATTGCGTGTGTGTTTGCACTCGTGGTGGCTTTGGGTGTCGCACTTGGAGTTCAGGGTGCAAGACAGGTCTCTGTCACACCGGCAGATTTTGGTTTGCCAATGCAAAATGCCACAGTGGTCAAAGACTATGCGGATGACAGACTGCAACTCAATGAAAGTCTCAACAGATGGGAGATTCATCTTGCGGTTGACATGACATCAGACGACAATGCGGTCTTTTCCGTGCTTGATGGTGTTGTTGACTCAGTTGAATCAAACTCACTTGATGGCTGTGTTGTGACTATTACCCATGGGGATGGTTTTACCAGTATCTATTCTTCACTTGGAGAAGATGTTTTGGTGAAAGCGGGGGACAGGGTGACAAAAGGTCAACAAATTGGCACTGCTTCTGCTGATGCAACGAACGAGTCTGTTGATGGGGCACATCTTCACTTTGTTTTGATGCAAAACGGTGTGGAAGTTGACCCGAACATCTATCTCGATTTGCAAAACAAATAATCAATTCTGTGATTTTAGTTGATTTTCCGCATGATTTTGTGATAATATAAATATGTGGAGGTTGACATGGTTATTGACAAGGTAAAAGAATTGGTTGCAGAACAACTTGGAATTGATGTAAACACAATCAAACCTGAATCAAATATAATTGAAGATTTGGGGGCGGACTCTTTGGATGTTATTGAAATGTTGATGACATTGGAAGAAGAGTATGGCATTACAATTCCAGATGAAAAAATCAACCAAATCAAAACAATTGGTCAAATTGTAGAATTGATTGAAGAATGTCAAAAATAAAAAATATTCAGGGCGCAAAATGCTTTGGCTTTTGTGAAAATAGCGACAACTCTGTCGCTATTTTTTTTGTTTAAAATTTGATGTTGTGATACTAAATTTTCATGGTTGATTTACATAATTTTGAATTTTAAAAAGTTTAATTAAGAAGAAGGAATGATGGATGGCTTTTGCATTTTATCTTTCGACAATTTTTGTCATAATGTGACAAATTTTCTCATAAGAATTATTGTGACAATTCTATTGGAATTATCAAATTTTTATGGGAGGAGAGATGAAACCTTATATCAAAGAGCGAACGCTGGAAGTTGCCAGACATATTTCGCAAACACAAGACACCATAAGAAAAACTGCCAAGATTTTTGGACTGAGCAAAAGCACTGTTCACAATGACCTTTCAAAGAGATTAAAAAAAGTGGATGAAAAGATGTATGAAGATGTGCAAAAGATTTTGGATAACAATTTTGCGGAGAAACATATCCGTGGTGGAATGTCTACAAAACGCAAATATGAACAAAAAGAAAGAGAGTTGTAAAAATTTTGAAAAAATAAAAATCTCAAAAAAAATGAATAAAAAATGCAAAAAATCTTAAAAAAATTGATTTTTTCGCATTTTTTTGTTAATTTTTTATATTTTTTTTAATTTTTTATTGATTTTTTGACAAATAAATATATCAAATTTTTCTTTGCTTTTTCTTTCAAAACCGATAAATCTTTGAAAAAATATTTTAAAAAATTGTCTAAAACATTTTTTAATTATTTTTTGTATTTTTTATTTTCGAAAATAAATATTTTGTTTTTTCATAAATTTTTTTGTCATTTTTTTGACTTTATGTGCGCGTTTTATTTATAATATTATATATATAAAAGTCTGCATATTGCAGATATTAACCTAAGGAGGAAACATGAAAAAAATTGCTATAGGCATTTTGAGTGTTTTTATGATATTGGGGGGATTGTTGTTGTCAGCGTGTGACAACAAAGTCTCTCTGTCGGTTTCCGAAACGGAAGTGACTCTATACACAAACTATGAGTCCGAACCAAGTTCCAGACAAATTCAGGTGTCTGTCGGAAATTCCTCCGCAGGTATCAATATTGATGTTTTGTCAGGTGAGGGGGTTATCAAACTTTCTACTGTGACTGAAAGGGGCTCTGGAAATTATTCTTTTGAGATTTCAACAACAGCGGACAAGCAAAGTGGTGATGCTCAAATCAGAGTGTCCGCTCGTGATGATTATAGACAAAACCAAATTATTGACATTCATGTAAATACTGTGCTGGAAGACATTGAGGTTGCTTCAGATGACACGACCGATGCTCGAACAAATCTGTTTGTGGTCAAAGGTGTTGAAAAAGCACTTGATGTTGACACCTATTTCAATCTCGAACCATTGACCGCAAATGTGCGTGACATTGTTTGGAGTTTTGAAGATACCGAATCCGAAAACCCACAAGAATTTGTCAGAGATGATGTGCTTTATGCTACCATTGAAAACAATGTTCTTCGTGTGAATAATGAGTTTGGCGATTCTTACATAACACTTCGTGCTTCTTTTGTCAATGACACCAGCATTTCAAATGTGGTTGAGTTTGAGGTTTTAAACAGAAGCACAATCAACAACTTGACCGTTGATGGCATTGCTTTCTATCAAAACGATGCCGTTTCAACAACAGAAAAGACTTTTGATCTTGTGAGAAACAATGCAAATTTGTCGAGCGTGGATGGCTCAATTATTATCAACACTCCTTATAGAATCAATCTCACACCTGTTGTTAGTGAACTTTTGCCAAATGGTTCCTTGCATCAACTCTCAAGAGAAGAATATGAAAATTTCCTGTCTTTTGACATAGGAACTCCAGTGATTGATGATGCTGCGGGAAGAATAACTTACAACTTTTCTATTGATGCTCTCGACCAAACAAGGGTTAACCAGTTTGCTACTCTTTATTTCTACTTCCAAGTTGGCTACAGAGACTACAATTATGATATCACAACTCAAGATGTAGATATAATTTTAAACACATTTTATTCAGCAACTGGCATGGAAATTGTCAATGCTAACAGGGATATTTTGAACAACAGTACCATTGATGTATTTTCAAGTTATGAAACAGGAGATGGCTTTCAAATAACAGGGACAGTTTTGCCGGATGATGTTGCACTTGATGACAGCAGTTTTTATATTTCGGTTGATTTAAACCAAGAAGCATTGCGTACACTTCAACTTGATGGTGATAATCCAATTTCTTCGTTTGTGACATTCTATTATCGTGGACAAGTTTTAACTTTCTCAAATCAAACAGGCTCCAGCATTTATGTTTCACAGCCAATTTTGGATGGCTCGACTTTGTCCGTGGCAAGTGGAACAGAATTTGACATTGTCGAAGGCGTGGAATTCCATTTTGTGCCAACAAGCAATGCAAATGCCGACACCACACTTTTGATGAATTTTTACCGCATTTCTGAAGATGATATTTTGACTGTCACTGATGAAAATGATGAAGATATTTCTCAAATTACCTATCTTTCATCCAGCGCGACTGCACCAAGAGAAGTGACATACACTTTGAAGATATCTGGGCTTTCAACAATTTCTGGCTTGGAACTTGAACATGACTCAAACTCAAGATTTACATTTTCAGACTTGACATTGCTGGGTTCGACCGTAAGCGAAGATGAAGGAATGTTTATTATTGTAAGATTTACTGTCACATTGAATGGTTCCAACTTTGACTCCATGACAAACTTCTGGTTTGAACATATCACAGGCAAGACTTCAGAGCAATTTACCGTTCATGCATTTGTGCCAATCACATCGGCAAGCATTTCAAATGCCGACAAATCATCTGCAGATGTCTATCGTGATGAGCAGGCCGTGCAAGATTATGTAAATTTTGGTGGAATGATTCAACATGATGTGGCAAGACAGAGTCAGTCGCTTTCTCGCCTCATGCTTGAAGCAGGTGTAAGTTTGCCTCTATACACAGACTATGCAAATGCAACATTGGCAGAAAATGGTATCTCTTACAGCATTTTGTCTCTTGATAATTTGGTAAATGCGGTTATGATTGTGGAAGGCGTGGATGAAGAAACTGCACAGGCAAGAGCGGAAGAAATTTTCGCAAGTAATTCTTTGGATGAAATAGCCACAAATTATTACATTTACTTTGAAGAAAATGATGGACTTTTTGTCAACATAAATCAAGACAGATTGTCATTGACAGACAATGAGTTTAGAGGATATATTTGTGTGTCATTCAATGGATATGATGAAAATCATGAAGAAGTTGTTTTGGTAAGATTTTTTGCTCTTGAAAGTTTTTATTCTGTGAGATATCTTTCACCAAATGTGCAGACCTCTTTGCTTTACACTACAGAAACACTGAGCGAAAACGATATGGGGCGCTCAAGGGTTGATGTCGCAATCTCAATGAGACCAGATGAGAAAGTTCCAACCTATTCAAACAGTCTTTCAAGTTTTGAATTTTCTTCTGCACTTGAAGAATTTGAAATTACGGATGGCGGAACGCATCTTCAAAACCGCTATTATGAAATTTCAAATATCTCTTTTGCAAATTCGGGGAGATATTTTAGATTTAGAATCATTGCAAATTCAACAAATTTGCAAACATCTGTTAGGGATATTTTGACAATTACATACCATGATGGCAATGGCGTTGAAAGAAGAACGGAAATTCAAATTGAAATTCGCAACGTAAATCGTGTCGAGAGTGTTCAGTGGCTCAACAGAACGGAGGATAATGAAATCTATCTCAATTTGACAACGACTGTAAGCAGTGAGAGAAGTTTCACAATTTCAACTTCCGTTATGCCAAGTGATGCAAATGATATCGGTCTTACTTACAGATATTTTGCCAATGCCGGTTCGACAAGTGACCTTTCAATCACAACATCATCCATTGGCCAGACATTCAATCTCAACATAAACACCAGCACAGGTGGTTATGGAAGTTTGTATCTTTTGCCTAATGACATGGTCAAGACCGTTGATGGTGTTCCTCAAGTTTTGCTATACAGATACACAGAAGATGCCGGTGGAAACATCATTGAAACACCGATTTACAAGAGATTGTCAGAATTTGACCAATATTATGACCTTTTGATAAATGAAAATGATGAAATTTCCACATATTTCTACAACAATGATGGAGAACAAATTTTCTATAAAGATTTAATTATTAAAATTTCAATAACCATTGCAGATGGATTGAGTGAAGGCACTGCTATCAGGGTCTATAATGAAGCCGACCTTCAAAACATTGATACTGCAAAATTTTATCGCATTATGAACAACATCGCATTGACAAATTGGACAAGTTATAGAGAATTTAGTGGAATGTTCTTTGCTCGCGAAGGGGATTCGGTGACCTTGACTTTTGCGGGAAACAGTCAAAACTTTGTTGATACTCTTTTGGCAAATGGAACAATCAAAAATCTCAACTTTGTTGGAAATGTGACAAGTTCCGGAACAGAAGCAGGCGGATTTGTTGTCAACACAAACTTCGGCACAATTGATGATGTTGCTGTTGATGTTTATTATTCAAATGGACAATATTTGAGCAGTAATTTGACAGCATACACATCATATGTTGGTGCACTTGCCGGAATTAACTATGGAACAATTGCAAATTCAGCATCTTATGGTGTTTCAATAACCTCCACAAATGCTGTTTATGTCGGCGGAATTGTCGGAAATAACCAATCAAGAGTGGAAAACTGTGGTGTTGAATTCTATAACTTTGTGGATGAGAGTGGAAGAACTCAAACAAACAGCATCACAACAAACGCACCAATCGGCGGAATTGTCGGATTTGGTGGACAAAACAGTGTGATTGATGGCTCTTATGCCTATGCTTATTCCTTGATGGATTCTGATAATGCTAATGTTAACACGATTTTTAGAAATGACACGGCTATTAAAGCGGCATTTTTGGCATCGTTTGAAGTGGGTGCAAGAGTGAATGAAAGTTTTGCCTTTTTGGGAAATTTGCTTACACCGGTTGAATCTAATAACTCTACACAGAGAATTACATTTATAAATTCTTATATATCATATTATCAAGCAGGGGCTTCTGGTTATGAAATCAACACCAGAATCTTTGTCAACGCTTCGTTTGCTTACACTGGTCAGCGTTATCAAAGTGATGACCTAACACAGATAAGTGATAACAACGTTTTGACAACAGCAGACATCCCAAGTGACTATTCTAATCCGGATGCCGGCAGTAAATGGGCAAACTTAGTTGTTCGCCTTGATACTGGCATTTGGCAGACTGTTGACATTGACCGAGAAGTAAACTTTGGCTTTATGCACCTTCAAAATCATGCTCAAAGTGCAGCGGTCGATGTCGCTGGTGTGGAAATCGCTGACAATGTTTCTCCTTTGAAATCTTTGAGTGCGGGAAATGGCAAGGGAATTTTGTTTGTTTACACTCCAAATGCAAACATAACTGACAGTGCGGAGTTGTCGGCATTGCAAAATTACAACACAGTCACTATTGCCGAACTTTTCGGTGTCAGTGAAGAACAAGCAAGAAGTTTGCTTGTGACAAGCGAAAGTAGAAATATTTCAATCAGCACATCTTCAATAAGAATTTTGTCAAGGAATGCGACAGGCTTTACGCTTGATGTTCATTCCAGAATGGATTATACATCTTACAAAACCTTCACATTTGTGGTGCTTAACTATCTTCCAGAACTTTCCACCACAATCAACGGAAACTCTCTTACAGACGGTCAAACCGTTTTGCTTCAAACAGGTCTTAACAATTCAAGAACTGTGATGTTTAACACAAACAACACCATCTATTTGAATGGAAATGGTTATTCTACACAAAGGGACAACATTTCTGTGGAATATGTTTTGACAGGCAATGATTATAGCGAAGATGTTGATGGGCAGGTGACTAGTGGCACATATCTCACTGTCAGTCAGAGCAACAATTCATTGACCTTTGTTGGGAACAAAAATCACGAAGATGACAGTTCAACTCGTGTTGAGTCCTATCTTGTTGTGGATGATATTGCTTATGATGCAGATTTGTCGGGAGCAATTCGCGCAAACAGAACAAGACAGTTTGGCATTTCGGTTTATAATGGTGCCACAGCACTTGCTGTGACAAATGCTACAAATCTTGTGGTTAGACCTTCACAATATGCTGTGTTTAATGCAAATTTGGTCACAGATGCTGAAAACGACAACTTGCAATTTGTATTGAGATATGGAGAAATTGAAATTGCTGGCGAAAGCACAGGAGAATATTCCTCACAATTTGTGGTTGACAGCAGATTGACATTGGATTTGGCTTGGACAAAAACTCAAACTGCCGATGGCTATGATTTCAGAATTTGGGTTGGCGTGGCACAAGAGAGCAAACATCTTGTGGAACATGATTATGAAAATTTGCAGATTGTTATCAGTCCAACAAGTCAAGTCTCAAATGACAATTATCAGAGAGTGGTTGGGATTTCTGTTCGCACACAAGAAATTGACAGTGTTGGCATTGCAACTTATTTGGTAGAAAGCAGACAAATAAGAAATTCTGTGCTCTATCTTCTTCCGGAAGATGAAATCACAAACACTTTGACCCCTTCTTCAGATGCCATTGTGGCAGTGACAGTTGACCCGGCATATGCACTTATGACACACTTTACTCTCACATACTCCGTTTCTGGCGGAGAAAATGTCGGCACAGTCAGTCTTTCAAGATTGGCTTACAATTCAAGATATGGCTATTATGTCAATGCAGACTCAACATCACTCATTGAAAATGGAATCAGAGTAAATTTGACTGAAACAGACAGAACAGGCAATGGAGTCTACTATTTTAGAATTTACATTTCAAGTGCATTTGAATCCAACAGCAATTTGCAGTTGACACTGACATATTACAACGGTGACACCGTTTTGGTTTCTGGTACACACAATTTGAACATTGATTATATGGCAAATGCCAATATCAGAGTTGATGGAGCCTCAACCATCGTTTTGGCAAAGGGTGGAAGTGCACAGGTGACTGTGACTGTTGACATAGATCAAGACCTTTATGATTTGAGATTACAAAACAACATGGCCAACATCAATTTGTCGCCAACAACAGTCCAAATTTTTGACACTTACAAGGTTTACACTGCAACACTGACTGCTTACGTTGATGCAATGCTCACAGGGGGCAATGATTCGGGCATCTTCTATGTTGTTGCTTCAGTGCGCAGAGTGATAAACAACACCGCGGAAATCAAAGAAAGCAGAGCAACAATCTGTCTTGTTGACTTTTCGGTTGATGGCGATGGCATAAGGGTTTCGGCAAGTGGTGGAACGGCAACCTACAACGGTCAAACTTATGATGTGCTTTATTCATATATTGGTGCGACTGATACCTTGACTTTTGATTATCCATATGATCCTGAAACATATAACTATGATCCAAATGATGAAAGCGAAGTGAGTGCTGTTAATGCCATCATGGAAAGCAGGACCAGGTTTGAGCGCAACAACACCTATCGTGATGATGAAACAGGTTATTATATCAACTATGGTTTCAATGAAAGTACTGGTGCTTATGAAGAAATTGAACTCAAACACCAACTTTGGTATGCAACTGGCGAAGATGAAATCTCTTCAATTTGCAACGATTCTGCTATCATTCAAAATGACATTTTCTCAATTGATGAAGCAGAAGGTAGAATGCCTGATGGTTCGGCATATACCTATCTTACAATTACAGGAAGAAGAACGGGTAGACAACTGATGATGCTTCGTACAACCATCATCTATCAAGGAATTGAGATGTACTATGATTATTATTTCTTGGTGGTTGTAGATATCTATTCTGATGAAGAAATGCCAACACAGATTTACACAGCAGATGAATTTGTGAATTATGCAACAAATTCCGAACAGGCAGATGACTACATTTTGATGAATGACATCGTTTTGGCAAACTATACACCACTTGACACAACGCTCTTCAACAGCCTTGATGGAAATGGATACACCATTCATATCAACAGTTTTGCTTATCCTGAAGATAGCACATTGAACCTTGCTCTCTTTAATACTGTGACAGAAAACACCACTCTTAAAAATGTCAGAGTGAATATCTACAACGGCGGGCAAATTTCTGTCAACATCTCAAATTATAGAACTATTAACATTGCAGGTTTTGCTATCACAAACAATGGTATCATTTACAACTGCGAAGTCTTGTCATACTTTGATGATGCGTATCAGTCAAGTTCAATCTCAGGTGACACAGGTCTTGTGGTCACCTACACAATGGGGACAAACACAGATCCGATTGAGATGACTGCCTCCATGGTTTCTTCAATGAATATCTCAAGCACAGTCTCTGGATTTGTTTATGAAAATAACGCATCCATCACAAACAGCAGAGTTGGTGGTGACAGCATAAGACAGATTGTCAACATTGCTGGCACAGATTATTTGCGCTCTCGAACACTGGGACTGTTTGTCATCAAAGGACAAGGTGAAGTGTCTGGCTTTGTGAATCAAAATGGCGGCGAAGGTTATGTCAGTGCATCATTTGCAAAAAACATTCAAATTTACAATGACATGCAATCGACAACTTCGCTCTCTGCAGGGTTTGTTATTTACAATTTAAACAACATCCAAAACAGTTATGTCGAAGGTTTGGGAGAGGACACTGTCAATGGGCAGATTGTAATTTATAACACTCTTTCAAATATCAAATCACTTGGTATAATTGCCGGCTTTGTTTACGAAAATGATGCTTTAATCAAAAATTCATATGCAAACATTGCAATTGAAAACAGTGAATCAAGGCCTTCAATGGCTGCCGGTTTTGTTTATATAAACAACTCAAGCGGAACTGTCACACTCTGCTATGCCGCTTGTCAAATCACACAGACAGATGTCAGTCAAATGCAGTTCTCTGGTGTGGATGAATTGAGCAATTCGTTAAATCAGGGATCTATCTCGCTTTCCTACTTCTATAATGAATCACTTTTGGATGACACAAATCAAACTGCAATGACAAGTGGTGCTTTGGCTGTGACAAATGTCAATGACCAAGATACTTTCTATGGTTTCAGTTTCTCTTCGGGAGAAGATGCTTATGATGGTATTTGGTCTGTTTCTGACACTCAAAAACTTACTCTTGTCAGTCCAAATCAAATTGCATTTTCAAATCGTTATGCAGTGACAAACGGGACTTTAACTTCTGTGCTGTATCGCAGGTCCATCACTGATGCGGAGACAATGAGAAGTGTTGATTTGTCATACGGCAGTGATACAAATCCAATCATCATCCGTGATGCGTATGATTTTGCGATGGCAACCGGAGATGCTGGTGCAAATGCGTTGTCTTCTTACAGAGAATATTATAATGACACCGAAGTGTTTGGGAATTATAGACTTGTCAACAACATTGACATGTCAGAAATTGACCAAAATGCCGAAAATGATGATTCAATTAAATTGACCACAACCGCAAAGACTCTCTCGGGACTTTTGGATGGTAATGGTTTTACTATTTCAAACATCAGTCTTGGAAGCAGTGTTGCAGTGGAGAATTATGGTTTGTTTGCAAAAATGCATGGTGCTGTTGTTATGAACCTTGACCTTGTGGTTGATTCCATCCACAATTCAAGAGCAAACATTGTTGGAACTTTGGCAGGAACAGCAGTTGATTCAAGGATTTTGGCAATCAGCCTTTCCCCTGTATCTTCGCAGGATATGGGCAGAACATCCATTCAAGGCAACAACGTTGTTGGCGGTGTTGTCGGTATGCTCTTTGGCGAAAGCCAACTCAGCGATATAAATGTTGTGGATATTGATGTTTATTCGGCTTATTATCAAAGAGGGAAACAAGTTGGAACAAACAGTAATTTTGTTGGCATAAATATGAGAAGCAGCGCTTCAACAGGGAATTCACTTGCTTCTTACGTTTCACGCTTGTCCTATGCAGGAGCAATCACCGGTTATGTGGATATTTATGATACCATTTACAGTGGTGCTGTGACCTTCTCTTCTTCTTTGGAGATGAGTGATTACAACATTGTGACAGTGCATGTTTCTGATGCTGTCAATATCTACGGCGAAGTGGCTGGTGGTCTGTTTGGATATGTTGGCATTTCAACTTTGATTTATGATGCCACAATCGAACTTAACGCAGATATGTCCCTTACAAACCCTTCTTACATCATTTCTAAAAATCTGTTTGCAGGAGGACTTATTGGTGAAAATTATGGTGGATTGTTTGCGGTTTCAGCAAGTTATGAACAATCTCTTCAAGATACCATTGAAAAAGGTTTAAATGGTGATGCAAACAATGAATATAACTATTACAATGGCAGTGTGAATGTTGAGAGAGGACAACAGTCCATCTTCTCTTACACACCAAATGATGAAGGCTACAACATCAATATAAACGATCCACTCTTTGTTGGCGGGCTTGTCGGTTATATGGGCGGTGGATATATCTACATTGGTTATAACAAACTCAATGTGATTTCTCATTCCGATTCAACCTTTGCTGTCGGTGGAATTATTGGTCTTGCAGGCTATACCGAATCTGTTTATGATATCAATTTTGCTGATCCTGCTCCACAAGTCAACATTTTGTTGAATGATGTCTATGCTTCTGGCGATGTTTATGTTGATGGAGCAAATGGCACGAGTGCCGGTATTGTTGGTGCTCTGGAAACAGTCTCCGCAGGTTCTGACAGACACACTTCGGCACTTGCAATGAAAAATGTATTGGCAGTAAATTATTATTCCTACAATGGTTCAATGTTGACAGGCGATAGAGTGGCAACTGGTGTTGAAAACTATATCAGTGACAGACACTTTATGCTTGTTGGTGGAATTTATAATGCAAATCTCACTGGAAGTGATCTTTATGAAACTCAAGTTTTGAATGGAGATTTATATCTGATTGATTCGGAAAACAATTATGTTAACATTCTTTCCAGCGGAATTTTCAATATGCATCAAGCATTGACAGTTGGTGGTTATACAAATGTTCAACTTGGCACTTCAGGGGTTTCTCTTGGTTTGAAACCTTATGGTTTTGATGTGACTTGGCATACTTCAACTGACACAGATGGGCTCTATGATGCAATTTTGTCGGTGGAATCCATTGGATCAAGTTATATGACAACGCTGTCAAGTGCTTATGCAAGACTTTACACGTATTTCATTCCAAATGGTTGGAATGATGAATATTGGGAGCATGCCGAAGATGATTTGTTCCCACATATAGAACTTTTGCCAACTTTGAACATCATGTTCTGGGATGTTTACAACACCAGTGAAGTTTTGAGTGCTATGCAAAACGGCAACATAACTGTTGTTTTGAGAGGACGTGTGAGTGAGGAATCTGAATCAGGCTATCGTGATATTGATTTAAGAGAGTATGGTGATGCATCTGGTATAATTGAAAACTTTAGCGGAGAACTTATATCTTATTACGACTATATCAACAGCAGCACTGAAGGCTTTGTCACTCAAGAGATAACCACACAGAACGGAACAATTATTGGTGGACATAGAAGTACACTTACAACTTCTGCGGACAAGGTGGGCATTATCATAAACAAATCGTTGTTTGATGGAATTGGCCTTGGTGCAAGCATTCGTGGTATAAACTTCTACCTTTGTCCAGATGATATGACTGAAGATGGCTCTTTGACCGGAGATGTCTCCTACAATCTTATTTCTGGAAATGCAAATCAAGTGTTGTTTGATGATGTTAACATTGTTTTAAACTGTTCGCTTAATATAGAAACTCAGGGGGTTGCAGGAGTTGGTTTTGCTGCAGGACTTATCTCAAATGTTTCCTATGCATCATCTTATATAAACACAAGAATTACAATGAGATACAACTCAGTGATAACTTTCGTACACAACAAACCTCTAGATGATGAATTTGAAGAAGAAAATGTGTATGTTGGCATTTTGGCAGGATATATAGCTCAAAACACTTCGTTTACACAACTCAACATTCAGGGCATTTCCTTTGTCAATGAAGATGGAGATAATTCAAATGTGACAATTGATATAAACAGCGATGGAGTTGAGAATTTGTATGCCGGTTTATATGCCGGAATGATTACAAAATCAAATGTTTCTGGCAGAATTGCCTTGGGACTTTCCAATGTTGGCAATGTCAACATGTCTTTCTCCACGGCCGAGAATTCAAACACAAGTGTTCATATTGGCGGTTTTGCTGGTGAAATTCACTCTGTTGACAGTGTCAGCCTTGTGTCAAGTGGTGATTCTGACATTCAAGAATCATTCTTAAATATCAATCAAACTTCAAATGTCAACATGTTGTATGCTGGGCTTGCATTTGGAAGCATCGTAAGTTGTCCATTAAACATTGCAAATGTTGGCTATGTTGCACTTTCACTCAACGGTGGTATATATCAAGTTGGAGATTCCACTAGCGAAGTGGCATATCTTGGTGGTATAGCAGGCTATACAAATTCAAGCACAACAATTTCTGGCTTTTCTGTCAACTTCAATGTTGGAAGCAAAGAAAGTGCAAGTGATGATGCAAATAATTATCTTACAAACTCGAATGATTCGACAGCAACTCTGTTTGACAAAAATCTTTATGATTATTCAACTGGTTTTGGTTCTGCAAAATTGACTCCGTTTAAAACAAAAGGCACAAGCGATGCAAACATTGCTGGGGATAGTATAGGTGGTTTCTTTGGTTATGTCAGTGACACCTTGTCAATCACTCGTGGAACATGCACAATTTCAGGGAACATTGATGTTGAAGTGCAAACATCAGAAACAGAGGACACAACAACATTGCAAGAAATCAGCATAGGTGGTTTGGTTGGACAAACAATTAGTTCTATCATGCTGGCTACCGAAGTGGAAAACACATTAAACATCTCAGTTGGTCAGTCAACAATGGACAACAACACGAGTGTGTCGGCGTATGTTGGTGGCGTTGTTGGAAAGTTGGAAAATGTTTCACAAGAAAATGCTAGCTCTTCTCAAATAGGAGATAGCACAAATATAGACCACTTCTCTTATACCGGCAATTTGCTTGCATCGGTTGACAAACTTTACTTTGGTGGCGCGGTTGGCTATATTGCAAGACAAGACTTTGCTGATTCTTCAAAAGAAATTGCTATCAGTGGAATTATTTATGGTGGTGCTGTCAAGATTTATGGCAAAGTTGGGTATGAAACTAATGCTATAAGCAGTTATGTTCTTCCAAAAGAAGTTAGTGTTGGCGGTGTGGTTGGAAGTTATAACATAGGCCCTGATGCGAGTGTGCCAGGTGAAAATGTTGAAAGAAGTTATACAATTTCAAATTGTATAGCATATGGTGATGTGTTTGTAAATTATCTTCTTGACAGCTCACACAATGAAAGACTTGCTTCTTACAATTTCGGCGGAATTGTCGGCGTTGGGGCACCGATTTCTGTGTCAAATTGTTATTCTTTGATGACCTCATTCAATGACAGGCTGACAAACGATTTGGCAGGTGGATCACAAAACTCTTTCACAAATGCTATTGTTGGCAGAAATTCCGACAGTGTTGTTTACAGTGAAAACTATTACAACTCTGGCGTGGTTATGGCATATCAAGAGGAAGGTGGCAACGTTGATGCTATGTATGGCGATGCTGAAGAATATAGTGGCTATACAACTGTGGCAGACAGAACAGAAGTTGAAGGCGAAGACCTTGGTTTAAGCACAAACACCAACATTTTGAGTGCAATTTTAAATGCAATTGGGACTTCGGAATTTGAGATTGGACACAAACTTAATCCTTTCCTTTGGTCAAGTGGAAACACACAGATTGTTGAAAATGAAGATAATGTAGATTCACATGTAAAAATTGATGGAAGTTTACATGGCATTAAATGGGTTGCAATGACAACAGACATTTCGACAAGCGAATCAATCGCGGAAACTTTGACAAATTATGCTTTTATCGGCAATGGACACACATTTACAAGAACAATCAACGGAGATGTTAATGGAAGTTTTGGTGGTATTGTTGACAATTTGGGAAGTTTTGTAGCTGAAGGACAACTTATCAACAATAAGGCATTGAACTTCAATATCATCTCTGGGCTTGTTGCGGAGTTGGATATAACTGGAAATGATGTTGTGGTTGAAAGTGACAAGGCTAGAGATATAGTTGATGTTGGTGGAGTTGCGGGAAGTGTTGCAGGTCATTCGTTTATCTATGGAGTGGGAGTCAAAGGCACATTCTCTGTCGGCGGATATTATGTGAATGCTGACAATGAAGCACAAAATGGCATTCAACTCAACATGGGCGGTATTGCCGGACATATGCAAACTGGTGTGATTGCAGAAAGTTATGTGGATGCAGATATCGCATATAGAGCGGGTGAGAATGGAATTTTGTCTGGCATTGCCAATATGGCAGATTGGAACACTATGATAAAATCTACTTATTCTTCAGGGCGTTTGGAAACATATGTTAACATTGACATTTACACATTTGCAAACAGCAGCAACACGGCAAACAGAACAACAGCGGACTTGCTTGATTGTTATTCGATTTCACAGGTGAAGAAAAACAACACTTTGGGTGAAGATATTGGCGGACTTGTCAAATTTATCAATGTGTTGAGTAGTGAAGATGCCAATATTACTGGCACAACTCCAATCAAAAATGTTATCAGCGGAAGCAATGAAGTTTTGGATAGCCCATATGGCACAACAATATTTGACACCGAAGAATTGTCCGTGCCGTATTATGGAATAACGATTGATGGAGTTATTGAAAATGGTATCAAACAATACTCTTTGTTGTTCAGTGGTGGCACAGAGGATACTATTACAGAGCATGCGTGGTATTTCAACCGCTATGTAAATTATGGCTACGCTTCACACGGGTTTGGCTATTTGAAGAATGTGACCACATATTCTGTTAGCGAGGGTGACCAACAAACAGATACTTCTGATTTGACACAATATCAAGCATTGTCATATGAAACAGTTATAAAAGGTGGAGACACTTATGGAGATGATGCCGATTGGTATCTTGGTGTCTTAAATCAAGGGAAGTTCAATCAAATGCTTGCAACTGTTGAAACAGATGGTGATAATTACAATCAAAATTACAAATTTGTTTTGAGATATGACTTTACTATCGACCAAATTGGTGGAAATATTGGTGAGAATGGAGCAGATTTGATTATTGATGGCAATGGCAACACTTTAAATGTGGAAGCAGATGAAGATGGAAACATCGGCAATGCAGTCTTTGGAGAAGTTGTTGGTACAATCAAAAACCTTCATCTTTCTGATATCAATATAACCAGGAGCAATGCAAGAGCGGGCAATTATGGTGTGCTTGCAAACACAGTCAATGGCACGATAGAGAATATCTCTGTCAATGGCTCTATAACTATAACAGGCTCTTCAAACATCAATGTCGGCGGTGTTGTCGGCTATTTGAATGGGCGTGCATATGGCATTGAATCGGTCGTTCAAGTTTATGTTAGTGCACCAGGTTCGGTTGGTGGTGTAGTTGGATTTTTGGAAACAACTGCAGAGACAGTCACAACAAGGGCAAACAGTGGCGGAATAGTTGGCGGTGGAGGGGCAGCAGAAGACCCTACAGTTCCTCCAACTGAAATTGATCTTCCAGGAATTTACAATTCATCCAATAATGGACAAATAATAGTGGAATTTTCAAATAGTTCAAGTGGAATTGTTAATCTGACCTTGCCGGCTAAGATTGATACAGAAGACTCTTCAACACAAAATATAAGCGTGCCGATTGTGGTGGGCGGTATTGTTGGAAGAGTTGATGCAAATGTGGCAACAGGTATTTCAAACACTTACAATGCAAATGCGGTTTTGGGCAATTACACAAATAATTCATCCAGACATTCGCTTGTAGGTGGCATTGTTGGCTACGCAATTGGCAGAGGTGTTAATTTATTCACCATAATTGACTCATATAATGCCGGACTTGTCGGTGCCGGAAACACTGCAGGGGGCATTGCCGTGGCAGGCGGAATTATTGGTTATGGAAACAATGTCACAATTGAAGGCTGTGTTAATGATGCACAGGTGGAGGCGGTAAGCGAATCACCTGATGGCTCATCAGATGTGAGTGCATCTCTTATATCTGGGGTAGAATCGACAGGTAATTACATGGCAGAGCCTCGTGATCTTGAGTATTATGTCACATTGACATACAATCAAGGTAAAAACAGGCAGGTTTATGCATATGGACTTGGTTATTTATCATCTGGAAGCATGACAGGCAGTGCGACAAGCACAAACAACATCAAAAACAGCGGAAGTTTAGGCGAAATCATTCAAAGAGAAACCTTGATATTTGACAGAGCGGCTATTTTGGACAATGCTGATGGTTCGACCGACTACCGAGGAAAGTTCAGTGCATTAGGAACAATTTATGCAAATGGATATGATTCCTTTGGCTACATCTCCAGAATTTATATGAAAGACACTGTCACTCGTGGCTACTTTGGTGGTGCACCAGATGGCTATGAAAATGAAATTGAATATGCACAAAGACAGATGTATGGCGAAGCATCTGGTATTAGTTGGCATCCATTTGGCTGGGGGGGCTGGGATGATAACACCATATATTACAAAGGAATTTACAATGTTGGTGATAATGGCTCTTTGACACTTGACACAGATGGTGTTAACTATAGATACTCAGGAGAAAGTTCCGATGATGATAACCGAGATACAGACATTGGCTCAATGTTTACAAGAGATGATTTCATCATGTCTGCAAACACAACATATTATGAATCATTGAACTTCACAAGGTATGATGAATATTTGGATGACAATGTTGTCGGTCAAATAGAAAGGACATACATTGGAAATGACAGCGGTTTTACAACTTCTGATTCAATCACCACTGCAGTTGAAAATGGAGTTTCTGGAATTGGAAGTAAAAATGAGTCATCTTCTCTGATGTTTACTGTCAATGGCAAAAACGCGGTTGTTGTTTACAATGCGAACAATGTCAAGAGTGCTGTGTCTCCAATTGAAGTTGAAGCAACAGTGAAAATTGATATTGCTGAAAATCATATAAACACAAACAACTTGTCAAACAAGGACTTTACCCTTGGAGATGTCCGAACGAGTGATGGTCAAACTATCAGTCCACAATTTTATAATGTTGATTTTGAGATTGATGAAGATGCAGGAAAAGTGATAGTCACTGTTGACATGTTCTTTGCAGAAGAGGTCAATGGAACCATTGACTTTACATTGCAATACACAACTTTACCTTTCTCAGTCACGCTTGGTCAAAACAATGTATATGCTGACAATGGACAAATTCGAATTGATTTTGTTGATGATGAAGGCATAAAGACACAATTTAGCGAAGATATGGTTAACAATCTCAACTCGCCTGCTTCTTGGGAAGAGGGCGAATCATACACAGCAGAAGTTGTTTTGATAGATGGAGAAAACAGAGAGACACTGACAAATGTCACATTTGGCTTTGATAGTGAAGAAGGATTGGCATATGTTATGTATGATGGAAGCAAACCTTTGGAAGACTTCCATGGGAAAGGAATTGAAGTGAACATCTCTCATGAATATTTGATACCGGTTGTTGCCAGTGGCTCAATTTCAACTTCCACACAAGAAGGGACAATTTCATTCAGTCAATCTGCAGGCACAGGACAATTGACATATGTTGGATATGAAACTTCTTCATTGCCAGATGAATTTTTGACAAACAGGTCAGATTTGACAACAGAAGATGGTTATGTTTATGGAACGGAGTTTACTCTTAATCCTGCTGTTGTTGACTCTTCAAGATTTGCATTTGGTGAGGAAGGACAATATCATATTCGATATGAAAATGGGACTTTCTTTGCTGAAGATTTAAACGAAGAAGATGGCATTCTCTTGAGTGTTGAAAATAACACTTTGCGAATTGTTGTTTCACAGACAGTTGACAATGTTGAAGTTGCCATTGATCCTTCAACAATTTCACAGAGTTTTGAGACCGAAATAAACACTTTCTATAATGAAGTGATTGGAAGATTCTCAATGACAATTGAACCAAGAACAATTTATACACAAGATGGAAATATTTTAATGGAAGGCCAAGATAATATTGCAACTGACTTTGATGACTTGAATCTTTTGATGTATTTCACACCTGTTATGAATGGTAATTTTAATCCATTTGATGATGCTTATAATAACTCAAATGGAGATTTCAGCTCAGAAGTAGAAAATGGAAATGGAATTGAAAGTGGAGAAACAACCATGTTTGGAATGACTTTCTATATGCCGACTGTCACATTCAATTATGTAATTGAGAGAGGAAGTTTGCAATATGGTGGAGAAGAAGGTGTGGGTTATGAATTGACACTGTTAGACAGTGCAAGTCAAGCCGTTGGCATGACACAAGGACATTTCCTTAATGGTGAAACCTACGAAATTTCAAGCGATATAATAAATCAACTTGGTCTGTCAGCCATCAATTTGAAATTGAATAAAACATCAAATGATGTAGATAACTTTGCTGGTTATAACAATCTAAATCAATTCACAATTACATCAAATGATGGAGAAAACAGTTATACAATCAGCAAAGGAACAGAGACATGTCCTGTTTGCGGGAAAGAGGAAAGTTATGTAGAAACGAATTACTATCCTTTCCGAGATTACTACACAACATACAGTTTCAGCTATAAGGTTTATAATTGCGGAGCACTGGCGGTTGAGTATAGAATTTGGAATGGTGGTTCTTTGGGCAGATTACCTACTAGCGAAGGGAAGTGGGTCAATTCACGACGATTTGTGACATCACCTTCTTTGATGGGAAAGATGTATGTTTACACTCCATCCAATTTTACAAACAATGGTGATACCGATATCTCATTTGAATGGAACAATGCACCATCCACAGAAGACTTAAACACAGAATATTTCTACAGTTTCACTCCTCCTGGCGCAGCAACGGGAAAGTTTGAAACAATGACAGCAGATTTGGTGGTAAGTTATTTTGATGAAAACAACTTGCTGTTTGCAAGGGTGCCTGATGGTTTTGTAAGCGATTCGTTAGATTCATTGTTCAATTCTCAGCGACCTAAAATCACAACATCATCTTATAGTGTTGACACTTACTCAACAAACACTGAAACAACAACGATAAATTATGATGATGTGCAATACAGAGAACAAAATGCCGATGGAAGTTTCACATCGTGGAGACCTGCTACAGACAACACTATAACAGCAAACTCTTATGCTCCAAATGAATATCAGTATTATTACACTGACACGGTTTCTGGAACAATTGGGGGAGTTGTTGGTTCTGCAGAAGATTTGAGAATTTTTGATTATATCATTTTGGGGACAGATATCAACCTGGGCACTTTCTCATGGGCAGAAAACGAGCAAACTATCATTGGAAATGGCTATAGCCTTGTTTACACAAATACAAATGCTCGAACATCACTCTTTGAAACACATTTAGGCATTTTGAAAAATTTGAATATCATTGCGATCACATCTGCAACTGGCACTCAACGAAATCAGGCCTTGATTGCAGAAAATGTGGAAGGTTCTATCATTGATGTCAAAGTGTATGGAACTATGAGAAATGTAAATTCAAGCATAATCAGTGCAAGTTCAACATTTGGAAACAAAAATGCAACCGCCAAAGTGCAACTGGAAAGTTATGTCACAATAACTGGTCTTGATGCAACGGGAGCAAGAAATGTGAATGTTGAATTGGGAGTTTTGTTCAATGGAAACAACACTGATGATTCATATATCTCACATGACATTTTGATTGCAGGTGATGGAGAAAATGGTGCCGATGGTGATGATGGAATCGATGGAACCAGTGGTGTCAATGCTGAAGATGGTGCCAATGGGACTGCTGGTGGATCAATTGAAATAAACACCGAAAATTTTGAAGGCTATTACAGACTTGGTCTATCAGGCAATGGTGGCAACGGCGGAAATGGTGGAAATGGAAAATTTAGTGATTCTTATGCTGTTGGTGGTGGTGCTGGAGGTCAATATGGAACAAATGCCTCCGATCCGACACTTTCTTTGCCGGATGAAACACAGGCTACTGAAATTTCATCAATTGAACATACTTCCGACAATTCAAAAAGTGGCAATGGTGGAATTGGTGGTTTTGGGCGCATTGTTGGCGATACCTATTATACATCTGCTGGCGGTGGTGGAGCTACAAAGGGTAGCAACGGAATATCAATAGATATTGAAACTTATACAGGTGCCAAAGCACATAACACAGGTTTTGGACTTGCTGCAGGTTTGTCATTTATCAGTGGAAATCAAAAGGATGAAGATTATTACAGAAATAATGACTGGCTAGGAGGTATGGAATGGCCTTGGTCGTATAGATGGTATCAACAGCGTAATATTGAAGGAAGAGATAGAGATGATAATCTAATTAAAAATAATTCCACTCCGGGGATTGAAAATATGACATTGGAGACAATTTCTATAAATGGTGGTATTACAGCATATGGTATTGAGGCAGGCGGAGGTGTGTCATCTCCAACTAGATTGTATATTGTTATGCAAACTGATGCAGGGCTAAGACACCTCTTCTTTAATAGTGATTTTACCGTTGATGCATTCTACAAGATTGCATGGACAAGTGGTGAATGTTTCAACCAAGCAGGCGCGTTTGGTGAATCAGGCACTTTAATAGGATAGGAGGATAAAGTGAAAGAGAAAGAAGAAAATCTGCACGAGGGGCATCGCAAACGCTTGATTGATTTGGCGTTGAGTGCCGGTGTGGACAACATGAGTGATGTGCAGGTTGTGGAACTGTTTTTGACTTACATTTTTCCTCGCGGTGATGTCAATCCGCTTGCTCACAAACTTTTGGATGTCTATGAAAACTTTACGCAAATTGTCGATGCAGACATAAACGACTTGATGCGTGTCAGTGGCATAAATGAACGCGCAGCCAAAAAGATTTCTTTGTTTGGAGAGATGTTCTATTATTACACCTCTGCCAAAATGGGCAGGAAGTATGCCGTAAGTTGTGTCGCTGACATCATTGATGTCGTTGAAGACCACTTGAGATTTCGCACAACCGAAAATATGCTTCTTTTGGCAATCAGTGCTGGCAATTACATCACGCACAAGCGCCGTTTCAAAATGAACAGCACAAACAATGTCGGCATTTCGGTGTTGGATCTTACAAATTTTCTCTCAACAGCAAAGCCTGCCTCTTTGGTGGTGGCTCATTGTCATCCATATGGCAAGGCAACTCCTTCGCCTGAAGATGATGTTGCTTTCAAGACCGTTGATGGTCTGTGCCGAACCTGTGGAGTCAACTTTATTGATTCTTACATTGTTGGCGAAGATGGAGTTTTCAGTCAGCGAGATGACAAACTTGTCAGGACATATTGTGATATTGAACAACTCAAACTGTCATTTAAAAATGTCGCAAAATAAATGAAAAAATCAGCAATTTTTGCTGATTTTTTTGTTTTGTTATTTTGCATATGAAAAGCGGTGGAAAAATGGTTGTGATTTGGCTTTTTTCGTTGTTTTTTCAAACTATTTTGCCTGTTTTAAAATAATTTTAACAGAAAATAACAAATCACAATTCCAAGTGTAGTGCCGACAAGAGCAGACAGAAAACTCGAGATGACTGTGGCGATGTTGATGTTCTTTTCTCGAATTGTTTCGCGTTTGTGGTGCTTTGGCTTTTCGTTCTCCAAAATCTCAAATCCGTAGGGCAAAACTGCCAGACAATAGACATCATCATCGTCATATTTTATGGAGATGATATCCTGCCGTTCTAGATGTGTCAGGACATGCTTGACCGCTTCTCCATCCATGCGATAGTGTCGTGGCAGTGCCATTATGATGTCGGCAATTTCGATGACTTTATAACCGCCATTTCCACATTCCTTTGCCAAAATGTTTAACACCAATTTTGATTTTGTGTCTATCATGAAAATTAGTCTTGCTTTTTTGCGATGTTATTATACCGCTTTTCTTACGATTTTTGTCAAATTGCTGGTCGCATAAAAAATTCGCGTTTTGGAAAAATAACATTGAGCATTATGACTAGAAAAGAGAAAATGGTTATGGCATATCTGTGTAGCAGGTGTCAGCAGAAGCGGACATATCTTATCTCTCCGCAGGAAATCACGCAGGCACTTTCAAAAAGATATGTGCTCTCTGTCGAAGAAATCGATGAAATTATGGTGGACCTTGCCAATGAAAATTACATCGACTTTGTTGTGTCGGACAGCAAAAAAGGGTATTTTTATTGTGTCAATCTCAAAAAGGCGGGGCAATCTTTCAACGCTGACAGCAAAAAGAACAGGCGCGCCTTTGGGCTTTTGGTTTTGCGTAGTATGTTTTTGGCAACGGTCAGTTTTGTGTTTGGCATAATTTTGAAAGCAATCTTCAAAAGTTGAAAAATTTTTTTAAAATGCTTGACTTCCCCCCCCCCGCATGTTATAGTCAATTTGAGAGTATAAATAATAATGGGAGGTATAATATGCAGTTGACAAAATCTAAAAAGGTATGGGCGGTTTTGATTGCAACACTTTTGCTTGTGCCATGTTTGTTTATCGTTGCTGCTTGTGGTGGACCATCTTCAATTTCTGTTTCAACATTTGATGAACTTGTGGATGCCCTTGCAGGCACAAACGAAATTGTGAAACTTGCCGATGACATTGTTGTTGAAGAACAACTTGTTGTTTCAAGAAAAGTCGTGCTTGATTTGAATGGAAAGACATTGTCAAATGAACAGGACATTTGGAATGAGGACTTGAATGCTTGGTCAATTATCACTGTTCAGACTGATGGCGATTTGACTATTCGAGGAGATGGAAAAATTTTGGCCAAAGAGAATGACTGTTATACAATTACTGTTGATGGCGGACATCTTGTTGTTGAAAACGGTGAATTTGCCGGAAACATCCATGCAGTTTATGTTTACACAGGAACAGCAGAAATCAAGGGCGGAAAGTATTATGTTCAACAAAAATATGGTCAGGTCGGAAGAGAAAACGAATATGTTTTGAACTTGTATGATGAAGGTCGCGAAGAAGGCACAGCATCAATCGTTGTGACAGGCGGAACATTCGTTGAATTTAATCCAGCAAATTGTTATGCTGAAGGCGAAGGAACAAATTTTGTTGCAAATGGTTATGTTTCTACATTGGATGAAGATGCTGATGTTCCAACTTATGTTGTGACAAAAGAATAAGTATTTATCATTTAAACTTCTAAGACTCTTACATGAGATGCTCTCATCATGTGAGAGTTTTTTTATGTGTAATAATTTTGTAGTTTTGTTATTTTGTGTTAAACTAAGAGCATGAAAGAAAAATTTGAACTGAAATCTAAATACAAACCTGCCGGCGACCAGCCACAGGCGATTGGAAAACTTGTTGAAGGCATTGAAGATGGACTCAAAGACCAAGTGCTTTTGGGGGTGACAGGTTCTGGAAAGACATTCACCATGGCAAACATCATTCAACAGGTGCAAAAGCCGACTCTTGTTATCGCACACAACAAAACTCTTGCAGCACAACTTTGCAATGAGTTTCGCGAGTTTTTTCCAAACAATCGTGTGGAATATTTTGTGTCATATTATGATTATTATCAGCCGGAAGCATATATCGTTTCGACTGACACTTACATTGAAAAGGATATGAGTGTCAATGAAGATATCGACAAATTGCGTGCATCTGCTACTTCTTCACTTCTTGAAAGGCGCGACACCATTGTGGTGGCTTCTGTTTCTTGCATTTATGGCTTGGGAAGCCCAGAGGAATATCAAAACTTGCACATTTCGTTGCGTGAGGGTGATGAGGTTGACCGTGATGACCTTATAAATCGCCTTATTGCCATTCAATACACTCGCAATGACATTGATTTCAAGCGCACGACATTCAGAGTTAAGGGAGATGTTGTGGATATATTCCCTGCCAGTCAAAGTGAGACTGCCATCAAAGTGCGTTTCTTTGGAGATGAGATTGAAAAGATTTTTGAATTTGACCCAGTGAGTGGAAATCTTTTGAACGAATTGAGTTGTGTGGCAATTTATCCGGCAACACACTATGCGGTCGGCTCAAACACATTGCACAGTGCAATTGCAGAGATTGAACATGACAGAGAATTGGCTATTAAAAAATTTGAGTCCGAAGGCAAACCGCTTGAAGCAGAGCGTATTGGTCAGCGTGTGGCTTATGACCTTGAAATGATGAAAGAAGTGGGATATTGCAGTGGAATTGAAAACTATTCACGCTATTTTGATGGCAGAAAACCTGGCGAGCCACCATACACACTCATTGATTATTTTCCAAACGACTTTTTGACCATTATTGATGAAAGTCACATGACTTTGCCACAAATCAGGGCGATGTATAACGGTGACCGTGCAAGAAAGGACTCTTTGGTGGAATATGGTTTTCGATTGGAAGCGGCACGAGATAACAGACCGCTGAAATTTGATGAGTTTGAAAAGAAATTGAAACAGACCATTTATGTTTCGGCAACACCTGGACCTTACGAAATGAAAAAGGCAGAGCAGGTTGTGGAACAGGTCATTCGACCAACCGGACTTTTGGACCCAAAGATAGAACTTAGACCTGTCAAGAATCAGGTGGAAAGTTTGATGGAAGAATGCAAAAAGACCATTGCGCGTGGAGCAAGAGTCTTGGTGACAACACTCACAAAGAAAATGGCGGAAAGTTTGACAACCTACCTTGCGGACAGAGAGTTTAAGGTCAAATATCTACATTCCGAAATTGACACAATGGAAAGAGTGGAAATTATCAATGGGCTTAGGCAGGGCGATTTTGACATTTTGGTAGGCATAAATCTTTTGAGAGAAGGGCTTGATATGCCGGAAGTGGAACTTGTGTGTATTTTGGATGCGGACAAAGAAGGATTTTTGCGTAGTGAAGGGGCACTTATTCAAACTATTGGAAGAGCGGCGAGAAATGCCAATGGCAGAGTGATTATGTTTGCCGACACTGTGACAAAATCAATGCAAAGGGCGATTGATGAGACAGAAAGAAGAAGAACTTTGCAAGAGGCTTACAACAAAGAACACGGCATTGTGCCAAAAACCATCATCAAAGAAATAAAAAACACACTTGACATAAACAAGAAAGTTGGAGAACATGACATTGCACGCAAGGACATTCCAAAGGAGATTGATAGGTTGACATCCATGATGAAGATTGCTTCCTCGCAACTTGATTTTGAGCGTGCAATAGAACTTCGCAACAAAATCAATTCTCTCAAAAAGCGCTTAAACAGAAAGGACAAAATAGATTAAAACGGCGGAATATATCTTGCCGTTTTCTTATGCCAGGGACTTGTTAAGAGTGAGATTTTGTGCTATAATAATAAATGACTTTGCAAAAAATGAAAAATTTTAAAACGGAGAAAAAATGAAAAATTCGATTGTTATAAAAGGCGCAAGAGAGAACAACTTAAAAAATGTCACTCTGGAACTTCCTCGTGACAAATTTATTGTCTTTACAGGTGTGAGTGGCTCGGGCAAATCTTCTCTTGCTTTTGGAACAATTTTTGCTGAAGGACAGAGAAGATACATTGAAAGTCTGTCCTCCTATGCCAGACAATTTTTGGGCAATGCACAAAAGCCGGATGTTGATTCGATTGAAGGACTCTCCCCAGCAATTTCCATCGACCAAAAGACCACAAACCGCAATCCGCGTTCAACTGTGGGCACGGTGACTGAGATTTATGATTATCTCCGTCTTTTGTTTGCTCGAGTGGGCACTCCATTTTGTCCGCATTGCCACAGAGAAGTTAAACAACAGACCATTGACCAGATTGTGGACAACATAAAACAACTCGGCGAGGGTGCCAAGATAACTATTCTTGCCCCGGTTGTCAGGGGGCAAAAGGGCAGACACGAAAAACTGTTTGACAGTCTGCGCAAAAGTGGTTATGTGAGAGTTGAAGTAGATGAAAACATCTTTACACTTGATGAAGAAATCAAACTTGACAAAAACATTAAGCACAACATCAATGTTGTCATTGACAGAATAACTCTCAAGGATGGAAAAGATTCACGACTTTCAGGGAGTTTGGAAACTGCTCTCAAACTTGCCGATGGTTTGGTTGTTGTGTCCTGCGATGACAAGCGCGAACTTTATTCGACAAACTATGCTTGTCCTGTTTGTGGTTGGACACTTGAAGAAATCTCTCCTAGACTGTTTTCTTTCAATGCTCCATATGGTTCATGTCCAAATTGTATGGGACTTGGAAGCATTTGGGACATTGATGAAGGTATAGTGTTGAGAAATTCTCATCTTTCCATAAATCAAGGGGCGTTTAATTTGACGGGTTGGAGAGTGGATGAAGGTGCGATGGCAAAAGCCTATTTTGTGGCACTGTCAAAGACCTACGGAATTGACTTAGACAAACCGGTCAAAGAACTTCCAAAAGAGCAAATCAAAATTCTGCTCTATGGAACAGGAGATGAAAAGATAGATGTTGTTGTTGACACCGAACACGGCAGACGAACGGTCTCGGTAGTGTTTGAAGGCATAGTCAACAACTTGCGCAGAAGATTTAAAGAAACAAACAGTGCATATGTTAAGTTTGAAATTGGAAGGTTTATGAGAGAACAAACATGTTCTGTCTGCCATGGCAAGCGTTTGAACGAATCGGCTCTGTCTGTCAAGATAAACAGAAAGGACATTGATGATTATTGCGGTTTGAGCGTGAGAAATCTCATTCCTACTTTCCAAAATTTGAATTTAAGCAAAGAAAAGGCGCAAATTGCAGAACCAATTTTGAAAGAAATTTTGGCAAGGTTAAACTTTTTGCAAGATGTTGGACTTGGGTATTTGACATTGAGCCGTTCTGCAGAGAGCCTGTCAGGTGGGGAAGCACAGAGAATTAGGCTTGCCACACAAATTGGAAGTGGACTTGTCGGCGTTTTGTATATCTTAGATGAACCATCTATTGGACTTCATCAGCGTGACAATGAAAAATTGTTAAACACTCTCAAAAAACTGAAAGATTTGGGAAACACCTTGATTGTGGTTGAACACGATGAAGACACAATAAGAGCCGCGGACTATTTGGTGGATGTTGGACCTTATGCCGGAGTGCATGGTGGGGAGATTGTCGCTGCTGGCACCGTGGAACAGGTTATGAAAAGCAAAAAGTCGGTGACTGCAAGATTTTTGCGTGGAGAGGAGAAAATTGAAATTCCAAAAACGCGCAGAAAACCACAGGACTTTTTGACTGTTGTTGGGGCACAAGAACACAACTTGAAAAACATTGATGTCAAAATTCCAACAGGAATTTTAACTGTTGTGACAGGAGTCTCTGGAAGTGGAAAGTCCAGCCTTGTCAATGGTGTTTTATATCCATACCTTTCAAATGTGCTCAACAACAGCAAGTTGGAACTTGGGAAGTTTAAGGAAATCAAAAATGTTCAGGTTTTGGACAAGGTGATAAACATAGACCAAGCGCCTATTGGAAGAACTCCGCGAAGCAATCCTGCCACATACACAGGGGTGTTTACTGCAATTCGTGATTTGTTTGCTTCCACTCCAGATGCCAAGGCAAGAGGGTTCACATCTGGCAGATTCAGTTTCAATGTCAAGGGCGGAAGATGTGAAGCGTGCGAAGGCGCCGGAGTGAAGGAAATTGAGATGTATTTTTTGCCGGACATAACCGTTCCGTGTGAAGTTTGTCACGGAAAAAGATACAACCGCGAAACACTGGAAGTGCACTACAAGGGCAAGACCATCAGCGATGTGCTTGATATGACCGTGGAGGAGGCATTGACATTTTTTGAGAATATTCCTTCAATCAAAAACAAATTGCAAGCACTCTTTGATGTCGGTTTGTCTTATATCAAACTTGGACAGCCTGCAACAACTCTCTCGGGCGGAGAAGCGCAGAGAGTTAAACTTGCCACTGAACTTTCGAGAAAAGAAACGGGCAGAACGATGTATATTTTGGATGAACCAACCACAGGTCTTCATATGTATGATGTCAAAAAACTCATTGCTATTTTGGACAGACTCGTTGGAAATGGCAACACGGTCTTGGTTATTGAACACAATTTGGATGTTATAAAATGTGCGGATTATATCATTGACATAGGTCCAGAAGGTGGAGATGAAGGTGGCACTATTGTTGCCACAGGCACACCAGAAGAGATTGCACAGTGTGAAAATAGTTGGACAGGAAAGTTCCTGAAAAAGATTTTGGAGACAAACGCAGAAAACTCAAAGGCATAAAACATTGACAACACAAAAAGGATGAAATAAAATAACAAACGATGAGAGTGATAAATTTATCTTCGGGTAGCGATGGAAATTTGACATATGTTGAAACGGAAAACGCCAAGATTTTGATTGACGATGGTCTTTCATGCAAAGAAACTCAAAATCGTTTGGCACTTTTGGGCATTGATGGCAGGCAAATTGATGGAATTGTGTTGTCGCACGAACATAGTGACCACATCAAAGGTGTGGATGTGTTCAGCACCAAGTTTGACATTCCTGTTTACGCACACGATGAAGTGTGGAATGGTGGCTTGTGGAACAAATTGCAAAAGGTAAAAGACAAAAACAGAAGGGTTTTTGATGGGGCTTTTGAAATCAAAGATTTGATAATAAATCCTGTTGAAGTCCCACATGATGTAAAATGTTTTGGATTTTCATTAAGTGAAAATGACAAAAGAATCAGTATTTTGACCGACCTTGGACACACTGATGAGCATATTTTCAGGGCTGTCGAGGGGAGCAAACTTGTCTATATTGAAGCAAATCACGATTTAAATATGCTCAAAAATTGCACCAAATATCCGCTTTCTTTGAAGATGAGAATTGCCGGAAAAAATGGACATCTTTCAAATGATGCTTCGGCAGAGTTTGTGAAGAAATTGGTGACAAGTGGCACAAAACAGATTGTGCTTGCACATTTGAGTCGTGAAAACAACACACCAGAACTTGCTTACAACTACATCTCTTCCAAACTTGCAGATGATGGATTGATTGAAGGCGAAACATTCAAGATTGATGTTGCTCTCACAAGACCTACCACTCTTTTCAAATTGAAAGATTAAAACTGAAAGTCGAAGAAAAATACATCCAAGGCTCACGGTCATTGGTTCTAACAAAAAAAGATAGTGAGAATAAAATTCATCACTATTTTTTATTAGTCCATAAACCTTGGCTAAGTGATATATTTTTCATTTTTAGGCTCTACTTACTTTAATGCTTTTACTATATGATGTTATGCGTTGCTACCAAAGTCGATAAAGTTGTTTTCGTTAAAGTGCTTCAAAAATCCATCATTCATTTGGCTGTAAATGCCATCTTCGCCGACAATAAAACTGTCCAAAAGTTTGCAGTCAAGATTTTTCAAAAGTTCTTGAATATATTTCACAGCACCAGCATCATCCGGAGATGGCATGGCAGTGCCATGAGGATGATTGTGCGCGATGGCGAGATATGATGCTTTTGTGGATGAGAGAAAATTGTAAAGTTCCATAGGTGGAAGACCGACTTGTCTTACCTGATTCAAATCATAGGTGCGTTTTTGCAAGAGTTTAAAACTGTGATCAATGGCAAACAAAATGAGGTTTTCTGTGCTTTGGAAACGCAAAAGTTCGCCTAGAAGATGCACAAATTCTTTGTTGTTTTTCAAACTCATCCTCTTTTTCATGCGCACAAAAGAATAATAAGCGACAAGTCCCTTCATCATTTTTATTTTCTTGGCACTGCGCTCATTTATGCCTTTGATTTGCATAAGTTCGTTTTGGTCGGCATCCAAGATGTTGGCAAAATTTTCAAACTTGTTTAACAGGCGATGAGCAAGTGGATTGACATCACCACGTGGCAAAATGTATGTCAAGAAAAATTCTACTGCTTGAATTTCGCTGACATTTTCCAGTCCAACTTTGTAAACAAGGTCCAAAAGCCTTGTCCTGTGTCCATCATGAGAAATTTTTGTGTTATCTTTCATTTTCAAATTCGTTTGCTGTTGTGGAAAACCCTCTTGTTTTTGTCGGCAATCATGTTTGAAATCTCTTCCATTGCCAAAAGGTTTGGTTTTCTTATATCAAAATTTTTTGGATTTTCTCTCAAATCTTTGCGCAACGTTGCCATATTCGCAAGGCGTATGTCTGTGTCGCAGTTGATTTTGTAGATATGATGTTTTGTACATGCAGTGTGCAAAAGTTTTTCAGGTATTCCAACTGCTCCTTGCAGGTCACCACCATAGGCGTTTATTTGTTGAACATATTGTTGTGGCACGCTGGATGCTCCATGAAGCACAAGCGGTGTGTTTGGAATTTCTTTTTCAATCTTTTTCAAGATGTCGAAGCGAAGTTTTTGCTCTCCGTGATATTTGTAAGCCCCATGGCTTGTGCCGATTGCCACTGCCAAGGTGTCGCAACAGGTTTTTTCCACAAATTCTTTTGCTTTTTGAGGGTCGGTGTAGATGTTTTTGTCGGCCCTGACAGTGTCTTCAATGCCAGCCAAAACGCCTAGTTCTGCCTCAACTGGAACACCTTTTTTGTGAGCGTAGTTTACCACTTTTTTTGTCAGTTTGACATTTTCATCAAATGGCAGTGCACTTCCATCAATCATGACACTGTCAAAACCTAAATCTATCGCCTTCTTGCAGACTTCAAAACTTTTTCCATGGTCCAAGTGCAAAAAGATAGGAAGTTTGTAGGTCTTTTTTGCACTGTCAAAGAGTGGTTTGACAAAATTTTCTCCCATATACTCAAGTGCACCTTCACTGACTGAAACGATGGCTGGAGACTGACTTTTTTGACAGCCTTCGCATATTGCTTTGAGTGTCTCCATATTTATAAAATTGTAGGCGCCAAGGCAATAGCCATTTTTGTTGCAATCTTTAAAATAAAATTTCAATGTTTTCATCAATAAAACCCCTTTTTCAACATTATTTTAACACATTTTTCAATTTAAACAAACATATTGATAGAATAAGAAAAAATTTTTGTGAGGTGAAAATGAAAAAGAAATTGTTGCTCGGTCTTATGCTTATCTGCGTGGGATTTTCATGTCTTGCGTGTGGGACAACCACCAAGGGCTTGGTGATGGACAACATGTCAGAGATGACAAAGGTCTATTATTTCGGAGAAAATGAAGATTTTTATTGCTCGCTTTCATCTGGGCAAAGAGAAAAAGAATATTCCATGGATGGAAAGCATAGGGGAGAAGAAAATTTTGCGCTTTTGAGTCTAAATCTTTCAGAATCAGTCTCCAGCCAACTTGTCAAGGCAACAGTCATCATTGATGGTCAGTCAAGTGAAGTGGAATTGGAAATAAATTCAATAAGCAGTGCTTATCTTGTGGATTTGGAAAGAGAACTTTCTGGCAGTGAAACCATTGAAGTGGTATATGATGGTCAAAGTTTGATATTAGAAAATCTGTCCAAGGATTTTGCGGTGAATTATCAACAGGCTTTGGATATTGCTTGCAGTGAAATGGAAGACAAAATTGTGGAGAAAAGATCCTTCAACAATTTAAACGCCGAATGTTATCTTCGTGTGCTGGATAAAAAGGCGAATGATTTTGACAATGTCTTTTGGTGTTTTTCTGTGCTCAACTGTGACAATGAAAATTATTCAATAATTATCTCCACTGTTGATGGCTCAGTTTTGGCAAAATCTGAATAAAATTTTGATATGCCGTTTCAATTTTTTCAACATTTTGTTAAAAAGTACATTATGAAAAAATGAAATAAAATTATAAGAAAAAAAATAGTGAAAAAGGTTCTAGGCTTTGGGATTGACAAAAAGGATAGCGGAACAATTTTATCACTATTTTTTGTTTAATCATTTTATAAAATTTGCGTGAAAAAGTTTATTTTAATTTTGAAAATTTGGAGATGTTTGTTATAATTTGAGTATTATGAAACAAAAAATGCATCAAACTCAAGAAGAAAAAACAGAAAAGGCAATCATTTTTTGTCCTGTCGACAAAGACACTGACAAGGATTATCAGTTTGCTGAAATCAGCAGATTGTGTTTTTCTGCGGGGATGGAAGTGGTCAAAATTTTCAGTCAAAGCAAGGATGCTTTCAATCGACGAACAATCATGGGCAGTGGAAAGGTTGAAGAAGTAAAAAACTTTTTGAAAGAAAACCCATGTGATGTTTTGGTGGTTGATTTTCAAATGACAGGGGCACAACTTCGCAATCTTTCGGATGAACTTGATATCAAAGTGCTTGACAGAATTTTGCTTATCATCGATATTTTTGCTCTTAATGCAAAATCAAGCGAGGGTAAGATTGAGGTCAAACTTGCACAAAACAGATATCTTCTCACACGACTTTCTTCTTTGCAGGGAAGTCAAGGCAGATTTGGTGGAAAAGGTGCTGGTATGCGTGGACCTGGTGAAACCAAAATTGAATTAGACAGGCGAAAACTTGAAAAAGAAATTTTGACACTTCAAAATGAAATTGAAAAAATCAAAAATGCTCGACGCCAAAACAAACTCTTGCGTGAAAAAAACGGAATCAAGTCCGTTGTTTTGGGTGGTTATACAAATGCCGGCAAAAGTTCTATCTTCAACCTTTTAACAAGAGAAAACATCTATGCGGATGACAAACTTTTTGCCACGCTTGACACGACCAGCCGAAGATTGTTTTTGGGAGATGGAAAGTTTTGCCTTTTAACAGACACAGTGGGATTTATCAGCAAACTTCCACATGAACTTGTTGAAAGTTTTTCTGCCACACTTGAAGAAGTGAAAAATGCCGATTTAATTTTGCATGTTGTGGATGTTTCAGATGAGTTTTACAAGAAGAACATTGTAATCACAAACAACATCTTAAACGACCTTGGTGCGACTGACAAGCGAATTGTCATTTTAAACAAAAGTGATTTGCTTAAAAAACCTGTTGAAATTGAGAAAAATCAAATTTTGTTTTCTGTTAAGAAAAAAGAAAATGCTGACAAACTCAAAGAGATTATCAGCAAAGTGCTTTATGAATGATTGCTTTTCAAGGATGTTGATTTTGACAAAATGTTAAAAAACTGCACATACGTTTGCAGTTTTTTGATATTTATGTTTTGTTATTTGACATTTTCATTGAGTTTCTTAAGCAAGAAATCTACATCAACACCATGGACAGCGCTTGCTTCTTCTATTGTTTCCATTTGGCTGACAGGGCAGGAGATGCAGTGCATGCCAAAGCCTAAAAATATTTCCGCCAAGTTTTCATCAATCGCAAGAGTCTCTCCGATTGTCATGTCTTTTGTGATGGTCTTTTTTGTTTTCTTTTTCATGTTTTTACTCCTATTGCACATATATTTTAGCATACAGTGGGAAAGTTGTCAAAGATTTTGTGCTGTCATTTTATGTCTTGTGGGGAAGGTAAAGTTGCCTTGGAAAAAGTTTGGAAAAGATTTCTATTTTGCGCTTTTGTTGCATAAATAACATTAAGGAGTTTGATGTGGAAAATATCTCAAAAATTGTTTTGTCACAAGCAAGCGGAGAAAAAATAGGATATGTGTTGGATGTGGTGATTGATTTTCAAACCTTTCAAATTACAGGATATTATGTGGTGGAAGAGGAAACAGAGAATGAATTGTTTTTGAAAAGTTCGGACATTGTTGCTGTGTCAGAATTTGTGGTGGTGATTGATGATGAAGCAAACCTTGAATTTTCGCCCGTTCGCACAAAAACTTTGATTGGCAGATGTGTTTTTGATGACAAGGGAGTGTTTTTTGGACATGTCATAGGCATGGAATTTCACAGGAATAAATTGGTAAAAATATTAACTGATAGATGTGAAATCTTGACCAAACAGGTTGCAAAAATTTCCAACGATATTGTTTTTGTACAGTTTAAGAAAAAACGTAAGGACGTTCAAAAAAGAACATTTCCAAAAGTATCAAGCGAAAATGTGGTGACTATTCAAAGTTTGCAAAAACCAGAGAAGGTGACACTTGCGACCTCTTTTTATGTTGGAAAGGTTGTGAGTGAGGACATCATTGGCTATAACAGCGAAAGGATAATCTCAAAAGGACAGATTATCTCTCGAAGTGTGGTTGATAAAGCAAAAAAGCATAATAGATTAAATCAACTCTTTTTTGCAATAAAAAGATAAAATCAAAAAATAATTAAAAAATATTAAAAAATGCATTAAAATTTAATTTTTTTTGCATTATTTTGATTTATTTTTGCATTTTTCGTGTTTTTTATATTTATTTTTCTCGTTGTTTTTATCATTGTTATTATGGTATTGTTGTCAATATTTTAATAAAAATAGATTATTTTTTTTCTTTTTCCTTTCAATTTTTTTGAAAAAATTGTGAGAAAAAAATATATTTTATATATTTATATGAATTTTTATTTGTTTTTTGTTTGTATTTTTGATGTCATTTGTAGTATCATAATAACAGATTGAAGTGTGCCTAGTTTTTTCTGGAAAGTGTTATGTTAAGCGTTGGTGTGCTTCTTTGAAATCTTTGAGCGGGAAGGAAATTATGGTTAGAGTTATTCCAAGGAAAACAAAAGTTAAATCGGAGTTTGTCCGAGGTGTGACAGGTCTTGATATTGCACTGGGGATTGTTTTTGTTGCGATCGCCATTATTTTGTTTTTGGCAAACTTTGAACTTCACATTTGGATTGCTATAGCATGGGTCATCATTTCAATTGCGATGTTTTTGAAACTTGCCGATGACACACGCTTTTACAACACTCTTGTCTTTTTGATTCGCTATTCTATGCAGAAGAAAAAATTTAGCAAGGGCGATGGCGAAAAGAAAAAGTCTGACATCAACGAAATGATTGCATATGAGGGCATCTATCAGGACAGATTTATAAGTTTTGGCGAATACTATGCACAGGTCTTGGAAATTCAGCCAATGTTTTTTACTCTCTTGACAGAATATTATCAAGACAATGTCATCGAAAGTTTTGCAAATGCCTTGAGAAGAATTGCTGCTGACCAAACTTGTTCGATTATCAAAATCAGCAAACCTATGATTTTGGATAACTATATACATAATGAAAATCATAAATATGATGTGCTTTACGACATGCAATATGATGGACAAATCACACAGGCCGAAATTGATGCGCGTGCGCCAATTTTTGAAGAGCGTGTGTCACTCTATGAATTTATGAATCGCCAGTCCAAAATTTTTAAAGATCACTTCTATGTTGTGGTTTATGGCAAGGATATGGAAATTTTGGAAAATACCACAAATGGTATGATAAATGCTATGGCTTCTTCGCTCAATCCAATCATTGCCACTAAACTTCAAGGGACAGATCTTGTTGTATTCTTGAAAGCAAACTTGACAAAAGATTTGGATGAACGTGATCTGGAAATCATTCCAATGGCTGATTACATATCATGGGCAACGCCAAACAAAATCAAATTCAACATTGCAAGATATTTTTTGGATGACCAATGCTATCGCTGTTTCAGTTTGACTGACTATCCTTTGCAGGTGGGGAATGCTTGGGGGGCGCAGTTCTTCCTTTTGGACAGAACAAAAACTGTGATGAAGTTTACACCGATGCCAAAATATGATTCCGAAAAACAGATTGACCGTGCTATTATGGAAATGGAATCAAAACTTGCAAGGTCAGGTAGAAGCTCGACACAGATTGAACTTCAAACTCACCTTCAAACTTTGAGAGATTTGTTGGCTTCTCTTAAAAACAACAACCAGCAACTCTTCAATGTCAACACTTATATTGTTGCCGAAGATGCTGCAAAAAAGGATGTTAGGGCAATGTTGAAACAACAGGGTTTTAAATATTCTGAGTTGTTTTCTCGTCAAATCGATGGTTTTATTTCATCAAATATTTCTAAGCGCGATATCTTTAAAAATAACATGAGGGGAATCCCAACTTCTACGCTTGCTGCCACATTCCCGTTCATCTCAAACGCATTGCAAGATAAAAATGGAATTTATTTGGGAGATAATGAGTATCCAGTGTTTGTTGACTTTTTTAAGCGTGACCGAGAAAGAGTTAACTCCAATATGATGGTTATTGGAAAATCTGGTTCTGGAAAAAGTTATGCTACAAAAACACTTTTGACAAACCTTGCCGCTGACAACTGCAAAATTTTTATTTTGGACCCGGAAAATGAATATCAAGATTTGACAAGAAATCTGGGTGGTAAATTTATTGATGTTGGTTCTTCCACTCACGGAATTATCAATCCGTTCCATGTTATTTCATCGTTGGAGGCATCAGAAGATGATGAAGATGAAGAGGATGAGGAGGAAGAATATGATGCTTTTGGCAGGAAGATTGTTAAACAGAAAATAATTGAAAAGAAGATTGATGACTCCTTCCCTCAACACTTGCAGTTTTTGGAACAGTTTTTTAGGGTTATTTTGGAGGGTATCAACGCGGATGCGTTTGAAGTGCTAAATTCGCTTATCATTGATATGTATAAAGAGAAACACATCGATTACAAGACCGATTTGGCGAGGTTGAAACCGGAAGATTATCCAACATTTGATGATTTGTATAATTTGATTTTGAAGAGAATTAAAACAGCAAGGGATGACTTTTCTCTTCGAAACCTTATGACCGTGGAAACTTATATCAAAAAGTTTGCCGCCGGCGGAAGAAACAGTGCTCTCTGGAATGGTCCAACTTCCATTGAAACAAACGAAAATTTTGTCACATTCAACTTTCAATCTTTGGTTGCTGGAAACAACCCAACTATCACAAACGCACAGATGCTTTTGGTGTTTAGATATCTTAACAATGAAATCATTAACAACAAGGACTTTAACAAAAAATATCGCAAGAACAGGAAGATTATTGTTGCGGTCGATGAAGCGCACATCTTCATCAATCCAAAATATCCAATCGCTTTGGACTTTATGGCGCAGATGGCAAAGCGTATCAGAAAGTATGGTGGTATGCTTATCATCATCACGCAGAACATTTCCGACTTTGTGGGAACAGAAGAAATCAGACGTCAATCAACGGCGGTTATCAACGCGTGTCAATATTCTCTAATCTTCTCGTTAGCGCCCGCGGATATCAATGACCTTGTCAACCTTTATGAAAAGTCTGGCGGTATCAATGAAGAAGAGCAAAACTCCATTGTCACAGCCGGCATTGGACAGGCGTTTTTAATAACAAGTCCTACTGCTCGAACAACGGTGCAAATTGTGGCACAGGACTATGTGAAACAACTTTTTGAAGGAAGATAATATTCAATATTTTTGCTTTTAAAATTGTTCAAAACAGGTTGCTTTAAAAGAAAAATCTCGTTTGAGTTAAAAGGAAATCTATGACAAAAGTTTTTAGAAACATCTTTATATCTTTGATTGGTGTGTTTGCATTTTTGTTTGCAGGTTTCTTTTTTGTTGGCTGTGGCGTTGATTACAGCAAAATTTCGCTCACTTGCGACAAACCAAGCATTGAACTTGATGTAGGAGAAAGTGAAGATATAACCTTTACAATTGAAGGCTTTCAAAGGGGGTTCAGCAATCAGGTTCAGGTCAATCCACGTGCTGATGGGCAGACAGCAGTGTTTGAAGTTTCACAGCCATTCTATGTTGGAAACAATCAAATTAGAGTGACTGTGACAGGATTAGCAGGTGGACATGGGCAGTTGCAGGTGGTCACACTGGAAGGGAGAAAAGAATGTGTTGTTGATGTTAGAATTCAACAATATTCTCATAGTGTGGAATATAACAACAATATTGCATATGTCTCAAACAAAACCTCTTTTGTGCCATCATCTGACCTTTTTACCTTTGACAATAACACAACTTACACCGATTTGTCATATTACTATTTGCAAGTGCGACAGGATATAAATTTCAACACTTACACACTCTCTTCTCTGGATTTGGAGAGTGGAAATGCCATATTTTCAAATGGTGTGAATACGTTGGATGCAAATATTACACAATTTGATGAAGCAATTTTGAAAAATCAAGAGGATGGCAATCATTTGATGCTATCACTTGATGGACAGTTGACGGAAGTTGATTTGTCGAGTCAATTTACATTTTTGGCAGTTTATAACTATTCAGTGGACAATCCTTCCTATGAAAACATTGTCTATGATGTTGCTTCAGTTTATGTTTTGCCGGATATTGATGTCAATGTGACAGGCGGTTATGTTGATATAAACACGGGAGCAGTTGATTTTCAACCACTTGATAGTGATGAAATTGTCATTGTCCCAAATAACACAAATATGTTGCAATTTTTGCTCCGTGTGCAGATGAATGATGCCATTTCAGGCTCACCATTAAAACTTCTCAAGACACAATCGAATGAATTTGTCGATGTGGATTTTTATGACTACATTGAGGAAACAGAACCGGAAGGCACGGTGTTTTACTTAAAAATTTCTCAAAATTCACAGGTGCAGACAAGCACAAATGTTTCGCTGGAAATTTTCTATGACATTGCACAGGAAATTGATGATGAAAGTGTCAATGTCAAAAAAGATTTTAGGGTAAACATTGAAGTTGCTCCAACTGCTTTGACAGTCAATGGAACTTCAGAGCCGGAAAGGTTTGTGCTTTACAACTATTATAGATTTCCTGAATTTGGTTGGAATGAAATCTTGGTTGATGTCATTTCAGGATATGCTACTTCCCCAAATTATGAAGGAGTATATTTCACATTTGATGACACTTATCTTGATTTAATCTACAACAACACCACAGTTGTGTCTGGAGACAGCAGACTTTATACCGATTTGAGCACTCCTTTCTATATAAGAGGAAAGTATGGCACACATCAAATTGCCGATTTGGTGGTGACTGTGCACCTTAAGAGTGATATTTTGCAAAACGCAGATGAGTTGACTCTTGATTTACATTGCAGAATTATTGCAGGAGCAACTGCAGTTTCTGTTTCAGAAAATTATGATGAACCATATTTTTATCTGGATTACGATGCCGGAACTGTGGATTTTGATGGACAGATTTATGCTGACCAAGCCTTTCAATCGGTCTCCTACAGATTTTTAAGTGGCGTGGATGTTTTGCAAATTACATCAAATCAAACTCAACCTTACACTCAAATTGATAATAGGTATTATCTTAACCTGTCATTGACTCCGCGTCTTGCTGGTGTGGGCATTTACAGAATTTATCTTGACAACGGAATGCCGATTGAACTTACCTTCAATGTGACAAGAACATTAAAGCCAGAGACTACTTCAATTCAACTCACAAATGAGGGGAATGAGGCAGTCACAGAGGCAACTTACAGCACAAGTGATCATGGAGAATTTCAAGACACTTTAAACATTGAAATTTTAAATCCATCATCTCAAACTGATATTTCTTTTGGCAATGTAGCACAATTGACAATAACAGCAAATGTCAACGCCGATTCTATCACATATGTTCCAAATATGGGTGGCTATGTGACAGTGGCACGAATAAACAATGTCTATCGCATTTCCACTTTGGCAAATGGACAGGTGCAAATCACATTCACTTTGTCCGGAATTGAAGTGTATGATTTTAGAACAACTGCAACGGAATTGGAACTTTATGTCAATGTAAGTTCTTATTCTCTTGTGGATGAGTTTTATATGCGCAACGGTGACAATTATGCACTCAACAACATTGTCTATTATGGCAGTGGAAATTTGCAGGATAGTGATGAATCTGTGACATTGACACCGGTTGTGAACAATGTAAATTCTTACAATTTCTACAAATATTATTTCAGACAAGATGCGTTTGTGGATATTTTTGCCAATGCTTTGGAAAGCAATGAAGAAGGCAGATACACATACGACATTTTGGATGACCAAGTTTACAGCGAACTTGTCTTTTCAAGATACAATGCAAGTTTCATTTACTTTTATGCACAGGTAATTTACTCACAAAATGGCAACAACACCTACTCCACCGTGCCAACTGTGACTGAAGTGACTGTGACAAGAAGTCAAATTGTGGATGGAAGACCGCAAAGAGAAGAAAAAGTTATCATGCTTGTCTTGAATGATGGTTTGATGTTTTATGCGGATGATTTTGAATATGTCGACATTGATGCAGGTGGCGCTGTTTCGGCAACCTACACGGTGGACTTTTCAAACATCTTTTCCATTGATGTCTATGGCTCGTTTGACATGGAAAACTTTACATACACAAACAATTACCAGGCTATTTACAATCTTTCACTGAACGCAAATCTGAGACAGAGAAATTCTACAAAGAGATATGACTGCAGAATTCAGTCAAGCCTTTATCAATCGGTGGAGAGTATTTCTCTTGCAACGAGTTTAACGCAACTTAATTTTTCTAACGATACTTTAAGCTTCAATATCGGTGTCTATACTTATCCAACAACATCAACAAACAAAAATGTTAGGGTAGAATTTGTTCGCACAAACGGAAATCCATATGTAAATATGGTGACTTGGACAATTGACACATCGGAAAGTGATATAGGAATTTACACAATTGACTTGTCTTGTGAGGGTTTTTACAACCAATATCGTGACTCTATCACAACTATTGATGACTACTTGACAGGAAGGATTTATATTTATCCTGCCGAATGGGGTGATTCTTACTCATCCATAAGTGCTGATTTGCATCCTATTGTGATTGATGTGCAATACCGCAATGGTTCGCGTGCAAATCCTTATCTTTTGGAGACCGTTGAAGATGTTTTAGGCATCAATGCAAATCAAACCACATTGAGAAGTCATTATGAAATCTCCACGGTTATTGATATGTCAACAGTGCAGAATTTTACACCTATTGGTATCTTGCGAGAAAACGGCGAAAATGTGCTTTATGGATTTAGTGGTTCGATTGTCGGCACAAGTTCACAGGCGGCAATTACCAACATTGCAGTTTCTGCAAACAACTTTTCCGCTGTGGTCAATAAGACAATGGCAGGTGGAGATGTTGACATTTTATACACCGGTTTTATTGCACAACTCAACTCTGCATATAATCTTGATGCAAATGACCCAAACTCACTGCTCTTCACCCCGACCATTGAAAATGTGTCATTCTCTGGAGAATTTAATCTTGACTCATCTGTGATGACTTATGCCAGCATTTTGACTTCTGTCAACAATGGAAAACTTGTCAATGTTGGAGTGAGAGTTGGCAGTTCACAAATTAGCATGACTCAAAGTCAAACAGTTCTCTATTTTGGTGCTGTTTCTGCTGTAAATTATGGAACGATTTCACAGGACTTCACAAAATATGATGGCACAGGGTATGTTTTCAAAAATTATAACGACAAAACGCGTTATGAAGATGAAAATGGCAATTATTATGTCGTTGATGACAACAATCAGCACATCTTGGTTGATAGTGAAAACTATGCAATTGATGAAAATGGCAATCGTTTGAAATTTGATGAATATGGCGAGCTCTTGTCCGAAAACAAAGATTACACCGGTCAAAACAGCAAGAATTTGGCATATTTTGAAGGGGTTGTCAACATAAATGCGGGGGCTTCAAATGTTTATGCGGGGGGAATTGCCGGTGCCTCAAGCGGTGTTGTGCAGAGGATTTCTTCTTCAACTCTGAAGATGTATGGCTACTCGGCTTATTCGGCATACACTCTCATCACAATTTCAGGGACAAGCAGTTTTACCAATTTTGACAGGGTTTATGTGGGTGGTGCTGTGGGTGCCTTGACTTACAACTCCGGCTTCTCAATCTTTAACGAAATTTTGGTCGACACCGGCACTCCAAGGTCGGGAAACACCGTTCAAAATCTTTTGGTAGGTGGAGAAATTGACACATCAGGCACAGTTGACTATGATGATGCAGTCGGTGGAATTGTTGGGTTTGCTGACACACAAAACATATCTCAAATTGATGTCTTGCAAAACACATCGCGTGTCTTTTTGAGAGCAAATGAATATGTCGGCGGAATCATGGGATATGACACTTACAGTGTAAACTATAGTGTTTATACCAATTTTGGCACAGAAAATGTCATTGAAGCGGTGGATGATGGGAGAAACAATTTCTACGCTTCCGCAATAATCAAGTTTAAAACTTTGACAGACTTGCCAGAGGACACAGATATTTCTAGACTTGCATTCTATGCTGTGGGAAATTCTACTCGCAACGCAAGAAATTACAGTCCTTTTGTCTTTGGGGCATATTCCTATCTTATAAGGAATCTGCTTTCTGTTGACAAAGACTATATTGTTATCACAAATTCTGCATCCGTAAATGATTATTTTGGTGATTACATCATCCTAAATACCACAACTGATGGTTCTTTGCATATTGATTCTTCTTATACATTTACTTTCAAAGAAGTGGAACTCAACCTTGCGGAAAGTGAGTTTGCAATGTCACAGTTAGATGGAAATGATGTTGATGCTGGTGTTTACTTTATGTATTATTTCTCTGTGGAGGGTAGAGTGGATGGTGGCAGTGACACAAATGCTCAGGATGCCATTGAAGATTTGAATTTTGTAAATCCAAACTCCAATTTCTATCCGTTTTCACTTGGGAACACAGATGTCAATATTTCCTCTTCAAGTTCAAACATTTTGTCCGTGGATGTAAACGGCAATTTGACCGTCAAAAGCACAGGACTTGCCACAATCACATTGAACAGCATTTTGAATGTGGTTAGATCTCGAGTTATTTATATCTATATTGTCAACTTCTTTGACAAGGATGTTTCATCTTCAATTTTCTATACTAGCCAAAACATCAATGGAGTTAATATCACAGATGACAGCATATTGAATATTTATGGCAATTCAAATACCAATGTTCACGTTGTGCCGACTTATAATTTGACTTTGGGAGTGACTACAAATGGTGATGAATTTTATGTCACCAATGGCGGCGTATTGAATTTTAATAATGTCAATTACAATCTTTCAAAAAACACTCAAATCAAAGTGACATCACCTGAAAAAATTGACTATGTTCCTACTCGTGACACAGCAGTTGTGGCGGGGAAAGAATATTTTGTATTTGATGAAGAAAGTGGAAGATATGTTTTGGTGGAAAATCCAACAGATGATGACATTGCGACATATTTTGAACAGGATTATTTCTCATCCGTGCAATTAAATGGGCAGACAATTATCTTTTACAAAAATTCAAATGCCAATCCACAAGAGAATGATAGAGATAATTATTGTTTAACTCCGGTGCTTCAAGTGACAATTCAAATTGGAACAGAAAGATACACATTTGTCTATGAACTTGAAAATTCAAAAATTGATGTTGGTGTTTCTTACAGAGATGCAGCAACATCTATAAGAACTAATTCCACATATCATTCTATGCAAACTAACAACAATTTCTCTGACACTGTGACTGTTATTTCGACAAATGAAGAAGAACTTGTGTTCTATCAAATTTTCAATTCAAATGGGGAACTTGTGCAAGACAGACTGCCTGCAGATTTGACACAATTTGATACGGCACAAAACAGAGAAAATGCTTGGCTTGATTATATTAACACCATGCACAGAGATGATTTGTTCAATCTCCGCCTATCGCGAATTGGAGGGAATGTTTTTGACCTTGATTGTCAAATCTACACAGCGGGAGACAAGTTCTTGAACAGATTTGAAGAGAACATATATGGAGAATATACCGTTCATCTTTATTGCAGTGAACTTGAAACTGGTGTTTCATATTCTTTTAAAATTTTGCTTGATGAAGCGGAAGTAAATTATATCAGCATAAACAACTATTCAAACTTCAACGATGTTTCTGTGCCGGATGAGATTGTTGTTCCTTCTCAACGCGGAATGTTGGAAATTACTGTTGACCCTGTTGAAGCGGTGTTTGATGAATTTGTTATTTCAAACAATGGACTAAACTATCAAGAGGGTGCTACGGAAGCGACATTTACATTTGCCTACGAAAAGATAAATGCGGATGCAAGCAAAGAGTTTGTGCTTGCTCAAAACTTTGGGCGTTATGAAAATGGTAAACTTCATTTCACATATCAAGAGATGACAGAATTTTTCGCACAACTCAATCAAAACTTTGAAAATTTGGGTGAAAATTCATCGGTGGCATACACCGGCAAAGTTTACATTTCCTATTATATGCCATCATATAATGTGGATGATGAGGTGGCTGTTGGCTTTGATGTCAATGTCACATATGGCAATGAAGGTCAACTTTCAATGCCTTCGACAATTTTGCTTCAAACTCATCTTGGCAGTTTTGCACAACTTACCTTTGCAAACAAAGAAGAGGTTAATGGGGCTTATTTTGTGGCACGCGGATTGTCTTATCAGATGAACCTTGATTATTACGGTTTCAGTGAGGATCAAATTGAAATTTCTTCCACAAACAGTTTTGTTGCAAATGTGGAGAAGGTCGGCGATGTTTATATGCTGAATGTGACATCCGAAAGCATAAATTACACAGGTGATGTTGGATATATGGTTCAAATAACAACTGTGGCAACAAAGACTGTGGATAATGTGCTTGTGACTGCAACCGACACATTGACAATTTATGTCATGGAATATGTGATGAATTACTCATATGTGCCTGGTGTCAATGAGGATATTGTTTTGGGCATGGAAGATGGAGTAATTTCAGATGCAATTGGTAATCCTTACACTCTTCAATTCAATATTCGTGCATTTTTGGAATATGACCAGACAAATGCTGTTGTAAACACAGAAGTTGAAAATTTCATCAACAGTATGACAAGCAACATCACATGGACTGTTTATCTAAATGACCAACCAACTGTACTAGAACAAGGCAAAGAAATAAGGACTGATTTCTATGCAATTTCATCGTTTGTTGTCACGCCACTTCGCATTTACGAGGCAGAAAGCGATATTTATTACTTCTCGGCAAGTGCAAATTACACTATAAGAAATGGCATTTATGCATACAGTGAAATTGCAACAAACGCCTATCCGATTTATACAGAATTTTCCTTTGATGTTCATCAACAAAGCACAGAAGACAGTCCAATTCCTGTGGAAGATTATGATGACTTTTTGGATATGCAGGATGGAGAATGGTATATTTTGCTTAACAACATCGTCATTCCAAGCACAGAATATGCCGAGAGCAATGGAATCGATCAATTTGTGCCAATTGACAGTCAAATTGCCGGACTTGATGGAAATGGTTATCAGTTGCAGATGAGCGGAACTTACACCGTTTCAGGAGCAAGTTCGTTTGGTATTTTTGAGAGTGTGGCAGATGACACAATATTGCAAAATATCTCAATTGCTTTGACAAGCGATGTTGTGATTAGAATTGATTCAACAACATTTAGCGTTGGACTTTTGACACCACAAAACAATGGAATTATCACAAATTGTGAAGTGTTTGGCGTAATGGGTGATGAAGGTTTGTCTGTGGTTTGTCTTTCAAGTGCAACGAACTCTTATGTAGCCGGTCTTGTGGCTAATAATACGGGCTACATCACAAATTCTCGCTCAAAAATCAATATTTTTAGCAATGTCAACCTTTCTGGTTTTGTTGGACAAAACAGTGGAATAATCGCAAGTTCTTATTATTCAGAGGCATCACTTTTGAATGAAACAAACACCACAAGTGAATATACCGCAGGGTTTGTCATTGAAAACAGCGGAGAGATTTACACATCATATGTCAGCGGGAGAATGTCTAACAACAGAATGTTTTATGACCAAGAGGACAACACAATCCAATCTAGCAACAACATCTCCGGCTTTGTTTACACAAACAGTGGGAGTGTTCAAGATTGTTATTCAAATATTCAACTCAGACAGAGTGGTGCATTCGCATCCGGATTTGTCTTTGAAAACGCAGGACTTATCGAAAGATGTTTCTCAACAAGCGTTTTGGAAAGTGAACAAACTTCAAACTATGGTTTTGCAAGATATAACAATGTCACAGAAGATGCGGGCAATGGAATTTATGACTGTTATTACCTTGAGGACAGTGACATCAACAATGGTGGTGAGATTAGAAGTGACCTTGACAGTGTCAATGTAAGCATCGGTCAAATTGTGCTCAATCAGTTTACCGAAATTACACCTCTTACCTATGATGAGTTTGGTGAAGATTATTTGGATGAATATTTCTCATCTTATGTCGTTGCTCAGGGCAGAGATATAAATTCTGTGTGGTTCTTCAACACAGACTCACAAAACCTGTCAAACTTCAATGGCTCTATCTTTAATGTTGGAAGAATTGAACTTGTTGCTCCAAACATTGTGGCAGATTCTCAAAGACAACTGGAAAGGATTGAAACAGTTGTAGATGAGGCAACCGGAGCAACTTCGGCAAGATATATCTATTCTTACACTACGACAAGCTCTCCACTTGGAAGTGTTTATAATCCAATTCTTATCAGTGATGCTGAGACAATGGAAAATTATGTCCTGCAAGAAAACAACAATGCAAATTACAATTACAGTTATTACAGACTTATTGCAGATATTGATTATGGCGATTATATCTATAACAGTTCCATTTTCAGGACACGCTTTATGGGCTATCTTGAAGGGAACTTCATGACCATCTCCGGAATGAGTTTGGTTTCAAGCGAATCAATGTCTTCTGCTGGTTTGTTTGCTCAGGTTGGAAGCAGTTCTATTCTTGACGCTGTAGGAACAGTTATGAACTTCACATTTGTTCCACAGGCAGTGTCATTTGCAAATACCAATGTTGTTGGTGCTCTTGCTGGAATTGTTGACAATGGCAAAATCTATAATGTCACTCTTGACAGAGATTCTTCCTCTCAAATAATTGTGGTCGGAAACAACATTGTCGGCGGTGCAGTTGGTTTGACACTTGGAAGATATGATATTCAAGATCTATATTCAAATTACAGCGCCAAGGCCAGACATCAATCTGTGGCTGGAGAAAATAATTTCAACTTAAATGTGCCTGAATATTCGGCTTATTCATTTGCAGGTTCGTTGATTGGTGCGGCAAGTGGAATGGGAGATATTTACAACACTGTCACTGACCAAGTTGTCTCCGTTTTGGGTGACAAGGCAGGACTTGTGTTTGGTTTGATTGATGAAAATGCCAATGTTTCAAAGGTATTGATTGAAATGCAAGATGGTATGATGGTCAATGCGTATTCTTATGGCGGACTTGTGGTTGGAGAATCAAAAGGACAAGTCAGTGATGTCCAAATAGTTGGCACAGAAAGTGCGTTTACCGAATTTAGGAAGATTCCTTCTATGCCAATCGCACTTGGCGGATATGCTGGACTTGTCAATGGCGGAAGAATCTCTGATCTTGAGATGACTCAGTCGATTTCTATCAGTACACAAAGCGCAAACACAGGTGTTTCATATCTGGGTGGTGTTGCCGGAATGTTGAGTAGTTCTACCACACTTTCAAACATCACTGTTTCGGCAGAACTTACAGGATTTGCCTATGTCGGTGGTGTTGTTGGGGCACTCAGTTTGCAGTCGAGTGTGGCTTACTTTGAGAATCTTGACATCAATGTGACTGCAAATGTTATCGGCCACCGAATGCAAGAAGTGGGTATTGGTGGTGTTGTTGGAATTTCTGATGAAAGTTCCGTTGTTGATATCACAAGCACGATTATTGATAGTGTTGATGAAGATGGTGCAAACATTTATAGACATAATCAAATCAATCTTGTTGCAAATGCCAATGTCTATATATATGGGACAGAATTGCACATCTATGTTGGTGGAATTGTTGGATCTAATATTAGTTTGGCGACTCACGCGGTGTCATGGACAGACATGAGTGTGACAAGCGGAGCAGAAGGTATTGTGGCAAATGATATGTCAAATCCATCGGAACTTGCCACAACAAGTGCATTTGTGACAATAACAGAGGAGGATGAAAATCCAACCCTTCAGATTGAACGAATTGATGGTTATCAAACAATTTATGCGACAGCAATCAGTGTGGACAACGTGAGATATTATTGCAATGTGTCCTTTACCACTGCAAGACCGGAGGAAGGTTCGGAATCGACAATGACTTTGAGACTGAATCTTTACGGCAGTCCATACATTCCATCAGATGAAGATTAGTAGCAAGAGAAGAAGGTTTGGATAGGCTTTCTTCTCTTGTTTTGAAAATTTAAATTTTCCTAATGAAAAAACTTGATTAAATTTTGCGTAATGTGCTATAATTTGATTAAATAAAAAATTGCGGTATTTTTGAAAAAATTTCTAAAAATATGTTGACTTTTTGACGATTGATTGGTATAATAAATTGGTTAGTTGGCGTAATGTTGAAGAAATTTTACCATTTTTAACTTAAAATGAAGGGATTATGGAGGTTTTTTGCCCCCAAGTTCCTTTTTTTAATTTTATGAGGAGTGTAGTATTATGTCTAATATCATGAAAAAACAAAAATTCGGTAAAACTGAAAGATATACCTTTGCTCAACTCAAAGATTATATCGATATTCCACCTCTTCTTGAAATCCAAAGAAACTCTTATAAAGATTTCATAGAACATGGCATCAAGGAAGTGCTTGATGAATTTTCTCCTATCGTGGATTATTCAGGGAAGGCAAAACTCTATTTTCTTGATGTTGTCATGGATAAAGAACCTAAATATTCCAAGAAAGAGTGCAAGAGAAGAAGTGCAACTTATTCCATTCCACTCAATGTCAAGACACGTTTTGTTGTTGAAGAAACTGGTCAGGCGGTTGAAGATGTGGTTTACCTTGGCGACATCCCTTATATGACAGATGATTGTTCTTTCATTTTTAATGGTGTTGAAAGAGTTGTTGTAAATCAAATCATCAAATCGCCAAACTTTTATCTTTTGCTCGACAAACCACATGATATGTCCACTTTGCACGGACAAATTATTCCAAAGCGTGGAATGTATATTGAATTTGAACAAGGTGCAAATGAAGTTTTGAAGGTTGTGCTTGACAGAAGACACAAGATTACACTTGGATTGTTCCTCAAATGCTTTGGTTATTCTGCAGAAGAAATTTCCAATCTTTTTGGTGGACACAGACTTGTGAAGAATGTGCTTGAAAAAGAAACTCAAAACACACAAGAGGAAGCATTGCTTGAATTTGCAAGAAAGACCAGACCTGCTGATGTTCCATCCGCAGAAACAACAAGAAACTATCTCAACCTTTGGTTCTTCTCTGACCAATGGTATAACCTTTCAAGAGTTGGAAGATACAATCTCAACAAGAAATTTTCCATTGAAAGAAGAGTTGTTGGACATATTTTGTCAAGAGATGTCATATCTCCAGATGGCGAGATTATTGCAAAAGCAGGGCAGGAAGCAACACCAGAAATCGCTCACAACATCAAAGCGAGTGGTGTAAACGAAGTTTGGGTTCAACTTTCTGACAAAGAGTATCTCATGAGAGGGAACAACAGAGTTAGACTTTCAGATGTTTTCCCATGCGATGAGAAATCTCTCGGAATTTTGGAAGAGGTTTATTATCCTGTTTTGGCACAACTTCTCAAAGATAACAAGACCAAAGAAAAGAGAATTCAAGCCATCAAAGAACATGCCAAAGATTTGATGATAACAACTTTGACTATGGATGATATTTTGGCTGCTATCAGCATGTATCTTGATGGACTTGAAGGAATTGCAAAACCTGACAAAATTGAACATTTGTCAAACAAGAGAATTGCCACTGTTGGTGAACTTTTCTATGACCATTTCCGTTCTGGTGTGACAAAACTTGTTGCAAATGTCAGAGAGACATTGCAAGGAAAAGAACTTTCTGAAGTCACGCCAAGACAAATTGTCAATCCAAAGGCTATCAACAGGGCCTTGCGTGACTTTGTGGCTTCTTCACAGTTGTCACAACTTATGGACCAAGTCAATCCACTTTCAGGAATTACACAAAAGCGCCGCGTTTCCGCTGTTGGTCCTGGAGGAATCAAAAAGGAAAGAGCAGATGCTGAAGTGCGTGATATTCACTATACAAACTATGGAAGAATCTGTCCTATTGAAACCCCAGAAGGTCAGGCTATTGGGCTTGTAAACACTCTCACAAGTTATGCAAAAGTTGATGAATATGGCTTCCTTGAAACACCTTACAGAAAGGTGGACAAAGAAACAGGAAAGGTTTCTGACAAATGCGAATATTATATGGCAGACATCGAAGACACTGCTTATATCGCACAGGCGACAGAACCTCTTGACAGTGAAGGCAGATTTGTAAACAAGAGAGTTATTTGCCGTCACAAAGACTATGCGATTGAAGTGCCAGCAAGTCAAGTTGACCTTGTTGATGCTTCTCCAAGACAATTTATTTCTGTTGCTACATCACTCATTCCGTTTGTCAATTCAAACGAAGCAAACAGAGCGTTGATGGGTGCAAACATGCAGAGACAGGCTGTGCCTCTTCTTCGTCCAGAGGCTCCAATTGTTGGAACAGGAATGGAAGCAACTGTCGCTCATGACTGCGGATATACTCAACTTGCCAGAGAAGATGGCGAAGTGACATATGTCAGCGCAGATGAAGTGCGTGTAAAGAATGTTAAGGGAGAAACCGACATCTATTCACTTACAAAGTTTGACAAAACAAACGATGAAACTTGCTTCAATCAAAAGCCTTGCGTTGTTAAGGGTGAAAAGGTAAAGAAGGGAGAAGTTATCATTGATGGTTATTCCACAGAAAATGGCGAACTTGCACTTGGAAAGAATGTGCTTGTTGGTTATATGAACTGGGAAGGTTATAACTACGAAGATGCTATTCTTATCAATGAAAGATTGGTAAAAGATGATGTCTTTACATCAATTTGTTTAAAAGTTGAAGAAATTAAATGCCGAACAACAAAACTTGGCGATGAACAAATCACAAGAGATATTCCAAATCTTGGCGAAGAAGCCCTCAAAAACCTTGATGAAAACGGAATCATTAGAATTGGTGCGGAAGTGACAACAGGAGATATTCTTGTCGGCAAAGTGACACCAAAGGGAGAGACAGAACTTTCGCCAGAAGAGAGATTGCTTCGTGCTATCTTTGGAGAAAAGGCAAGAGAAGTTCGTGACACATCTCTTCGTGTTCAACACGGCAAAGGTGGTGTGGTTGTTGATGTTCAAGTGTTTAGCAGAAAGAACAAGGATGAACTTGAACCTGGCGTAAACGAACTTGTCAAAGTTTATATTGCTCAAAAGAGAAAACTTTCTGTTGGCGACAAGATGAGCGGACGTTATGGAAACAAAGGCTGTATTTCAATTGTTATGCCAGAAGCCGATATGCCATTCATGGCAAATGGACGTCCACTTGACATTGTGCTCAATCCGTTGGGAGTTCCATCTCGTATGAATTTGGGACAGGTTTTGGAAGTGCATTTGGGACTTGTTGCTGGTTCTCTTGGATGGAAGGTTGCGACTCCAGATTTTGATGGAGCAGATGCTGAAAAGATTCAACAACTCTTCATCGAGAATAATTTCCCGAAAGATGGAAAAGTTCAACTTTATGATGGAAGAACAGGCGAACCTTTTGAGAACAAAACCACAATTGGTATTGAATATATGCTCAAACTTAACCACATGGTTGACAGCAAGATTCACGCTCGTTCAATTGGACCTTACTCACTTATCACTCAACAACCACTTGGCGGAAAGGCTCTTATGGGTGGACAAAGATTTGGTGAAATGGAAGTTTGGGCTTTGGAAGCGTATGGAGCATCTCATGTTTTGCAGGAAATGCTCACTGTGAAATCGGATGATGTTGTGGGCAGAGTTAAGACTTTTGAAGCGATTGTCAAAGGACAACCAATTCCAGAACCAGGAATTCCAGAAAGCTTCAAGGTTTTGGTAAAAGAACTGCAAGCTCTTGCACTTGATGTCAAGATTTTGACTGAAAACAATGAAGAAATTGATCTTCCAGAACTTTCTCAAGATGAACAAGACAACAAGGTTGGAATTGAAAACGATGTTGAGAAAGATTTGAAGAATGTCACAATCGACATTGATGACATGATTGCAGACTCAAACACAAAAGATGAAGAAGAAAAGTCTGATGTTGAGAGAGAAATTGAAGAAGAAACTTCAAATAACAACAACGGACTTGATGATATTGATTTGTTTGATGATTTTGGAGATTTTGACGAATAAAACAACTTATGAACATATGTTCACACAAAAAATTAAGGGGAATTTGATATGTTTGAACTTAATAATTTTGAAAAAATAAAAATAGGCATTGCTTCACCTGAAAAAATCAGAGAATGGTCACATGGTGAAGTGACAAAACCTGAAACTATCAATTACAGAACTCAAAAACCTGAAAAGGATGGTCTTTTCTGCGAAAAGATTTTTGGACCTAAGAAGGATTGGGAATGTCACTGCGGAAAGTATAAGAGAATCCGTTATCGTGGCGTTGTTTGCGACAAGTGCGGGGTGGAAGTCACAAGGTCAAAGGTTCGTCGTGAAAGAATGGGACACATTGAACTTGCTGCGCCATGCACGCATCTTTGGTATTTTAGATCCGTTCCTTCAAGAATCGGAACTCTCCTTGACTTGACTCCAAAAACATTGGAACAGGTAGTTTATTATATCAACTACATTGTCACAGACCCAAAGAATACCGACCTTGAATATAAACAAATTTTGAATGATAAAGAATATCGCGATGCCATTGAAAAGTATGGTGTAGGCAGTTTTGATGCCGGGATGGGCGCAGAAGCAATCAAAAAACTTCTTGGCGACATCGACCTTGACAAAGAAAGTGAAGCCCTCAAAGAAGAAATTAAAAATTCAAAGGGACAGAGAAAAGTTAAAGCAGCAAAAAAACTTGATGTTGTTGAATCATTTAGAAAGAGCGGAAACAATCCAACTTGGATGGTTCTTGATGTTATTCCTGTGCTTCCACCAGATTTGCGTCCAATGGTTCCACTGGATGGTGGAAGATATGCCACAAGTGATTTGAATGATTTGTATCGTCGTGTTATCAACAGAAACAATCGTTTGAAAAAACTTATGGAATTGGGTGCTCCTGATGTCATTATCAGAAACGAAAAGAGAATGCTTCAAGAAGCAGTTGACAACTTGATTGACAACGGAAAGCGTGGAAAGGCTGTTCAAGGTTCAAAACAGAGAGATTTGAAATCACTCACTGCTATGCTTGGCGGAAAGCAGGGTAGATTTAGACAAAATCTTCTTGGAAAGCGTGTTGACTATTCTGGTCGTTCGGTTATTGTTGTTGGTCCAGAACTTAAAATGTATCAATGCGGATTGCCAAAAGAAATGGCTTTGGAACTCTTCAAACCATTTATCATAAACAGACTTATTGATTTGAACGAATCTAATAATATCAAGAGTGCAAAGAGAATGATTGAAAGAGAAAAGCCAATTGTTTGGGATGTGCTTGCCGATGTTATTAAGGATCATCCGGTGCTTTTGAACCGTGCTCCTACACTTCACAGACTTTCTGTTCAGGCTTTCGAACCTGTGCTTGTTGAAGGAAAGGCTATCAAACTCCATCCATCTGTTTGTCCTGCGTTCAACGCTGACTTCGATGGTGACCAGATGCCTGTTCACATTCCACTTTCAATTGATGCAAGAACAGAAGCAAGAACACTTATGCTCGCTTCAAACAACATTCTTAAACTTGCAGATGGAGAACCTATTGTCACTCCTGCACAGGACGTTGTTTTGGGATGTTATTATTTGACTCTTGTGAAACCTGGTGCAAAGGGTGAAGGTAGCCTGTTCGCTTCGAAAAATGAAGCGATTTATGCTTATCAAACCAAAAATCTTGACTTGCAAGCTGAAATCACAGTTAGACTTTCAAAAGAAGTTGATGGCAAGACCTATACAAAGAGAGTTGTCACAACAGTTGGAAGAATTTTGTTCAACAATGTTATTCCACAAAATTTGGGTTATGTTGACAGAAGCAATCCTGACAACATTTGTGATCTTGAAATCAATTTCCCTGTCAAGAAAAATGACCTTGGCAAAATTGTTGGTGATTGCTATGACAAGTTTGGCACAACAGAATGCTCTAAACTTGTTGATAGACTTAAAGAAACAGGATATAAGTATTCAACTTTGGCTTCTGTCTCTGTCAATATGTATGACATTCAAGAGCCAAAAGAGAAGGCTGAAATTTTGAAAGAGGCCGAGGGAAAAGTTCAAGAAAATGAAAAGTTGCTTCGTCGCGGACTTATCACTCTTGAAGAAAAAATTGACAAGAATGTTGCTATTTGGAATGGGGCTGTCACAGAAGTTCAAAATGCAGTTATGAAAGATATGGACACATTCAATCCATTCAATTTGATGGTTGGTTCAAAGGCACGTGGTAATGCCGTTCAGTTGAACCAAGACTGCGGTATGATTGGAATTAAGGCTACCGCTTCTGGTGGAAAGAATGACACTCCTATTAAATCATCATTCAAGCAAGGATTGACTCCAATTGAATATTTCATTAACTCTCGTGGTTCAAGAAAAGGTTTGTCTGATACCGCATTGAAGACCGCTGACTCTGGTTATTTGACAAGAAGACTTGTTGATATTGCACAAGATGTTGTTATCACAACAGAAGACTGCTTTGCAGATGCTGGAGAAAAGGTTAGAGGTGTTGTTGTTTCTGACCTTGTCAAAGATGGATTTGTTCAAGAAACGTTGGAAGAGAGAATTTATGGCAGAGTTGCTGTAAACGATATTGTTGACCCAAAGACAAAAGAAGTTATTGTGCCTGCAAACACCATGATTTCAAAGGAACAAGCCGCTCGTGTGACAAAGGCTGGCATCAAAGAAGTGGAAATCCGTTCGCTTATGACTTGTCGTTGCAAACATGGCGTTTGTGCAAAGTGCTATGGAAGAAACTTGGCTGGAAAAGATATGGTCACACTTGGCGAAGCAGTTGGAATTATCGCTGCGCAATCAATTGGTGAACCAGGAACACAGCTTACAATGAGAACCTTCCACACCGGTGGTGCTGCGGTTGCTGCCGACATCACACAAGGTTTGCCTCGTGTTGAAGAAATTTTTGAAGCAAGAAGACCAAAGGGCGAATGCTTGCTGTGTGAAGTTTCCGGAAAAGTTCATATCAAAGAAGATGCCAAAAATTATCTCATCACCATTGTCACAGGCGAAGGTGATGTAGATTATGAAGTTAAAAAACCGGCCGTTCTGAAGGTTAAAGATGGCGACACAGTTGAACCTGGCACACAAATCACTGCCGGAGCAATCAATCCTGCCGACCTTCTTGTGACAAAGGGACTTAAAGGACTTCAACAATATTTGCTTACCGAAGTTATCTCTGTTTATCGCGGACAGGATGTTAAGGTAAATGACAAACACATTGAAATCATCATCAGACAGATGCTTAAAAAGGTCAAAATTGAAGATTCTGGAGATACTGATTTGCTCTCAGGTGAAATTGTTGACATCTCTCGTTGTGATGAAGAAAACGAAAGAGTTTTGAAAGCAGGTGGTAGACCTGCCATTGCAAGAAGAATTTTACTTGGCATCACAAAGGCCGCTCTTTCAACAGAATCCTTCCTTTCTGCATCATCCTTCCAAGAGACATCAAGAGTTTTGACAGATGCGGCAATCAAAGGCAAAGTTGACAATCTTGTTGGTATCAAAGAAAATGTTATCATTGGAAAATTGATTCCAGCAGGAACAGGACTTAAAAAATATAGAACAGTTGTGCCTGTCAAAGTTGAAGATGAAACAGAAACAAATGTTGGTTAATTTTAAAAAGAGTTCAAGTTTAGACTTGAATTCTTTTTTATTCTTGTTGAACAACAAATAAATTTTTAGAAGAGCCAAATGTTCTAAAAATGCGTTTGGCATATCAATTTTTTGAACATTATGCCACAATGTTATGCAACATTAAATTTTGATTTCAAAATATTTTTGCATTTTTATATGGCAAGTGCATTAAAAAAAAGTGTCTATATTTAGACACCTTTTTGAAAAGTTGAATAATGGTCTTTGATTTTTTGAAACAAATCTTTTGTCAAAAAATTATGCGCCAACTCTTTTGATTGAAACAATTGCAAGATAAGTTTTTTGTCATAGTTTTCTACCAAATATTTTGTCACAAGATAGTAATCGTGATAGCAAGTTTTGTTCATAAATTCATCTAGAGTGTTGGCAAAAAGTGGACTGATTTGAGTGTACTGTTCGCTTAGATAGGTTGCAATGCCTTCGACCAGATATTTGTCCGATTCTTTACACTTGTGGACTTTGTTGAATATGTCATTGACAAAATGGACATATTCATGCACAATTGTTTTCTTGAAGGAATCTAATGCTTTGTCATAGTCCTTTTTAGGGAAGGCATGATCTGTGTTTTTGTAATCAGTGATTGAAAGATAGTTGATTTGTCCTCTGTCGCATGTGCCGACCACCCATTTTGGAACAACAGTGTCTTGTGGCAAATTGTGAAATTTGACATATAAAGTGTCAAACTCTTGTTTTGTTGGAATAATGTTTATCTTGACCTTTTCTTTCGAAACAGGAACCTCAAAAAAGTCGTAGATTTTTTGATAATTGTCATCAATATACTTTGACAACTCATGGATAAGAGATTTGTCAATCTCATTAAAATTGAAAATTGCTAATTTGCTTTCTTTTATCACTTTTTCTCCTTATATATTACAAAACTTTTATTGTAAGTTCAGCGATGGTTTTGTTATCATATGATATGAAGATAACCCCATCTTCATAGGCAACCAACTCGTAAGACAAAGCCATTGGTACCTGTGAGATTGCAATTCTGCCGGATGTTAAAAATTTGCAATCATGCCAATAGCCAAAATCCGGTGATGACAAAGAGAATTTAGCAGTTTCTCCGGCATCTACTGTGATAATGTTTCCACTCACACTGCAGTTTTGGGCGTTTTTGATATCAACAGAGATATATCCATCATTTGGCAATGTAATGTCTGGTTCTTCTGGAGATGTGCCACTGTCATCAGGATGTTCATTGTCTGGTTCGTTTGTTTCAGGAGGCAGGGAATTGGATGAGACAGTGACAGAATAGACATTGCTTGCTGTGTCACTTTTATATCTTGCAGTGACAGTGATTTGTGTTGAGCCGACAGACAATCCCATGATATTGCGACCGACAATGTTAGCCACATTTTCATTATCGATTTCAAAGGTGACAACAGCATAAGGGTTTGACACTTGATATTCAAGTTCTTGTTCTTCGCCAACACCGACCGAGATATCATGAGAAAAGACAGTCAAATCGACATTTTCTTCTTTTGAAGGAAGGAAGACATATAACAAAATTCCAGCGATGACAGCCAGAACAAGCACACAAGGGCAGATATATTTCAACAAAACATCTTTAGTATTCACAAAAAAATTATATCAAACCCTGTGCTCAAATTGCAAAGTATATGTTTATATTTTCCAATAATTTTTAATATTTGTCGTTTTTTTTGCATGAAAATAGCGCCAATATTGGTTGTGATTTGTCGCAGATAGAGAAAAAACAAGCATCAAAGGAGCGTTTTGGTGCTTGCAACAAAACCGAGGCTAAGTGCAGTTTTTTTTCATGGTGCCGAAGGTGGGAGTCGAACCCACATGAAGTTGCCCTCGCGGGGCGATGCGTAAAAAAACAAGCACACAGGCTTGTTTTTAGCCAAAGCCGGGAGCGACTTGTCGCGGTCTGGCTCCGACAGGAGTTTGATGTCCCACGGGACTCAAAATCCCATGAAAACAAAATTATAATTTTTCATGGTGCCGAAGGTGGGAGTCGAACCCACATGAAGTTGCCCTCGCGGGATTTTGAGTCCCGTGCGTCTGCC